>CACOIV010000001.1 GCA_902627335.1 uncultured Prochlorococcus sp.
AGGCTAAACACCAATTCCCTATTAAGAAAAGATCTTATAGGCATAAATCTTACATACATATTTTCAGCTTCAATCTTTGAGTCTGGTATTTCAATATCTACAATCTTTGTATTCAAAACTGAAAATCCTAAAAACCTTAAACCAGAAAAGTCTCCAAGATTAAAATTTTTATTTAAATTACGTTTTAGTATTTTCTCTAAATTAGTTTTTTTAGATTCGTAAAAATTCTGTGATAATCGCGTTGATAAAGCTGTACAAAAAAATCCTAC
This sequence comes from uncultured Prochlorococcus sp., assembly GCA_902627335.1. Classification (GTDB taxonomy): domain Bacteria; phylum Cyanobacteriota; class Cyanobacteriia; order PCC-6307; family Cyanobiaceae; genus Prochlorococcus_A. Next base: position 270 of record CACOIV010000001.1, read on the forward strand.
CGTAAATAATGACAAAACAGTGACAAAACTTTTATTTATTTTCTGAAATTCATTATTTTTCAAACTATGAACCGAAAATAGAGTAGTCTACCAAAATATAAGAAATTAAATCGACTAAAGCCAGTAAATGTCTTTTTTTGAACTATTAGAGTCAACACCAAAAATATTTGGAATAATTGGTGGAATACTTTTTTTCATCACTTTAATAACCTTTTTCTTTAATTTCCCATTAAAGTTTCGCTTAACGGGAGCGACAATTTTTTCTTTCCTCCTATCAATATTTAGCTGGGCTTTTTTACAAAGTTATAGTGAAAATATAAAAATAGAGGGGGCAGTGTATTTACCAATAGTTTACGATAATGGGTCTGACTTAATAATAACTAAAGCTGATCAAGAATTTCCAATTGAATCAATTGATCCTACATTGGAACAAATATCATCTAACTTGAAAAAAGGGAGTCGATCTGGAAGAACAGTTAAAATTAGAATAAGACGTTTAGAAAAAATTTCAGAAGGAGTTAGCAAACCTATTGTTATTGGCGAGGTTGAGAAAAGTTTTATTACTGATGATTCTGTGAATGAATAATAAAAATAATCTTATAATTCTTCCAATTAACTTTCGACATGAGAAAAAATTTCTAATAAAAAATAATTTCGACTCATGGCAGAAAATAAGAAATTTATCTGATTCTGAAATAAAAAAAATTATAAAAGCAGACTTATTATGCACTGAAAGTAGATTAATAAAAATCAGAGCCATAGCAATTTTTGTAATAGATCTCAATCTATTACCCCATGAAGCTTCTTTACTTCTTCATTGCGGTGTAGGAAATATCAAAACCTTATCTAACTTAAATCCTGAAAGTCTTAAAAAAAAGATTGGAAGGTTGGAAAGAAATTTAAATATTAGAACACAATCAAAGCTTGATTTATCCTCAATGAAGATCTGGATTTTAAGAGCAAAAAAATTATCTAAATAATTCTTTATTTTTAAAGCAATAACTTTATTGTAAAATTATAAAATATTGCTAAAAAGATGTATAAGAACCTTTTTTATTCTTTTGTTTTATTATTAGCGCTTTCTGACCCGATTTATTCGCAAACTAATTTATTAGAAAGCGTTAAAAAAAATCCTAAAAATGCAATAGAGTTATGTTCAAAGTTTAAGGCACTTAACTCAAAAGGAATTTCAGCTAATTCAGATTTAGCAATAACATATGTCTCTAAAAAATGGAAAACTGAATTAAGTCCCTTAAATGCCGAAATATTATCTATTTATGTCATAGGTTTACATTGCCCAAAAGTTTTTTAGTAACTGAATGATAAACAAAAAAGTTTTCGATGAATACATTAAATTAAAAGATGGTGTTAAATTAATATCTCGAATTTGGTTGCCATCAGGAAAAGGTCCTTGGCCTGCACTGTTAATGAGGCAACCTTACGGAAGAGAGATAGCTTCTACAATTACATATGCTCATCCATCTTGGTGGGCATCAAAGGGATATATGGTCGTAATACAAGATGTAAGAGGGCAGGGAGATTCTGAAGGAATTTTCAAAGGATTTTCACAAGAAGCCTCAGATACTTCCGAAACACATGAATGGGTAAGGTCCCTAGAAAATTGTAATGGGAAACTTGGCTTATACGGATTTTCCTACCAAGGATTAACTCAATTAACAGGAGAAGAATATTCTAAACCTCCGGATTGTCTTTCTCCAGCAATGACAGGATTAAAGATTAAAGAGCATTGGTGTGCTCATGGAGATGCTTTTTTATGGCATAACAATATTTCATGGGCATTACAAATTGCAGCATTAAGAATGAAAAGAGAAAAAAATATTAAAGGATGGGAAAAGATTAGATCATCTTTTGAGACAAATACTCACTTAATAAATGGATTAGACATTTTAAAAGAATTTGATCCTGAAAACTTTATTATTAAATGGCTTGATGAACTTAACAAAAATAATGCTTTTGAAGATATAAAACCTATTTCTGCATGGCTTAAAAAACCAATGTTGATTTTAGGCGGATTATGGGATCCGCACCTTAGAGGGGCTTTTGATCTATATAAAAGATCAAAAGATGTAGGGGGCGATCCTGAGATAGTAATAAGTGATTCAACTCATCTTGATTGGTGGGTAAACTCACAACATCTTTTACTAGATTTTTTCAATACCCACCTACAAAATAAAGGGGATTTAAAATCTAACTCGTTTAATCATAAAAAAATATGGAATATATCATCAAATAGTTGGGATAATATTGAAAATAAATCACTTAATTATGAGTTTTCTTTAATCAGTGAAGGTCTTGCAAATGTTGAAGTTATTGACGGTAGTTTATCTCGTGGCAATAATGGTTCTGGTTTTGTCTCGATAGTTCATGATCCGTGGAGACCCGTTCCATCAAATGGAGGACATTTAGGAAAAAATCCAGGTATGTTTAATAGAAAAAATATTGATAGAAGGCTTGATGTTGCTGTTTTTCAAACCCATTTTTTAAAAGAAAAAATACACTTATCAGGTATACCAATCCTTTTTACCGCAATCAAAAGTGATCAAGAATCTTTTGATATTTGCTTAGCTTTATCTTTGATAGATAAAGATGAGGATATAATCAACCAATTCTCAACAGGCTTTTTGAGAGTAAAAGGTTTCAAAAATGATCAGAGCAAAATATATAGAATTGAATTTCAGCCTGTTAACATAAGTGTTTCAAAAGGATGCAAGCTTCGTTTGTCATTATCAGCATCTGCTTGGCCAGCAATAGGTGTAAATCCAGGATTTGATAGTAAACAATGTGGACAAGTCACAATAAACCATCAAATCATAACTTTGAATTTTGATTTAAGTAAAACAATTATGAAAATCAACCCTTTTTTTTGAATAATATTCATAAAAGAGCACAAAAATTTGATAAGCTTAACCCTTAAATAGAAACCAGTCATGACTCAACAACTGCAATTAGACTGGATTAAATCAGAAGCTTCTAACCTTGAAAATTGTTGCAATGATAATCCTCTAAAACTACTAGGACCACATTTTGTTGAAAATAATTGGGTAATAAGAGTTTGGATGCCCGAAGCAGAAGAAGTTTCAATTGTATTTAAAAATAAAATTCTTAAAACCAATACACCAAATCACAAATGGCTCTTTGAGGTTATAGTTGATGAAAATCCAGAAACCAACTATGAAGTAAATGTCCTAAGAGGAGGAATAAATCATTCACAAAGAGATCCATGGGCTTTTAGAGAAGAATGGTTGGGAGAGGTTGATAGGCATCTTTTTGCAGAAGGCAATCATCATCATATATGGAAAAAATTAGGAGCTCATTTAACATCGATAAACGATATTGAAGGAGTAATGTTTGGTATTTGGGCACCAAATGCTAAAAGCATATCAGTTATAAGTGATATAAATTCTTGGGATGGAAGGCATCATCCAATGCAAAAAAGATTAGGAGGTATCTGGGAGTTATTTATCCCTTTTATGAGAGAGGGCGATATATATAAATATGAGATCAGAACCCAGGAAGGTCATATTTATGAGAAATCAGATCCATATGGATTTTTACATGAAATTAGACCTCAAAATGGATCTGTAGTCTCAAAACTAAATAATTTCTCTTGGAGTGATAAAAAGTGGATGAAAGAAAGGGATTCTTCAAACCAGATTAACAAACCTATTTCAGTTTATGAAATGCATCTTGGGAGTTGGTTACATGCATCAGATCAAGATTTTTATACAGATAAAAATGGCAAAGATAGGACTCCTGTCCCAGCAGCTGACTTGAAGCCTGGAACAAGACTCTTAACTTATCCTGAATTCACTGATAAGTTAATTCCATACGTTAAAGAAAGAGGTTTCACACATATAGAATTAATGCCGATATCTGAACATCCTTTTGATGGTTCATGGGGTTACCAAGTCACAGGTTGGTACGCGCCAACAAGTAGATATGGAACTCCCAATGAGTTCAAAGCATTTATCGACAAGTGTCATCAAGAGGGAATTGGGGTCATTCTAGACTGGGTACCAGGACATTTCCCTAAGGATAAGCATGGATTAGCTTTCTTTGATGGATGTCATTTATATGAGCACGCAGATCCAAGAATAGGGGAGCATAAAGAATGGGGTACTTTAATTTTTAACTACAGTAGAAATGAGGTTAGAAATTTTTTAGTTGCTAATCTTGTTTATTGGTTTGAAGAATTTCATATAGATGGTATTAGAGTTGATGCTGTGGCATCAATGCTATATAAAGATTACCTTCGTCCTGACGGAGAGTGGATACCAAATGAACATGGTGGCAATGAGAATATTGAGGCTGTAAAATTCCTTCAACAAGCTAATCATGTGTTATTTCAGCATTTCCCTGGAGCTCTCTCTATCGCGGAAGAATCTACCACTTGGCCAATGGTTACCAAACCTACTGACATCGGTGGCTTAGGTTTTAATTTGAAGTGGAACATGGGTTGGATGCATGATATGCTCGATTATTTTGAGATAGATCCTTGGTTTAGACAATTCCATCAAAATAGCGTAACTTTCTCCATAACTTACAACTACACAGAAAATTTCATGCTTGCACTAAGCCATGACGAAGTTGTACATGGGAAGAGTCACTTATTACACAAGATGCCAGGTGACGACTGGAAAAAATATGCCAACACAAGAGCTTTATTGACATATATGTGGACGCATCCAGGTAAAAAAACAATTTTCATGGGTATGGAATTTGGACAAAGACAGGAATGGAATGTTTGGGATGATTTACAATGGGATCTTTTACAATTCGAACCACATATAGGTATTAGAAATTTAATTGATGATTTAAATAAACTTTATAAAAATGAGCCATCTCTATGGAAAAATGATTTTGATCCATATGGATTTCAATGGATAGATTGTAATGATAGAGAGAATTCTGTCATAAGCTTTATGAGGCGAGAAAATGAGACCAATGAATGGTTGATAATAGTCGCAAACTTTACCCCTAATACTCATGAATCCTATAAAATAGGGGTGCCTTTGAATGGTTTTTATAAAGAAATATTTAATTCTGATGCCTCGAAATATGGAGGCAGTAATAAAGGTAATTTCGGAGGTAAAAATTCAATAAATTACGAGATTCATAATTATAAAAATGCACTTGATCTATCTTTACCTCCCCTAAGCGTAAGCGTTTTTAAGTTTATTAATAATTAGAAAACTTTCTTTTCATACAATATTATTTCACAAAATAATTTTGATATGAATTTAATCATACTTACGTTGTATTATTTTTAAGTTAAAGATTTTAATTTAAACAATTTTTAAAATTTAAAATGGGTGAAAATTTGCCATTACTCTTAAGTGCTGCCTTAGGAAACAAAATCAGTAGACCTCCTGTATGGATGATGAGACAAGCAGGAAGGTATATGAAGATTTATAGGGACTTGAGAGAAAAATATCCAAGTTTCAGAGAAAGATCTGAGAATCCTGAACTTTCATATGAAATTTCAATGCAACCCTATTATGCTTTTAAACCTGACGGTGTTATTTTATTTTCTGATATACTTACTCCTCTCCCAGGGATGGGAATAAATTTTGAAATAATAGAAAGTAAAGGCCCTATTATTGAAGATCCAATTAGAAATATAGATCAGATATCTAAATTAAGAGAATTAAATCCATCTGAAAGTCTAGGATTTGTTGGGGAAGTCCTAAAATCACTTAGGAGAGATATTAATGAAGATTCAACATTATTAGGCTTTGTTGGTGCACCTTGGACTCTCGCTGCATATGTTGTTGAAGGTAAAAGCAGTAAGAATTATTCGATTATTAAAGCAATGGCTTTTCGTGAGGCGAAAATGTTACATAAGCTCTTAGATCACTTTGCCGTTTCAATTGGAGAATATTTAAAATTCCAAATAAAATCTGGAGCCCAGGTTGTACAGATTTTTGATTCATGGGCAGGTCAATTGAGTCCCCAAGATTATGATACTTTTGCAGGTCCTTATCAAAAGAAGGTAGTTGACATTGTGAAAAAAGAATTTCCTAATACTCCTATCATTCTTTACATATCTGGAAGCGCAGGCGTTATTGAGAGGATGGCGAAAACAGGCGTTGATATTATTTCCTTAGACTGGACTGTTGATATTGAAGAAGCATCTCAAAGAATTCCAAACAATATAGGAATTCAGGGAAATATTGACCCAGGTATTTTGTTTGGTGATGAAGATACTATTAAAAGAAGAATTGATGAAACCTTTGAAAAAATAAAAGGCAGAAAATATATACTAAATTTAGGCCATGGTATTTTACCAGGCACGCCAGAATCAAACGCAAGAACCTTTTTTGAACATAGTAAAAACTTATCTTATTAAAACATTTTGGCCACTAAAAAATTATTAATTACTGGTGCAAATGGCTGTGTAGGCCAATACCTTATTGATTGGTTTTTAAATAACAGTAATTTTTCGATTTTTTTGATGATTCGTGATCCCAATAAGTTATCGGATGAAATAAAAACCAATAAAAGAATTAAGCTTTTGACTTGTGACATAAGAGAATCTAAAAAATTTCATGATAAGATCAAAGGTATTAATTATATAGTGCACACTGCTACAGCATGGGGTGATCCCAAAAGAGCCTATGAAGTAAATGTAAAAGCATTTGAAGATTTAATATTAATGCTTAACAGAGATTGCATTGAGAGAATTATTTATTTCTCAACTGCAAGTATTTTGGATAAAAACACTAAATTAATGAAAGAAGCTTTGATTTATGGTACCGAATACATTCAAACAAAATATCTTTGCTATGAGAACCTCAAAAAAAGTGAATTTTCTGAAATAACTGATGTAGTTTTTCCCACCTTAGTATTTGGGGGAACTTTGGAAGATAAAAGTTATTTTCCTGTTAGTTATTTAACTTCTGGACTTTTAGAAGCAAGTAAGTGGCTTTGGATAGCAAGATTTTTTAAGCTGGATTCAAAATTTCATTTTATTCATGCAAAGGATATTGCCCAAATATGTGGTTATTTGATAAGTGAGACCTATAGAGGCAAAAGCAGAGGTTTTAAAAAATTTGTCCTTGGTCAGAAATTCATAACTATTGATGAGGCTTTAGTTACTTTATTAAAAAAGAATCAATTAAAAAGGTATTTTTCTATCAGATTGAGTAAAAGAATTATAAAAATAATATTAAAAGTTTTACCAATACAAACAACTAATTGGGATAGTTTTAGCATAAAAAAATATGATTTCGACCATAAACCCATTACTAGACCTGAGACTTTTGGATTAACAAGTTATGCTAAAACTTTAAATAAAGTTATTAAAGTATCAAAGTTACCAAAGATGTAATATCCTTTAAAATTCTCACGATTTAGTAACCCATACCTTGTAAAATATAAGTAAAGTTAATTTTAATTATGTTACGTTCAATCTTTGCAAGTTTGTTTGCAATAATTTTAACTCTCGGTCTTGGTATTTCATCAGTTTCAGCTCAGACAGTGGAAGTTAAACTCGGTACCGACGCTGGTATGCTTGCTTTTGAACCAAGCACTATAAATATAAGCGAAGGTGATACAGTTAAATTCATTAATAACAAGCTTGCTCCACATAATGCTGTTTTTGACGGCCATGAAGAATACAGCCATGCAGACTTAGCTTTTGCACCAGGTGAATCATGGGAGGAGACCTTTACTGCAGCTGGTACTTATGAGTTCTATTGTGAACCACATAGAGGTGCTGGCATGGTAGGCAAGGTTGTTGTTGAATAAGAAAATTTAAAATAAAATAAAAAACTACCCAATTTGGGTAGTTTTTTTTTTATTTTTAGTAACATCAAATTTTTAGAAGATTCAATGAAGATTATTCCAAGTGAATTTACTAAAATTGCCTGGAAATGTTTTTTAATTGCCAAAAATAAAGCCTACATCGCTAAGCATCAAAACATTGATTCTGAGCATCTTTTACTTTCAATTTTAGAAAATGTTGAGTGGATTAATATTTTATTAGAAAAAAATAATATCATCCCAGAGCAGTTAGAAATTCAATTAAAAAATCTTATTAATAAAAAAGGGACTATGGGTTCCAAACAGGAAAAAATTTTTATAGGCAATAGTTTGGAAAAAACCTTTATAAAAGCCCTACAAATTAAAAATGAATTATCTGAAGTAGTGATATCTACAGAACACATTATTTATGGAATAATTTATGATAAAAGTTGCGGAGGTTTAATTTTAGGTAAAAAATCAGTTCAAGAATTTCTAGAATTTGCAAAAAAAATGAAGACTGAAAAAACAGTACAAAACGAAAAAGATGAAGAAAATAATGCTTTGGAAAAGTTTGGTATTGACTTAACCAAATTAGCAAGAGATGGACGTTTAGATCCTGTAATTGGTAGAGATGAAGAGATAAGACGAACAATCCAAATTTTAAGCAGAAGAACAAAAAACAATCCTGTTTTAATAGGTGAGCCTGGAGTTGGGAAAACTGCAATAGTTGAAGGTTTAGCTCAAAGAATCATTAATGGCGACGTTCCCACTTCTTTAAATAATCGTCAACTTATTTCACTTGATATGGGTTCTCTCCTTGCTGGCGCAAAGTATCGAGGAGAATTTGAAGAGAGAATTAAAGATGTTTTAAAAAAAGTCAAAAAGTCGGAAGGGAAAATTATTTTATTTATTGATGAAATTCATACTGTTGTAGGAGCTGGAGCCACCGGTGGATCCATGGATGCCAGTAACCTTTTAAAGCCGATGCTAGCTAGGGGCGAATTAAGATGTATTGGAGCAACAACGATAATTGAACATAAACAAAATATAGAAAAGGATCCTGCCTTAGAAAGAAGGTTTCAAAAGATACAAATCAATTCTCCTTCAGTTGATGCAACCATTTCAATATTGAGAGGTTTAAGAGAAAAATATGAAGTTCATCATGGCGTAAGGATTTCTGATAACGCTTTGGTGGCAGCTGCTAATTTAAGTGAAAGATATATAAATGATCGTTTTCTACCAGATAAAGCAATAGATTTAATAGATGAAGCAGCCTCAAGGTTAAATATTATCATCACATCAAAACCTGAAGAAATAGATGAGATAGATAGAAAAGTTCTACAATTAGAAATGGAAAACTTATCTTTAAAAAGAGAATCAGACAACTCATCCCTCGAAAGACTAAAAAAAATAAACCAAGAATTAAAAATCTTAAAAGAAAAGCAAAGTGAACTAAATTTTCAATGGAAAAAAGAAAAAGGAGAAATAAATGAAATTAGCAATATTAAAGAGGAAATTGAATCCACGCAATTAAAGATAGATCAAGCCAAGAGAAATTTTGATTTAAATAAAGCTGCAGAATTAGAGTATGGGACTCTTACATCATTACAAAATAAACTAAAAATCAAAAGTAATGATCTAAAAAATAATTATAAAGATAGTGAAAAAAGTCTTTTAAGACAAGAAGTTAATTTTAACGACATCGCTGAAGTTGTCTCAAAATGGACTTCTATACCTGTAAATGATTTAAGCCAATCAGAAAAACAAAAACTACTAATACTCGAAAAGTCACTTAAGGAAAAAATAATAGGCCAGGATCATGCTATAAGCATAGTTGCAGATTCCATTAAAAGATCAAGAACTGGTCTTAATGACCCTCAACGACCAATCGCAAGTTTTTTATTTTTAGGCCCAACCGGGGTTGGCAAAACCGAACTAAGTAAAGTAACTTCAAATACTATTTTTGATAGCTCAACTTCAATTGTCAGACTAGATATGTCTGAATATATGGAAAAGCACTCTGTAAGTAAAATAATTGGAGCTCCCCCAGGTTATTTAGGCTTTGAGTCTGGAGGGCAATTAACTGAAGCAATTCGCAAAAATCCATACTCACTTATCCTTCTTGATGAGATAGAAAAAGCACATAAAGATATTTTGGATATCCTTTTACAAGTATTAGATGATGGAATTATTACTGATGGACAAGGTCGAATTATAAATTTTAAAAATTCAATCATTGTACTTACAAGTAATTTAGGTAGTCAATCAATTAATGATTTATCAATAAGGAATGAAAATCAAATAGAAATTAAAAATATTGTCGATAAAGAATTAAAAAAATTTTTTAAACCAGAGTTTTTGAATAGATTAGATGAAATTATAATCTTTAATAATTTAACTAAAGATGAATTAGCTCAAATTGCAAAGATTGAACTTAAAAATCTAGAAAAAAGACTGAAAAAAAAGGACTTATCACTTGAAATTACAGATGAAGCGATAAACTTCTTAATCAACAAAAGTTTTGATCATTTTTATGGGGCAAGGCCATTAAAAAGAATTATTAAAAAAGAAATAGAGTCAGATATTGCAAACAATATTTTAAGAAATCATTATGCAAATAAAAATGTGGTGGAAATATATGTTTCTGAAAATAAACTTGTAATTAATTGAAAGTAAAAATATTCATTAATCTTAATACCATTGAGGAATTTTTTTGAAATATGCTCCATTTGATTTATTTTCCCTGGATTCAGCCTTCCAGCAACATGCCCTACCTCCTTCTGTTTTTTTCAAATATTCATTTGCCCAAATCCAAATCAATTTTGAGGAATATTCCATCCCTACATTTTCCATCACTCTTAAATCTAAGGCGCCAAGACTATTTAGTTCATTCCAATGATTTAACAATGGGTCATCTTTATTAATCAAGAATGTATGATCAAAATGATCTCTTAATTTTCTTTCCAAAGGTTTTAAGCTTGAGAAATCAACTATAAATCCATTATGATCTAATTCTTTTGCCTTAAACCAAAAAGTAAATGCTCTTGAGTATCCATGTATATATCTGCAATGACCCTTATGTTGCCATTGTCGGTGAGAGCATGGAAAGTCCTCATAACGTTTAGAACATGAAAAGTGTGAAGAATCATTGGACATTATTTTATTATCAAGTGAAAGTTAAGAAGATAAATTAGCAAGAACCAAAAACATTGAACGAAATGACAAATTCAACAGATTTTTCTATAAATGATCTTAGCTATAACAATGATGGATTGATACCTGCAATCGCGCAAGATTGGTTAGATGGATCAATCCTAATGTTTGCATGGATGAATATGGATTCACTTAAAAAAACTCTTAAAACAAAAGAGGTACATTATTGGAGTAGATCGAGATCTGAAATCTGGAGAAAAGGGGCAACAAGTGGTAATATTCAGATCCTTAAAGAAATAAGATTTGATTGCGATAATGATGCCCTACTTCTATTTATAGAGCAAAAAGGTTCAGGCGCATGCCATACAGGAGAGAGGAGCTGCTTTTTTAATAAAATAAGTGATTTTTCTATGAACGAAATAGAGAAAAAAGAAGTTCCATTATCAAATGAATGCTCAGAGTTATTTAATAGACTTTACGACCGAGCAATCTCGCATAAAAAAGAAAGTTACACGAATTATTTGTTAACAAAAGGTAGTAATACTATTCTAAAAAAAATTGGCGAAGAGTCTGCTGAATTTATAATGGCTTGTATGAAAAATGATAATTCTGAAATAGCAAAAGAGGCAGCAGATATTATTTATCATCTTCAAGTAGCTCTTCTTCACAAGGATGTGACGTGGAGAGAAGTGTTAGAAGTTCTCGCCAATAGAAGAAAATAGTTTTGATTTTTGTAGTTTTAATTAAAGACTTTTAGTAAAAAATGAAAATAGACCTCGTTATTTTTATTAATTAAATATTAATTATTTATTACATGTATAGCAAATTAACAAATAAACCTTAAGTTAAAAGTATTCAATTATGGTATAAATCGTGAGTTCATTAAGCGATTTTTTAGGAGAAATTGGACGTCATCAACTTTTGACTCCTGAAAAGGAACTCACCATGGGCAGAAAAGTCCAAGAGATGGTTGTTCTTATAAATCGATGTCAATCTGCAGGAGGTAAAGGACCTGCATGTGAATATTCAGATCTTGAAAAAAAGACGATCCGAACTGGAGAGCAAGCAAAAAATGCTATGATAACTGCCAATTTAAGACTTGTAGTAAATTTAGCGAAGAGATACCAGGGGAAAGGTCTTGAATTATTAGATCTTATACAAGAGGGTACTTTAGGTTTAACAAGAGCTGTCGAAAAGTATGATCCTTCTAGAGGCCATAGATTCTCTACTTACGCATATTGGTGGATAAGGCAAGGTCTAAATAGGGCTTTATCAACCCAAAGCAGGACTATCAGAATTCCAGTAAATATAAATGAAAAACTAACCAAATTAAGATCAGCTAAATCCAAATTAATGCAGATTAAAGGTTTCCCTCCATCAACTCTTGAATTAGCTGATGAGTTGAATATCTCAAAAGAAGAAGTTGATGAATTACTTTCGTGTGAATTGAGAAGTATCACAGTAAGTCTTCAAGGAACAGTTAAATCGAAATCTGACCCTTCAGAATTAGTTGATATTCTTCCTAGTGAACAAACTCCTCCTATGGAATTAGCTGAACTTGCTGAAAGAACAGATTCAGCCTGGAAATTACTCGACAAAGCAAATCTTACAGAAAAAGAGAGAAAAATAGTTAGCCTCAGATTCGGACTAGATGGTTCAAATGAATGGAGAACACTTGCTGAAGTAGCTAGACACATGAGTTGTAGTAGAGAATATTGCAGACAAGTCGTGCAAAGGGCTCTTAGAAAACTGAGAAAGGCAGGAATTCAAAATGGTTTAGTTGACAGCATTAATTGAATTTATAGCTTTAATTAATTTTTAAATCTCAATTTTCATGGATCATAATCATTACAAAAATGATAAAAAAGTATATGAAGCAGAGGTAATTGAAAGCTCAATATTAGATTCGAATGTAATTTTAAAAATACTTTCTAAAGCAGGTAGAACTATTGCAAAGCCAGCATTAGAAGTATTAGAGATGGCTTTAGATCCTTTGACCCCTACTCAAGTAAGGATATCTTTAGTGGCCGCCTTAGCTTATCTTATTATGCCTTTCGACCTATTCCCTGACTTCATGCCCGTACTTGGATTTAGTGATGATTTTGTTGCATTAACAGCTGTCTTAAGTATTTGGAGTAAACATATGACACCATCTATAAGAATGAGAGCCGCTAAAAAACTTGATAGACTATTCCCCTTTTAATTATGAAAAAATTCTCTGAAGAAGATGAAAAAGCAATAATGATTTTTATCAAAGATTGGCTTAAAATTCACGGTTATAGTCAAAAAGACTTTGCCTTAAAACTAAATATTACTTCTAGTAGATCTTCAGAGATTCTAAAAAAGATAAAAGACCTATATAAAAGAGGGGGCATATACAATATTGCTCATAAGCTAATTAAAATCGAACAATCGTGGTTAGATAATGAAATTCATAATGAAAATCATAATGAAAATCATTGTGAAACTATTAAAGAAAATAAACCGTATAGCCAATTAGATATTGACTATAAAGTTGATATAGATACTTTAGTTGAGAGGATGGAAAAAGATCATCAACTTTAGAAAAATGATTTTGAGCTTACTCTTCAAAAGAATTATTTAAGTTAAATAATTAATATTTAATAATTTAACTTAAGGATAATTTATTTATCAGAAAGATAATGAAAATTAAACTTTATAACGCAGAATTTAGTAAAATAATTTATTAAATTAAATATTATATTTTTCTACAAAATATATATTAAAATGCTTGAATCCAAGGATATATATCATATTTAATCCATATTCCTTTCTCCCAATATATATCTTTTTCAATTAAAATACCTACATCATTTTCACAATGAGCATTAAATATTCCAAAGAAATATTTTGTACATTTTGTTGGCCCCAAAGTAATTAATATATTCTTTTCTTTCAAAATTGAAAGTCTACTTAAATGTTTATTTCTAAATAATTCTCGTTTCTTAATTACATCATCGCAATATTTTCCAAACACTAAAAATTTTTCCATCTTTAAAGATAACTAATTGAATAAATACATATTTAATAATTGCATAATTTACATACTAATTGCTATGTTATTCAAGGAGATGTTTAAATTCTTTATTATGCTGACTGGTAGTGAATTAATCGCAAAAACTAAGGAACTTAAGGATGTTACTGAAACGGAAAAAGTTCGTGCTTGTGGATATGTAACCACTTCAAAAAATGGTAAGGAAAGATGTAATTTCAATGCTTATTACAAAGCTATTGCTATGGCGCAAGGTTATAAAAGTAGTGGAGATGGCGACAAAAATGCAATTGGCAAAGGAGGAAGGAAATTAAGTTATATAGCTACTGTTCAAGGGAATGGAAACCTTTTAATAGGCAAGGCATATACAGCCATTCTTGATTTAAAAGCTGGAGATGAATTTGAAATTAAGCTTGGAAGGAAGCAAATTAAATTATTACCAACTAGCGAATCAGAATAAAAGTTTTTTAGTTTTAAAATGTTTAGAATATTAATTTTTTTATTTTTCAAAATTAATAATTAATAAATTAATCTACATTTTACTTTCTCTAAATCAGACAAAGAAAATGGATTTATAAATCAAATCACTTATTCATCTGCTGCTAATCTCAATTCTTTGCAAAATCGTCCAATCTCTTTAACAATTAATTCCCTATCGCTTTCATAGATTCTTTTCACAAAGGCACTTCCTACGATAACTCCATCTGCTCCCCATTTTTTTACTTTTTGTACATGCTTAGGTAATGATATCCCGAATCCAACTGCAATAGGATTGGTACTAATATTTTTCAATTTTGTAATAAGATTTTCAACCCGATTCTCTATATTATTTCTTTCTCCAGTAACCCCAGTCACACTTACTAAATAAATAAAACCCTTAGATTTTTCTGAGATGCTTTTCATCCTAGGGAATGGCGTTGTGGGTGCAACTAATAAAATTAAATCTAGATCATATTGTTTAGCGATCTCTGAAAATTCTGTTGCCTCCTCTAACGGTAGATCAGGTATTATTAAGCCTGAGACTCCAGCTTTAGCTGCTCTTTCACAGAAATCCCTAAATCCAAAATTTAATAAGGGATTAAAGTAAGTGAATAAGATAATAGGTATCTTTAATTTATTTTTTAAATTTGTTAGCAAATTTAAAACTTTTGAGGGAGAAGTTCCTCCACTTAAAGAGCGTGAAGCGGCTAATTGGATTATTGGCCCATCAGCTAAAGGATCGCTGTAAGGTATACCTAATTCAATTAAATCAGCTCCTTGATCTTGTAATGCTAATAAAATTTCCGAAGTCAATTCTAGACTAGGATCACCAGCCATCAAAAAAGGCATTAAAGCTAAGCGTTTTTTTGTTCTTAGTTCATCAAATTTATTATTTATTAGAGACAAATCTAAAAGAGAGTAATTATCATAACTATTCTGCCATAAAATCAAATATTAAAAATAAGTAACCTAAAATTTTATTATTTTTCCTCTATCTCCTCAAGTAATTTTTCTTGCTCTTCAGAGGAAAGCAAATTAAATTTACTTTTTAATTTTTCATCAATAATTTTTTCATATTTAGCTCGATATCGTTTTCGCTGTTCCATAAAAGTCATATTGCCAGTTATGACCCTTAGGATATAAGACATTACCCATAAAAAAACTATTGATATTAATAATATGTTTGAGATTGAACTAGTTGTTAATTCGGTATAACCAATTAATGGGAGCACCTTTAGGCTAAAAAAGCCAATTAAAGCAAATAAAAAACCAAACTGTATAACTTTTCCTTTAGTCAATTTAATTACCTTTGCTTATCTCCATTTAATCGAAGATTTAAAAATGGTGAAAATAGAATTAAACCTGGAAAAAAGAGGAAAACTAAACCATATATTCCCAACCTTTCAAATTTACCCATAATATTCCAACGGTTATTCATCCAATAAAATAAAGATAATGGAACGACAACTAAATAAAGAGTTAATATACTGGCATAAGCAGCAATAGTTAATATCGGACTATTAAAAAAATTTTCCATTTCAAGAGCTACTAAAGCCTATTCTTTACTAAATATAACTGCTTAGATAAAATATCGTCATTTCTCATAAAACAATCTTAAGAAATATGGGAGTGGAGGGACTTGAACCCTCACGAGCTAAATCGCTCGACGGATTTTAAGTCCGGCGCGTCTACCAATTCCGCCACACTCCCAACAGGAATTTGCGCTCTTTAAGCGTAGCGAAAAGTATTAAATTTAACCATGAAAAATTTGAATATTTACACTTTTCTGGAACCATTTAGACGCATTAGATAATTTTATAAGAAATTTGCAAATTTTTAAATACTTAATAAGTTAGAAGAAATGCATTATTTTCATGAAAAATTCTTTTTTCTCGATAACTATTTTAAGTTTTGGGATTTTAAATTTATTCTGTGCCGCAAAAGCTGATTGGACTCACTGGGGATTCGAGGGTGGAGGAAATAAAGCTACTGAACTTTGGTTTATTAATAAAGAGACAAATCAGAGATCATTAATAACTACAGATTGCGATCTTGTAGCTGATGGTAATGGAGGCACTGAGTGCGCTGATTGGAATGGTCTTTCATTTGATGAGAGTATTGGTAAACTAGTCATCGAAAAAAGAAATAAGTTTTTCTCTTACGATGTAACAAATGACTCTTGGGAAAATTATGATAATTCTTGGAAGTCTCCTTATGATGCCGTTTTAAAAATCCCACTTATATATAGGGATGAGAATACTGGAATAACAAAACTTGGACAAAACTCTTTAAATTTCCAAGAGAAACAGAATGAACTTGACTTATGGGGTACAAATTTAACTGGTGATAAAGTCCCCATAAACGTAACAAGTGGATTACTAATTAAAGGAAGAGATGTAGAACAATCAATAAATAATGTAGGTGCTTTAAGTGCAGCATTGACTGGTTTGCCAACCATTCCCACAGAGACTAAGCTTGCGTGTGGTTTAGGTTCAGGAACTCACGGAGGAGATTTTGCATTTTCAGGTGGTTGTGCTTCTAAAGTCAATGAAAAACTTTCCTTCAATTATGCGGCTGCAATTACTATGCCCGGACAAGAATATGCAGGCGATTTTGAAGATAAATTTTCTGCAAGAGCAGGGTTTGTATGGAAATTAGGAAAGTCCACAAAACCTTCGCAGATTAGTCTTAAAGAGAAAAAGGAATTAGAAGAAAGAATCAAAATACTCGAAGTTAAAAATGAAAAAGTAATTTCTCAAAATCAATCACTTTTAGCAAGATTAGAAAAATTAGAAAATATTGCTTTTGATTTACAGAAAAACAAAGATTTTAGTTTATCAAAATCGACTTCAGAATAAAAATATTCCTTTATTTTGATTCTTAATTCCCGCTAGATATATGTTGGATATTTGTCCTTAAGTAGACAGGTTATAAATTAATAGAGCGACTGGCTTTTAACCATTGGCTATACAGTACTGTTCGCTAGTGTATAGATTATTTGTTGTCTTTTAAGTCCGGCGCGTCTACCAATTCCGCCACACTCCCAACGGATGTAGACCTATTGATTCTAACAAACGCGCTTAACATAACAATAAATACGTCATAAAATTCTAGTAAATCAGTACCGTTGGACACGCTAGATAATTAAAAATCAAAACTGATTTATTTCTTCTTCATTATCTTTAGTGTGGTTTGATAATAGATTTGAAAAGAAATCAAGCTGAAGGAAATTATCCTGAAACATTTTCTTTTGAGAAGCCAAGCACCCATCCCTATAAAGAATTGCTTCTGCAATAAAAGTATCACTCACAGGTGAAATTATTTTTGAAATCACAGGCTTATAACCTGAAGCACTAGGATTTTTCAATAAGACTAAAGATTTGTCAGCACAGGCAGCTAAATCAGGGGGACACCAGATACTTGTTATTGTTGGATGAAGAGGAATGATAGAACTAAAAATTAATCCGCTACCTGCTTTGGCTAAAGGTGAAACAGTAATAGCTGAATGCCCATCGACGTCGTCGAATAAAGAGAGCTGCAAAAATTTGGTCATAAGTTAGTTATGGTTAAAAGGATAATGCCTAGGTTCGAAATTTGAGCCCACACGTCATCCGTCTATAAACAAGATAAAATGCATCAGATTAGAACTAACAAAATTTAATTTATTCTTAATATTTGTTATTATTTCTTTTATTCCATGAATTATAGACATTCATTTAAAATATTAATGTTCTACTATGTTGCTAATCAGAACAATTAAGGTTATATTTTTAATATGATCTCTTAGATTAATCTATGCCTGCAGCAAATACACGCATCACAATAACTCCCACCTCAGAAGCTCATTCTGTTTTACTAAATAATTGGGCAATTTTAGAGGGAAGAACCTTATCTAGTTTATGTTCAAGTCTTTTAGAGAATGCAATAAATGAAGCTATTTCAAAACGAACTGTTAATCCTCAGGCACTAGAAATGATGAATGAGTTAATAAATGTAAGAAGGAACCAACTTAAATTTGAATATGGAAAGACTCTTTCTCAGGAACAAGAAAAAGCAGAAAATTACTTAAATGAAATTTCAGAGCAAGCACAAGGAGATCCTGAGCATCTACAGAAATTTGATGCATGGACTGCTAGAGCGGAAGAAGTTTGGAGTAAAGAAACTACAAGTTCAAAAGAAGAAAAAAATAAAGTAGTTCAGGAGCCCGATGTTAAAAACATTACTAATTGCCTTAAAACCTTGAATCTTTATCAATATGAAATAGATGCTCTTAAGTTATTAACTCAGGCTTCAATGGAAGGTCTTGATATTGTAAAAATTACTAATACTACAATAAGCCTTAATATCGAATACGAGAAAGATAGATTTGAAGCATTGAAAAACTTTTATAATTCATTCGCGGTCTCCAAAGGTTTTGCAAAAATGGAAGATTCAGAAATTGAATTGTTTTAAAATGATTATTTAGCGTAAAAATATACGCTAGATATATGTTGGATATTTATCCTTAAGTGGATAGGTTATAAATTTAGAAAGCGACTGGCTTTTGACCAATCGCATAAAAGTACTGTTCGCTAGTGTATATGATTATTTGTTGTCTTTTAAGTCCGGCGCGTCTACCAATTCCGCCACACTCCCAACAGAAATTTGCGCTCTTTAAGCGTAGCGAAAAGTATTAAATTTAACCATGAAGAATTTGAATATTTACACTTTTTTTCTTAAATATTATAAATGCTTCATGGTTTATTGAAGAATTAACTTTTAATTCTCCAATTTAAGTTTTGACCTGCATGAAAAGGTTTTATTGCTCCAATCTTTTTATTTTTATCAAAAATATCAACAAATTCCTCAACTTTATATGGATCGCGAACTATCGTAATATATTCATTATTTAATGGTAAATTATGAAATTTAGGACCATTAATACTTGCAAATTTCTCAAATTTTTCTAAAGCATTTTCTTCATCAAAAATCTGTAGATAGCTGCTTAATGCTACTGACGAATTAAATATCCCTGCACAACCACAGAAAGCTTTCCACTCTCTTAAATGTGGGGCTGAATCAGTGCCTAAGAAGAAACATTCATTACCGCTAGTAGCAGCTTTGATTAAAGAAATTCTATTGGATTCCCTTTTAGCTACTGGCAAACAATAAAAATCACTATTCAAACCTCCAAAAAACATTGCGTTTCTATTTATATGCAAGTGATGAGGGGTAATTGTTGCTGCTATGTTATTAGTCTCTACAAAATCAACTGCATAAGAAGTTGTAATATGTTCTAAAACAATTTTTAAATTTGGAAAATTCTTAATTATTGGATTTAATTCTGTATCAATAAAAACTTCCTCTCTATCAAAGATATCTACCTTTGGATCATTAACTTCTCCATGAATTAATAAAGGCATACCTATTTCTTGCATCAATTCAAATACCTTATAAATATTTTTAATATTCTTAACTCCATAAAGTGAGTTTGTTGTTGAATTAGCAGGATATAATTTTGCAGCAAAAAATATATCATCTAAGAATCCTCTTCTAATCTCATCATTTGAAATACTGTCCGTAAGATATATTGTCATTAAGGGCTTAAATGTATGTGTTTTTGGTAAAAGAGAACAAATTGTATTTTTGTATGAAACTCCCTTTTCAATATTAGTTATAGGATTCTTGGTATTTGGCATTATAATTGCCCTCCCAAAAAAATCTGATGAGAATTTTAAAATATTTTTTAAAACGACTCCTTCTCTTAGATGCAAATGCCAATCATCAGGTTTTCTTATAATTAATTTTTCCAATAATTTATTTCTTTTTTTAATATTACCAATAATTATTTTTAGACAATATTTTGTAGCTATTTATAAATGAATTTACTTTTTTTTAATTTTAATTTAGGGATATAATTACTAATATAAAAAGCTCCCGACATAATATGAGCGAATACTTATTCTCTATTGTCGAAATAATAATAGGAATTTTTTTACTTTTTATGGGAGGAGAATTTTTTATCCAGGGATCAGTTGCTTTATCTTTGATTCTTGGAATTCCCCAAATAGTAATTGGTTTAACAGTAGTTGCTCTAGGTACAAGTTCTCCTGAATTATTAGTTAGCCTAAACTCAGTTTTTAAAGGGAGTGATTCTTTGGCTGCCAGTAATGTCGTCGGAAGTAATATTTTCAATATTTTGGTCGTATTAGGAATCAGCTCCTTAATAACTCCCTTAAAGGTTAAAAGTAGAATTGTCAGGAGGGATGTACCTTTATTAATAGCTATTTCTTGTTCTGTATGGGCCATGACTTCAACAGGTACCTTAACTTGGCAGGCAGGCATTTTCCTCTTATTTTGTTTATTATTAAATACTATTTGGGAAATTAATACTATAAATGAAAAAGACGATGATATAAAAACTGCAGAACCAGAAATAAATGATTTTCCCTTGAGTAATAATTTAGTAAGTACTATCACAAAATTAGTTTTTGGGATGATTCTGCTTAGTTTTGGTGCGAATGTTTTGGTGAGTGGATCACAAGAATTAGCAAGAACATTAGGAATAAAAGAAACAATTATTGGTTTAACAATTGTCGCTACAGGCACATCTCTTCCAGAACTAGTGGCCTCTATAGTTGCTGCATTGAAAGGGAAAACAGACCTTGCTATTGGAAATGTTATTGGAAGCAATTTATTGAATCAACTATTAATACTTGGAAGCTGCACACTCTTTTCGGGTTTAGGAGGTTTATCAATAAATAGTGATCTTATAAGAACAGACATCCCAATAATGGTTTTAACAACTTTTGCTTGTATGCCAATATTTTGGACAAAAGGGAAAATAAATAGATTTGAAGGTTTTATTTTATTAAATATTTATATTTTTTATGTTCTAGATAAGATACTACTATTAACAAAATTTAATTTCATAATGGAATTTAGAGTTTTTATTATTATTTACTTCTTATTAATTTTTATAAGCCTATTTCTTAAAAAAAGTGCAAGACTAATAAAGAATTAATTCCAATCAATACATAGTTACAAATTCCTCTGAAATTGTTGGATGCAAAGCCATTGTTTCATCAAATTCTCTTTTAGTAATTCCTTTATTCATTGCAATTGAAGCCATTTGAATTATCTCTGAAGCAGTTTCCCCAAACATATGACACCCTAAAACTTTATCATCTAATTTGTTTACAACTAATTTGAGCATACATTTTGTTTTAAGTTTTTTAAAAGTATTAGACATAGGAGTAAACCTACATTTGAAAACTTTAATATTTTCATTTGAGTAAATATTTCTCGCCTCCTCTTCACTTAAACCTACAGATGAAATTTCTGGATTTGTAAATACTGCTTTTGGAATAAATTTATAACTAATGCTTCTTTTTTTATTACCAAAATAATTATCAGAAAAAATCCTCCCCTGTTCAATTGCAACAGGAGTTAAATTAGGTTTATCAATAACATCACCAATAGCAAAGATCGTAGATTGACTTGACTGATTACTTTCATTAACTTCTATAAAACCACCTTTCATATTTAAACTCACAATATCAAGATTTAAATTGTCAATATTAGGTTCTCTTCCAGAAGCAATAAGAATATTTTCTTCTTTTTTGCTTAAACCTGATTTAAAAATTAAATCAAAATTTTCATTGTTTTTACTAATAGAAACCAACTCATCTTTAAAAATTAAATTAATTCCAGAAGAAGTCATAGATTCCTGAATAGACATAGATAAATCAGCATCAAAACCATTTAGAAGTTTATGACTTCTTACGAGTTGAGTAACTTTTGTTCCCAAATTATTAAATATACAAGAAAATTCGCAAGCTATATATCCACCTCCAACTATAAGTAGAGACTTAGGGAAATTATTTAAATTAAATATTTCATTACTTGACCAAGCAAATTCTGCACCAACAATATCAAGTGATTTTGGTTTTCCCCCAACAGCAATTAAAATTTTTTTGCTTTTTAAAGTTTTTAAAAGTTTATTTGTTTTAGGGCAAATAACTTCTACTTGATTAGTATCTTTAAATCTGCCCCAACCTCGAAATACTTTAATATCTAATTTATTTAGTGATTCATAATGTAAATTACTTAATCTTGTGACTTCTTGTTTTACATTTTTCAGGAGAATACTAGAGTTGAAGGAAAGATTATTAAAGTACAATCCATTCCTCTCTGAATTAATCATATTACTTCTTTCATTAGCCGCATAAACCATTAATTTTTTGGGGACACAGCCGCGAACAACACAAGTCCCTCCTATTTGATCACCCTCTATAATTGCCACATTAGCTCCATAACCTGCTGCTCTTTTTGCTGCTGCTAAACCGCCCGAACCAGCTCCAATTACTATTAAATCAAAATTATGAATCACGAAATTTATTTATTTACTATTATATTTTAATTAAATATTGCAAGAAAATGGCATTTAATAAAGTTTTAAGTTGGAAAGATTTAGAAAAATTAGCTATTGAAGAAGGGGATAGAGTAAATGGATTAAATAATTCATATACTAACTTGAGATTATTTAACAAAAATATAAATGATGCCAAATTAATTTTTTACAGGGATAGACACGCATGGTGCCCCTATTGCCAAAAAATATGGCTTTGGCTCGAATTCAAAAAAATACCTTATAAGATAGAAAAAATAAATATGTATTGTTATGGCGAAAAGGAGAAGTGGTATCTAAACAAAGTAATCTCAGGTAAATTACCCGCGATTGAATTAAATGGTCAAATAATTACTGAAAGCGATAATATAATTGATTTTCTTGAGAAAGAGTACGGCTCTCTTGGTTCATCGATTTATTCAAATCAGCTTGCCAAAACAAGAAAGATCGAACGCAATATATTCCGCTCATGGTGCGATTGGCTTTGCAGAAGTAATTTCTTTAATTTTGATAATAAACTTAAAAAAAATAATATGATTAAGAACTTAGAGGAACTAGAAAAGCTATTAAGACTCTCAAGTTCAGGATTGATTGACCCAGTTAATATAACTCCAAATAAACTACAACCTGGAACAGGAGATATTATATTTATTCCTTATATAGAGAGAATTAATGCATCTCTTTTTTATTATAAGGGTTACAAATTAAGAAAAGAATTTCCATTAATCAATAAATGGATGACGTTATTAGAAAGTGAAAATACGTATACTGCTTCTCAAGGTGATTTTCATACTCACTCTCATGATTTACCTCCTCAAATGGGAGGATGTTTTAAAGATATAAATAAGACGCAAGAAAATTTTTCAAGACTTGTTGACTCTGGAGAGGGCGCAGGCAATTTAGAAATAAATAAAGAATTAGATAGTAATTACTATAAGAAAATTGCTCTGGCTAGAGTAATTAAGCACAAAAATAATATTATTAATATAAATCCTTGCGAAAATAATTCATTCGATTTTGCATTAAGATCTGCTCTTACTTATTTAATTAATAATGAATTAAATAAACCTGACAATAATTCTGGTATCGGGCTAAGGTATTTACGAGATAGGATTTCAGTCCCTAGAGATATGCCGCTGATTTCAGCAAGATTACTTAGGAAATCACTAGAAAAAGTTGCATCTATTTGTAATCCTGGTGATATTTATAAAATTCCAATAAAACATAGATATGATCAAAATCCCAATAATTTTATTTTAAGTGAAAATTAAGATGATCACATTTTTTTTCTTGAGTCAATTTGCAATAAATCCCTTACTTTTTGAACTTGACTAGCAACACTAGGATCACTTGATAATTTCTTCTCAACTTGATCAATTGCGTACATAACTGTTGTATGGTCTTTACCTCCAAATTCATCTCCAATTCTTGGCAAACTTAAATCTGTTCCATGCCTCATCAGATACATTCCAATTTGCCTCGCTTGGCTAACAGGCTTTCTTCTGCTGGAACTAATTAATTCATCTGCTGAAACTTCAAAAAACTCAGAAACTTTTTTAATAACCTGTTTTGGAGTAACAACCACACCAACACTATTTGGATCAAGCATTGGAGCAATGGACTGAACAGTCATGGGTAATCCAGTTATTGAGGCAAAAGCCACTGCTCTAGTAAAAGCACCTTCTAATTCTCTTATATTGGAAGTGAATCTCCCAGCTATAAATTGAATAAGATCTCTTGGTAAACTCATCTTTTCATGTTCAGCCTTTTTTTGTAATATTGCCATTCTTGTTTCTATATCAGGTGGCTGTATATCTGCAATTAATCCCATTGAAAATCTAGAAATCAATCTCTCCTGTAATCTTGGTATCTGGCTTGGTGGCCTATCACTAGCAATAACTATTTGCTTTCCGGCTTCATGTAGAGCATTGAAAGTATGGAAAAATTCTTCTTGAGTATATTCTTTCCCTTCAAGGAATTGAATATCATCAATAAGAATTAAGTCAGCTGCCCTATATTTATTTCTAAAAGCCTGCATTCCATCTTTTCGAATTGATACTATTAGATCATTTGTAAAAGTTTCAGTTGACACGTATGAAACTTTTGCTTCTGGATCAATTTCTAAACGATAATGACCTATTGCCTGCATTAAATGCGTTTTCCCAAGTCCTACTCCTCCACAAATAAATAAAGGATTAAACTCTCTCCCTGGAGATTCAGCAACTGCCAGAGCAGCAGCATGTGCCATCCTACTATTAGGACCTACAACAAACCTATTAAATACATAACGTAAATTAAGATATGGTGTTATTTTCGTTTTTTTAATTAAAGATTTAGTTTGATTTGTTGCCAGACCTGAAGAACTAGTATTGCTACTAGATTGATTTGAGGATTGAATATCTGGATTGTTTGAGTTTTCAGACTTAAATATTACTTTTACAGGCTCACCACAAACTTCTTCCGCAGCCTTTTCAATTGTTACGCAATAATTTTTTCTTAACCAATCGCTTGAAAATGAGTTAGGGGCAATAAGCGTTAAAAGGCCATTCTCAAAACATCTAAATTTTGCTGGTCTAATCCAAGTCTCAAATGATGGTTTACTTAAATTTTTTTGAAGTGATTTTTGAACTTCTGCCCAAATAAGATTTTTAGTTTTCACAATATTTTCCTATAGGTTTTTAATCTAGTAGCATTTTCTAGATTGGCCATTAAGTCATTACAAGATGATGTGAAATTAAAACTTTCTTCACAAAAAAGTCCTTCTTTTACATAAATTTGTATATTTTTTTAACCCTATAAGATTTATCATATTAATAAATTCTTTAGATCCGATTGAATAAACCTCTACTGATAATTATGACAAAATGGCCGAGATATGGTCATTGCAAAACCAGATTATCAAAAGATGTTGGGAAAAATAATGCCTTACTTATTCAGATAATGATGCTTCAACATACAATTTCAGTTGCAAAATCTTTATTTGAAAAAAATATTTTAGATATATCTCTTGCGATCTCTGGGATTGGATTTAAAAGTAGCAAAAGATGGTGTCAACAGTTAGGTCTAAAAGATTTTTATTTGCAAGGCAAGGGTTCTCTAGGTGAGAGAATGAGAAGGCAAATTCTTAAACATCAAAAAAATTCCTTTTTAAACAAAGAAAGACCTTTAATATTTATTGGAACTGATCTTCCAAATTTATGCCATATAGAACTTCTAGAAACTATATATAAACTTAAATCCAGCGAGGTTGTTATTGGCCCTTCAAGTGATGGAGGTTATTGGTTAATAGCTTTTTCTGAAACAATATTATCGAATAATTTATTTTATCCATTTATAGATATAAAGTGGAGTACATCAAATGTTTTACAAAAAACAATTGATAATCTAAACAAAATAAATTTAAAAATTGATTATTTAAATAATAAAATAGACATCGATAACATTCAAGATCTTGTTAAAGTCTGTTATGGAAAATAAGATTCTTTCAATAATAATACCTACACTTAACGAATCAAAAAACTTACCTCTTCTTTTATCAGATTTATCGGAATTCAGGAACTCTGAAATACTCATAATAGATTCTTTCAGTAAAGACAAAACAAAAGAAATAGCCTCAATTTATGGGGCAAAATTTTATCAATTAAATCAGAAGAATAGGGGCTTACAGATGAATTTTGGAGCCAAAAAAGCCACAGGGAAATGGTTTCTTTTCATACATGCAGATTCAAGATTAAAAGAAAATTGGTCAGAAGAAGTAAATTTAATAATGCAAAAAGAATCTCCATTAGTTTATTTTTTTAAATTTAAGATAAATAGCAAGAAAAAAACCTTTAGGATTTTGGAATTTCTAGTAAATATGAGATGTTTCTTTTTTAAAGATCCTTATGGAGACCAAGGTTTACTAATAGAAAAAAATAAATATTTAAAAAATGAGGGTTTTAAAAAAATTCCTTTAATGGAGGATATTGAATTTATAAAAAGAATTAAAAAGAGAGAAGATCTTGTATGCTTGAAAAATTCAATTTATACAAGTAGTAGAAAATGGGACAAATATAATTTTTTAATTCAATCTTTTAAAAATTGGAAATTAAGAAAAAGATGGTTAAGGGGTGATCCTATTGATTTGGTATACAAGGATTACTATAATTCAAAAGATTAATTCGCGTACCAAAAAGCACATTTTGTACCTTTAGGCTCCAATGTCCAACCCTGATTTTTGTAAAACCTGACAACACCTGCATCTGCAAATAAAGTTACTTTGCTAATACCGCTTATCTTTAATTCCCTCAAGATATATTTCATTATCTCTTTTCCAAGACCTAGTCCCTGATAAACAGGATTAACTGCAACATCCCAAATAGTTGCTTCCAAGATCCCATCTCCAGTGCATCTTGCGAATCCTACTAATCTTGGAAATTTTTCATCATGCTTCCATAACCCAACAACAAGAATACTAAACTGAAGGGCTCTTTTAACTCTCCTAATGGGTCTTCTGCTCCAACCAACAGTTTGAAGTAATTGATCAAGTTCAATAAGATCTAACTCTTTTAATTTACTACAAACAAAAATAGAATTATCATTTTTAAGAGTGAAATCAAATGAGTCTGCACCATAAAATTTTTCTAAGACGCTCTTATCTAAAACATTTGTCTTTTTTAATGCTGACCTTCTATTTCCTAAAATCATTACAAATTAGCAAATCCTTTTTCTTGAAGCTCAGAAAGCTGAAAATATAGACCTTTTTTTTCTCTAAGCTCCTCATGAGTACCCTCTTCAAAAAGAGTACCTGATTTAAGAACAAGAATTTTATCTGAGTTTTCAATAGTTGCTAATCTATGAGCAATAACTAAAGCTGTTCTTTTTTCCAATATTTTGTTTAGATCTTTTTGCAAGGTGGCTTCAGTTGATGGATCCATAAAAGCTGTAGCCTCATCCATAATTAAAATTTTAGGATTTCTTATTGCGACTCTTGCAACAGACAGTAATTGCCTTTCTCCGGAGGATAAATTACCTCCTCTTTCTCTTAAATAAGTATTCAAACCATTAGGTAGTTTTTTTAGTAAATTATTTAATCCTAATTTTTTACAAATTTTTTCAAGCTCTTTATTATTAATTTTGCTACTTAGTTTCAAATTATCTGCAACATTACCACTAAAAATAAACGTATCTTGTAATACAACCCCCAACATATCTCTAAGATCTCTTATTGGAATTTGTTTAATATTTATATCATCTATAAGTATTTCTCCTTTTTGAGGCTCATAAAGTCTACATAGTAATCTTATTAAAGTTGTTTTTCCTGACCCAGTAGGACCAACAAAGGCAATATGTTCACCAGGTTTGACAGTAAAAGACAAATCTTTAAGTACATATTCATTTTTTTTATAATAAAAATAAACATTCCTAAACTCAATTTTCCCTTTAAAGTGAAATTTATTGAGTCGTTTATTTTGTATATTGTAATCCTTTTGTATATCTTTAATATCTATTTCCTCTTCTAACAATTCATTAATTCTTTCTATTGCTGTAAGTCCTCCTTGAATTTGAGTAAAACGCTCCGCCAATTGTCTCAAAGGTTCAAAAAGTCGTTGGGAGTAAAGAATAAAAGTTGTTAGAGTACCTAAACCTATATTCCCCGAAGTAACAAAGTAACCTCCTATTGCGAGCACAAGAGAAACTGCAGCGAGAGAGATCCACTCTATGAATGCAGAGATACTACTATCATAAAAGATAGTTCCATCTACAGCTCTTCTGTATAATTGCCCGGTTTTGTTAAACTTATTGCTATTAAAGCTCTCCCTTCTAAACATTTGTACAACTTCTAAACCTTGCAAATTTTCTTGGAAATCAGAATTTAACTGAGATAATTCTTCTCTTACTTGATAATTTGCTTTTCGATATCGTTTTTGAAGCCAAATAATAAACCATGACACTGGTATTTGAGTCAAAAGGAGAATAATAGCTAAACCTTTATCTATTGATAGCATAGTTAATGAAATCACTATTAAACTTACAAAATCTGCGATAACACCTACTGCTCCACTTCCAAATACTTCAGATAAAGCATCAACATCATTCGTTAATCTCGTTAACAATTTCCCAACGGGCATTTTATCGTGAAAGCGTAATGATAGTGCCATTGAATGATCAAAAAGGTCTCTTCTTATTCTTGCTGTCAATTTTTGTCCAACAGCTTGGATATTGTAGGTTTGATAACCCTGCAATATTAAACGTAAAACGACAGAAATAAATAGACTTAATATTATTAAATTTATTGACTGACCTATAAAAATTTTACTTAACCAGACATCAGAACTCTCATTTTTTAAAACAGTAATCGCCTGCCCTACAAGCAATGGTTGTATTGCTCCCGCGAAAGCAACTGGGATCAAGACTATTACAACAAGGTATAACGATTTCTTATCTTTGGTTAAATATTTACCTAACCTTTTTATCCTTTTAAAATCTTTAAAAAACATCTAATTTTTTTTATCACTAAATGATTCTATTGATAAAATCAAATCTTGGAGAGGTTTATTATCTATTCTCATCGAAAGTGGATTAGCAACCAATCTTGCTGTTGAGTGATAAATATCATCAATTTTTATCAATCCATTATCTTTTAACGTTTTACCAGTTGCTACTAAATCTACTATGGCCTCAGCCATACCTGTAATTGGACCTAATTCAACAGAACCTGTTAAATGAACAATTTCTACTGGAATATTTAATTTTTCAAAATATAGTCGTGCAGTTTTTACAAATTTACTAGCAACATAACAATTAGGAGGAAGGTCAGTTGGTTTTAAATATCCGCTATCTTTTTTTACAGCTAACGACATTGAGCAACCTCCGAATCCCAAATCTATCAATTTAGCAATTTCTGCATCTGACTCTTGCAAAACATCAAATCCAACTATTCCTAGGTCGGCTTGTCCATAACTTACATAAACAGGAACATCACCGTTTCTAACCAATAAAGCTTTGGCCTTTTTACACTTCGACTCTATAGTTAAGGATCTATTCTCTACAAGTAAAGCCTCAGAGAAATCTAAACCTGCCTTTTTAAATATTGAAATTGAATCTTTTAACAGTGCACCCTTAGCTAAAGCTATAGTAATCATAGTTTGGATATTTTCTATCTTAAATTTAGTTAATTCTAAGGTAATAATGTCATTTAATAAAGATCAAAATATAACTGGTTTGCCAGTTTTGCAAGATAATATTATTTGGCTTTTGGTTAAAAACAAATCAGTTGTTGTAGTTGATCCAGCTATTGCTGAGCCTGTTATTCATTGGATCAAGAAAAGAGATCTAGATTTATTTGCAATTTTTCAAACTCATCACCATGAAGATCATATAGGAGGTACACAAAAATTAATAAATGAATGGCCTGATGTGAAGGTAATCGCTTCACATAAGGATAGAAAACGTATTCCTTTTCAAAACATTTCAGTAAAAGATGGAGATACAATAAACATTTTGAATAAAAAATTTAAGATAATTGAAGTTATTGGCCATACAAATTCACACATTTCATTTTATTCGAAAGATTTTCATAATCCAATTCTTTTTATTGGAGATACATTATTTTCAGGAGGCTGCGGGAGAATATTTGAAGGAACCCATGAACAAATGTTCAAATCATTAAAAAGAATTTCACTTTTGCCAATAGATACAATTATTTATTGTGCTCATGAGTATACGAAATCAAATCTTCAATGGGCACTTGAAATATCTCCTAATGATTCCTTGATTAAAGAAAAACTATTAGAGGTTGAACAAAAAATTAATTCAAATAAATTAACAATACCCACCACCCTAAAGGAGGAAATGAATATAAATCTTTTCTTAAAAGCAAAAAACTTAAAAGAATTTAGTTATTTAAGAGCAAAAAAAGATAACTGGGCCTAAATTAAAAAAGTTAATAATAAAAAAATGTCTTCACCTATCCCAATCTGCACTAACTTGGCACCAGATCCTGTCGGACCATATAATCAAGCAATTAAAGCAGGTAACTTTATATTTTGTTCTGGACAAATAGCAATAAATCCAAAGTCTAATTCTATAGATTGTCTTGGTGATATAGAGCAAGAGACTATTCAAGTTATTGAAAATTTAAAAGAGGTACTTAAAGCAGCTAATGCTGATTTAACAAGTGTGATAAAAACAACAATTTTTCTTACAGATTTAAAAAATTTTAATGTTGTAAATTCGATTTATGAAAAGTACTTTAATGGTAACGATGCTCCTGCGAGAGCTTGTGTTGAAGTATCTTCATTACCTAAAGGTGTATTAATTGAAATTGATTGTGTAGCATACATTCATTAATAAAAAATTTTATGTAGAAAATTAATGTTGATAACTTTTATGGGACAGTTTTGTTTTAAATTAATAATTAACCGTAAGCCTATCTATGTCTACAGCAAATCTAAATATAGATGAATTAGAAGCAGGTTACCCATTATTCTGTAAAGCCCTAAGATTATTAATTCTTAAAGGTAGAACCATCAAAGAAATTCAAAGAACAGTCTGCTGGGGACATTTAGAGACACTTAATAGATGTCTTCCTGGGAGATATAAAGCACCCTCTTATTTAATGGCTTTAATTAAGAGAGATATAGAAAAGCCAAATAATTATTAGTTTTGATTTTCACTTTATCCTTGAGAATATATCATCAATTTCTTTTGAGAATTCTTTCTCCATATTTGAAAGATTTGCTTTTTCAAAAAAAATTGTAATTCCCACAAATTGACTTCCAAAACTAATATTAGGAAAAATATTTTTAGAATTGCAAAGATTATCTATATCTTTCATAAAGAGACTTGTTTTTGAGTAGTTTTCAAATTCAAAGCGTCTTTCAATCCTAGGTGGATTATCCTTTTCATTCCACATAAAGCTAAACTCTCAAAAACAAATTAATCCTAAAACTATTAGGTAAATTCAACAAATCCCTTTAAGATTAATAAATTTTCAAATTTAATTAGGATCCCAAAAATCAATTATTCCACCAATTGTCAAATCTGTAATAGCCTCTGGATTATTTGTACAGGCATATCTTGCAGCGGTCCCAGTGGTGGTAAAAACCCAGTTACCTTCTCTTGCACCTACGGGATCAAGAGCTACTAATTTTTTGCCTTTGTTATTTTGCAAAATTCGCAAATGCATATGTCCAAACCCTTCAACTCTTTGAGTACAGATCAATTTCCCTAAAACTTTCATGATTTCCATTAGATTTATTTCCTTACTTTTGAATATTATCAGGATCCCAATGATCAATAATCCCAACAATTGTTAAATCACTTGGATATGCACTACTCCCTGCAGCAGATCTAGCAGCGGAACTACCTACACAAATTACCCAGTCACCAGGCTTACATCCAACTGCATCTACAGCGACTTTATTACTTGAGCCATCTAAAACGACCTGTAAATGTTTGTGTTCAAATCCTGGGATTCTATTTGTAGAAACAAGTGGTTTTATCACCTTGCAAATAAGCATAATTAATGGCCCTCCGCTGTTTTTTTATCTAAAGACATACTAATGATTTGAGCAGAATCAGTTTTGTCTCTATCTCTTATAGTAAGACACGTATGTAACAAACCTTGATCCACTAAATTTTTATATCTAATTGATATAGCATTATTAACCCTATCACAATCTTTAATAGCTCTCTCCTTTGCGCCTGGAACTCTTCCTGAATAATCAAATCTAATTACTACGGGGATTGGTAAATCTTCTGAGACATTTAGACCAGAGAAAATCTTTATCCCAACATCTAAATCAGGAGCTCCCTCCTCAACAGTATCTAAATGTGAGAAATAAGTAAGATTTCTCAAATGTACTTCCTTAAATCCTATGCCCACCCCAATAAATCTTTCTGCATGGCCAATATCCTCATAAGATCCTTTATGAAATTCATTAACGTAATCAATTTGAGAAATATTATTTACTATTAATTTATAAATAAATTTTTCTACCCCTGTTAAATCTTTCTCAGAAGAATAATTGGAAATTAATTGACAAATTTCTTGACTTGTTTCCTCAACAGTTTTATCAATCGTAGAATCATAAATATCTAGAGTTGAAATAGTATCATCTAAACTAATATTCCCATCTTTTGAATTCAAGTGAATTTTTAGTGCATCTGTATCAGTATCAAGACCAATGAGCATCAAATCGACAGAGGCTCCGCAACAAAAACTATTTTCAACAGACTCCCTAAAGGCATTTAATTTATTAAGTCCCTCCTCCGCTGCTAAAGCATCATCACTACCATGAGCAGCACAACCCTGGTGTAAAGGATCCACTGAACTAAAGTGGTAAGTCACTATTTTTAAATATCTTGTATCTTTATCAGCAGAGTTGGGCACTCCCTCTCTATATCTTTTATGTTCTGTCTTAATCCATCTATTAACAGTATTTTCAATATCAAATAGAGCACCAGCATGTGATCTTCTTCTTACAGCACTAAATGGAATTCTCATTACATAAGCAACAGTATGAGCAAGCCTTCCATCAGAACAAGGGGTTATATCTAATAAGTGAAAACCACAATCTAGGAGAAATTTTTCAAAATTCTTTGCTTCAATGCTTCCTGAAGACCCTTCCAAGGGATCATTTTTAAAGAAATAATCGCTAAATTTATCATGCTGCTTAAAAACACACCAAGCATATAAAGCTCTCATATCAAGGGGCTTTACCCAAGCCTTTTCCAGAATATGTGATGGCAAGTCTATTCCTAAATTATTTTGAGATATTTGTTGAGCATTTTTGAGAAAATTTTCATTATGTTGAATATACGCAATTTCTTTTAAAGTAGAGACGATATCATCAAAACTTTTTTTTGTTTTTAACTCATATTCATAAAGTTTTTTATTCTTCAATCGATCAGTAAAATGATGGCTTTCACCTGATCTATTTCTTAACTTTCTTGTTTTAATTTTAGGATCTATGTGCTCTGAAAATGATTTCATTGGAGCGGTAGGGCCCAATGTAAAGTTCTTGGCTTTAGCCAATCCTCTTAAAACCATTTTTTACTTATCCTCTTGCGCCACCTGAGAAGGTAACAAGTTGTCCTTCTTTAGTATTTCCGCTAGAACCAGTTATTAAGAAATCAGGTTCTTTCATTTTTTCATTTCTTTTTATTTCCATAGGTGGCATTGCACTTTTCATACTTGCTCTCGATGGATTTCTTCTTCGAGAAGATGCCCCTTCAGTTCCAGTTACACGATCACCTCTGTCCCAGTCATCACCAGTGATATTTAGTCCAGCAGATTGACCTTCGCCAGTAATACGAGATTGAGCTCTTTCCTCCTCAAAATTTATTTCTTTATTATCTTGTTTTGGCTGTAAATTATTTAATTTATTTTTATCAAATCTAAATTGTTCAGTTCCAGTTACCTTGTCTACGGCCATATCGAAAGGACCAGTAATATTAGCTCCACTTTCATATTGATTACCTGTCACTGAATCACGCATTTTTTCAGAATATCTATCTCTAGAGGGTGAATTAACTGAAAAATCATTCCATGTATTATGTTTTTCTTTTTCATTATTTGCATAAGATTGATTTGATCCGTGACTATTACAATTCGAACTTAGTTGATCTCCTCCAACATAAGGAGTCCCTGTTGGATTTAAACAAGCACCTTTTGTAGCACCAGTTAATTGACCACCAATTCCAGGTTGTTTTCCTGTCAATCTCGCATTGGAACTGCTTCCTAAATAAACCTTTCCTTTTCCTCTTAACTCATTTTTAATATCTGGATCGCAATTATTCTCTAATTGCTCAACCCCTGCATATGGTGTACCTGTAACATTTTTACAAGTTCCAGGTTCATCACCAGTCACATGATTTGAAGGTCCAGTCATAGTCCCACTTATAAAATTATTATTCTGAGATTTGCTAAGGCCAACTTTTCTTGCTTCTGGAGCTGGTTTATTTCCACAGAAAGTTTCATATTGTTGTGATCCTATATATTCATCACCAGTAATATTTTTGCAGCCACCACTTTCATTACCAGTCATTCGCTCAGATCTTCCAACTCCTGTTCCTGTAACAAGATTTCCATTAAGAGTATTATATGCACCAACTTTTTCAAATGATTTACCATCAGGTAATGGATCAACACCAAGATATTGATCTCCTGTTAATTGATGCCCAGATCCACTTTCATCTCCAGTCACAAGGGATGATCTTCCTGGTAATGATCCGGACACATTTTGACCATCAAGAGTTTTACTATGTCTAATTTTTGATGGAGTTTTATTTATCTCACCACAATAATTTTGAGATAAATTAGCAGAAGTATATTCTGTTCCAGTCAGATTTTTGCAAGTTCCTGGTTCATTGCCAGTCACTAAAGATGATCTACCAACTTCATTTCCTGTAACTCTATTCCCAGAAGTAGTTGAGCTGACATTGATTTTTGAAGGTTGCTTATAGCTTAAATCTGAACCACAAAACTCATTAATAACTTCTATACCTAAATATTGCGTGCCAGTAATATCTCTACAAGTACTAGATTCATTTCCAGTTGTTTTTGATGACCTATTAGCTTGAGTACCTGTAACAGTTTGCCCCGAATTTGTTCCGCTTTCGCCAACTTTCCAATGAGCATCTACCTTGAGTTTTGAACCATTTTTGTTTGGACCGCAAGGTCTACATTTACCATTACCCTTACTACTCGTAGCACCAGTTTTACTTCTTAGCTCCCTCACTCTCTGAGAAATTTCTCTACTGCTTAAATCTGGGTCTCCCCTTCTAGCTAAAGAAGCGGCACTAGTATTTTGTTTAGACGCTGATTTCCCATGTTTAGATTGAGCTTCTCTTCTCGCTAAGACAATATCTCTACTTGTATTAATAATAGGCTTCTTCTTCTGATTAATTCT
This sequence comes from uncultured Prochlorococcus sp., assembly GCA_902627335.1. GTDB lineage: Bacteria > Cyanobacteriota > Cyanobacteriia > PCC-6307 > Cyanobiaceae > Prochlorococcus_A. The sequence continues at coordinate 35,968 of CACOIV010000001.1, forward strand.
TCTCTTAATATTAGTTTTTAATGGTTTAATTTCTGTATTTTGTAAAAGTTGAACTTCATCATTTTTTCTTACGGTTGATTTAACTTCATTAACAGAAATTTCTTTTTTAACATCTGTGCGAGTTCTATCAGATGAAGTTATAGCTGATTTTCCATGAGTAGACATTGCTTTTCTTCTCTGTATAACTAACTCTTTACTAGATAAAATAGTTGAAGAAGACTTTCTCTTTACTTGCGTTTTTGGAATATGTTTTGTAACTGTTTTAGTAATATTTTGATTATTGGAAGAAGACTGAGTCCCAGAAATCTGTATATCTTGAGAAGATCGAACTCTATCTTTAGTAGTTGAAGAATAAGCAGCAGCTTTTTTACCGCTATCACTCATTGCCTTTCTTCTTTCTAATGCAATCTCTCTACTGGTTTTTTTTGACATAATCTTCAGATTTGAAATTCTTTAAAAACTCTTTTTAAAATCTTTCTCCAAAGAATTTTGGAGAAAGATATTTACTACATTAAGTAGATTTAACGTCCCTGGAAAACTACAAAAGCTGTCCCTTGGCTTTGAGTGTAAGCATCGTAACCGATAATTCTTACATGGTGATCAGGGTATGCTCTATGGCATGCCTCTAATTCACTTACAACCAAGTTAAGGTCTTTTTCCCCAAAGAATGGGAGTTTCCAATAAGACCAATAAGTTTGCATACTTCCACTAGGATGTACATGCTCAATAACAGGACTCCAGCCTTGAGCAATTATGTATGCAATTTGGTCATATATTTCTTCCTGGGTCATCGGTGGTAAAAAACCGAATGTTTCCAGGGTTGCAACTGTTTGATAGTCGCCTACTGTGCTCTGGAAAGGCATAATTAATCTAAATGTGAATGAAATTACTCGTAATAGAACGAGATTTGTAGAAGTTTGAGGAGAAAATAATCTCCTCAATTTTTAAATCTGCTTTAACCTTGAACGTCAAGCTTGTCGACAGTATCAAACTCAAACTTGATTTCCTTCCAAGTTTCAAGAGCAATAGCTAATTCAGGACTATGCTTAGCAGCTTCCATAAGAATGTCTCTACTCTCTTTTTCGATTTCGCGACCAGCATTACGTGCTTTTACACAAGCTTCTAAAGCAACTCTGTTCGCTGCAGCTCCAGCAGCTGAACCCCATGGATGACCATGTGTTCCTCCACCGAACTGAAGACAAGAATCATCTCCAAAAATCGCAAGAAGTGCAGGCATATGCCAAACATGAATACCACCTGATGCAACTGCAAATACTCCAGGCATTGAACCCCAATCTTGATCAAAGAAGTTACCTCTTGATCTATCTTCAGGAACAAACGACTCTCTTAAGTTATCAATATAACCAAGAGTTGTTTGACGATCGCCTTCTAGTTTTCCAACAACCGTTCCAGTATGTAATTGATCTCCTCCTGAGAGTCTCAAACATTTTGCTAGAACTCTGAAATGAATACCATGCTTTGGATGTCTATCAATAACAGCATGCATAGCTCTGTGAATATGCAGAAGCATGCCATTTTTACGACACCAGTTTGCTAATCCAGTATTTGCTGTAAAACCACCAGTTATGTAATCATGCATGATGATTGGCATATCTAGTTCTTTTGCAAATTCAGCTCGTTCGTAGAGTTCTTCAGGAGTGTTAGCAGTACAGTTTAAATAGTGACCTTTAACTTCTCCAGTTTCTTGCTGGGCAAGCTTAACAGCCTCTGCAACAAACTCAAATCTTTCTCTCCAACGTTGGAATGGTTGAGAGTTAATATTCTCATCATCCTTCGTTAAATCAAGACCGCCTCTAAGGCACTCATAAACAACTCGACCGTAGTTTTTACCAGATAATCCTAATTTAGGTTTAATGGTACAACCCAGTAGAGGTCTTCCATATTTGTTTAAACGATCTCTCTCAACTACGATTCCATTTGGTGGACCGCCGCAAGTTTTAATGAAAGCTATTGGGAATCTAATATCTTCTAGACGTAAGTGTCTTAGAGCTTTGAATCCAAAAACATTTCCAACTAGAGATGTTAATACGTTTGTAATAGAACCTTCTTCAAAAAGATCTAAAGGGTATGCAATAAAAGCATAAAAAGCTTCAGGATCTCCAGGAACGTCTTCGATTCGATAGCAACGTCCTTTATAAAATTCTAAGTCTGTAAGTAACTCGGACCAAACTGTTGACCAAGTACCTGTTGAAGATTCAGCCGCAACAGCTGCTGCAACTTCTTCTCTGGGAACACCTTCTTGACCTGTGCATTTAAAACATGCAAGTAGGTCTGTGTCTAAGGGGACATATTCAGGAGTCCAGTAGGTGTCTCTGTACTCCTTAACCCCAGCGTCATACTTCTTACTCATAGATACTCCTTGGTTTGTGTAGGGAATTTATTCAAAAGCTATGCTATTGATTTACTAATTCAGTCCTTTTGTCCAAGGAAATTTCCGTTACCTAGAGCAGGTTCAACTTCTCTGTGAGGACGTGCAATGATGTGTGCAGCAACTAAGCCATCACCAACTCTTTCACAAGCGTCAGCACCAGCTCTAACTGCAGCATTAACTGCACCAGTTTCGCCTCTAACTAAAACGGTTACATAACCGCCACCAACGAATTCACGACCAATAAGGCGAACTTCTGCTGCCTTGGTCATTGCATCTGCTGCTTCAATTGCAGGTACAAGTCCGCGTGTCTCGATCATGCCGAGAGCGATACCCATTGTTTCTGTAGCCATTGCCTACTATGTATTAATGTGGAATGTTCATTTGGAAGAATGCTCTATCGAGACCTTAAAAGTCAAGTGTTTTTAGACCAAAAGCCATTAATGTTTTTTCTATCATTGATAAGTTAAACTTATCACCCTTGCTATGATTGATATGTCTTAACTATTTAAAATTAGTCAGAGCATCAAAACATACAGTTGTGTTAATAAAAAATTTACATTAAGTTATCACCGTACGAGGCAGGCCCTGCCTACGCAGGTGTGGAATGTTCAACCTATCCTGTCTCTGTATCAATTTTCGGTTAAGATAAAAAATTAATAATTTATTTAATTCATTGGATAAATCTGTTTTAGTAATTGCTAGTGGTAATCCTAAAAAAGTAGCTGAGATTTCAGGCATGTTAAATGTATTGAATTTAATTGTTCAAAAACAACCAGAAACTTTAAACGTCGAGGAAACAGGGGACAGTTATTTAGAGAATGCATTCCTTAAAGCTAGAGCAGCAGCTACAAAAACAAATTCCTGGGCTTTGGCGGATGATTCTGGACTGGAAGTAGATTATTTAGATGGTCGTCCTGGAATATATTCAGCGAGATATGCAAAAAGCAAAGATGAAAAACTAAATAAACTTATTAGAGAGATGGGCAATACTCCATATAGAACTGCAAGATTTATAAGCTGCATGGTCTTATGCGATCCTAATGGTAAATTAGTTAAAGAAACTACCGGAATTTCCTGGGGAGAAATATTAAAAGAGCCCAAATACCCAAATGGTGAATTTGAATCAATATTTTGGGTTAAAGAAGCTAATTGTGTATATGGAGAACTTAGCCAATCTCAACTTACAAAATTGGGTAGTAGGGGAAAAGCGGCCAGGGAGTTATCACCTTTTTTAAAAGAATCACTACATTTGAGCTAGATTTAAAAATTAGTTATTTGTTCAATTGCATTTATTGAGGCAGCTGCAGCTTCTTCAACATCTCCTTCTTTGCCTGCAAGAGTGAGTCTTCCAAAAGCACCTACGGCTTTTACATCAACAACTGTTATGTTTGATGCCTTTTCAGCCTCATTAGCAGCTTTCAATACATATCCTGCTGGCTCTGTTTCAAGAATAAACATACTCATACCGGCCTGGATCATTGAACCGCTTCTATTTTGCCTATTAATTAAAACCGAGTGATCTGGTGTTATAGCCCTAATAATCTCAGTCCAACTTGTAGCTGGTTTTGTTCTTTTTCTAATTTCACTACCAATAGCATCCAAGACTACATCTCCTGAATGCAAAACGGTACTTTGATCTTTATGGTAAAGGGCGAAAGAACCAAACTCTCTTTCAACAATCATTTGGCCAAGTCTTACATTACTAGCTTTTAAAGCAATGTCAGTGACTCTATGAATAGCCATTCCAGGAGATACTTCCATCCATAAACAAGCATCACCGGGTATTGGCAAAAAGCCTCTACTAACAGTTCCCATATATGCTGCCAATTGTGGTTGTAAAGAATCTAAAAAGACATATGTTCTAAGTTCAATTTGTTCAACTTGACTTGCTTGCCTGGAAACTAAAGATTTTTCTGAATCGGTTGTAATATAACTCCCACCACCATGAGACTGAATCTCAGAGCCAGTAACTAGAGAACTTTTATTTCTGCGCTCTCCTCTATTTAAACTAGAAGTCGGTTCCATTCTGGAGACTATAACTGATTATGGGTCAATATTTCTATCAAATTAACTTGCACTATGCTTATGAACCGATAACTTCAATTTAAATAGTGAATAAATTTATGACTTCACCTCTCAAAAATCCAATTAAATCATCATCTGAGAATAGAGAATTAAGCCCAGATCAAACTCTAGGTTTGGTTAGTTTAACTTTAATGCAAAAATTATCGCAAAAGGATCCCTCTTTCAGTTGGTTAATTGACGATAATAAGGACTTACAAAATATAAAAAACTTTAGAAATAGACTGGAGTTAATTGACTTAGCCATTAAAACTGGTGCTCCAATCAGTACCGCAGAAGTTTCATTTTTAATGGGCGCCAAGCCAGGGAAATCAAGAGTGGAAAGAGGAGGATTAATAGCTATTAAAGTTTCTAGAAATGTTTGGAAAATTGCTAAAAATAGTAATGAAAATAATTACTGGAGAAATTGAAATTTTTTATTTTTAAGACTTCAGAAATTTAATCATTTGAATATTTAAACATTCATATAAGTTTTTGAAATGAATTCATTTTGTAAGAGAACTTAATCAATTACTTTCTTAAAATTGAAAATTTATGCAAGCTTTATAAATAAGCCCTATATATTTTAATGAGTAAAGTTTTATTTGATAAAGAGACTGGTCCTAGAGAAGTTTTTTGTGGTCTTACATCAATAGTTTGGCTGCACCGCAGAATGCCAGATGCGTTTTTTCTCGTTGTAGGTTCAAGGACATGCGCACATCTTATTCAAAGTGCCGCTGGTGTAATGATTTTTGCTGAGCCAAGGTTTGGTACTGCAATCCTAGAAGAAAAAGATTTGGCTGGTCTAGCTGATGCTCATGAGGAGCTTGATAGAGTTGTCAATGATCTAATTGCAAGGAGGCCTGAGATAAAAACTCTTTTTCTTGTAGGTTCATGCCCTAGTGAAGTAATTAAACTTGATCTTGCTACCGTTGCAGAAAAATTAAACAAAAAGTTTTTAGGACAAGTACAGTTTTTAAATTATTCTGGAAGTGGTATAGAGACTACATTTACTCAAGGAGAAGATGGGGCTCTAAAAGCGCTTATACCCTTGATGGAAACCACAGATGAAGAAAAACTACTAGTAGTTGGTACCATTGCAAATAATGTAGAAGACAGATTAAAAAAAATTTTTAAAAATATTGGGATAAAGAATGTTGAAAGTTTTCCACCCAGGCAATCAACAGAGTTACCAAAAATTGGAACAAATACTAAAGTCCTTTTAACGCAACCTTATTTATGTGACACTGTCAGGGATTTAAAGCATAGAGGCTGCGAAGTAATACATGCTCCTTTTCCACTTGGTGTTGAAGGTAGTACTAAATGGATATTAGCGGCCGCAGAGGCCTTTGAGATACAAGAACTCAAAGTCCATGATGTAATTGCTCCCCTTATTAGTAGAGCAAGAAAAGCTTTAGAAACTCACAAAGAAATACTACGCGGAAAAAAATTATTTTTATTGCCAGAATCTCAATTAGAAATATCACTAGCAAGATTTTTACATAATGAGTGTGAAATGAATCTTGTTGAAGTAGGAACTCCTTATCTAAACAAAGAATTAATGGAAGAAGAACTTAAATTGTTGCCTGAAAATACAAAAATTGTTGAGGGGCAACATGTTGAAAAGCAATTAGATCGAGTAAGGGAATCGCAACCTGACTTAGTTGTATGCGGTATGGGATTAGCAAATCCACTTGAGGCTGAGGGTATTCATACCAAATGGTCTATAGAAATGGTATTTAGTCCCATTCATGGAATAGATCAGGCTGCAGATCTAGCAAATTTATTTTCAAGACCCTTAAAAAGGAATCAAATACTTACAACAAAAACCTTAGCCACTTCTAAATAAAACATTATGGAATTGACTCTTTGGACATATGAAGGACCTCCCCATGTTGGTGCAATGAGAATCGCATCTTCAATGAGGGATTTACACTACCTATTGCATGCACCTCAAGGCGATACTTACGCTGATCTTCTCTTCACAATGATAGAAAGGAGAGGGAAAAGACCTCCTGTTACTTATACAACCTTCCAGGCCAGAGACTTAGGAGGAGATACTGCCGAATTGGTTAAAAAGAATATATCGGAAGCAGTAGAAAGATTTAAGCCTAAGACTCTTTTAGTCGGAGAAAGTTGTACTGCAGAATTAATACAAGATCAACCGGGAGCCTTAGCAAAAGGTATGGGATTTAATATCCCGATAGTTAACTTAGAGTTACCCGCATACAGTAAAAAGGAAAACTGGGGTGCCTCAGAAACTTTTTACCAAATAGTCCGCACTTTACTTAAAAAGGAAGTAAGTGAAGATTCTTCAATTTGCGCAAAAAGATGGAAGGATTTAGGAAGAAGACCAAAAGTTAACATATTAGGACCAACATTACTCGGATTTAGATGCAGAGATGATGTTATCGAGATTCAAAGAATCCTCTCTGAGCAGGGTATTGATACAAATGTTGTTTCTCCTCTAAATTCAAGTCCAGATGATATTAAAAGATTAATAGATGCTGAGATTAATATCTGCTTATATCATGAAATTGCAGAAACTACATGTGAATGGCTAAAAAGAAATTTTGGGATGGAATATACCACTACTATTCCTATTGGAATTGAAAATACAATAAATTTCATTAAAGAGGTACATAAAAAATTAGATCTTCCACTAACAAATCAAGAAGAATTAGAAAACAAGTCAAAACTTCCATGGTATTCAAAGTCAGTTGATTCAAATTATCTCACAGGTAAAAGAGTTTTTATATTTGGAGATGGAACTCACGCGATCGCCGCAGCAAAAATAGCAAAGGAGGAACTGGGATTTGAAGTAGTAGGATTAGGAACTTATAGCAGAGAAATGGCTAGAAAAGTTAGGCTAGTGGCTAAAGACTTAAATTTAGAAGCACTTATATCCAATAATTATCTTGAAGTTGAAGATGCAATGAAGAAGACATCACCTGAATTAGTTTTAGGAACTCAAATGGAAAGACATAGTGCCAAAAGACTCGGTATTCCTTGCGCAGTTATCAGCACTCCAATGCATGTACAAGATGTTCCAGCAAGATATAGTCCTCAAATGGGTTGGGAGGGTGCAAATGTAATTTTTGATGACTGGGTTCATCCATTAATGATGGGTCTCGAAGAGCACTTAATTGACATGTTTAAGCATGACTTTGAATTTGTTGATGGACACCAAAGTCATTTAGGTCATACAGCTGTAAACACAAATGAAAGTGAACATGAAAATTTAATTAAAGAAGACAAATCAAATTTAAAAGAAGTTATTTGGACAGATTCAGGGAAAGCTGAATTAACAAAAGTTCCCTTTTTTGTGAGAGGAAAAGTTAAATCAAATACCGAGAAATATGCCCAATCAAAAGGTCTTTCTGAAATAGATGATGAAACCCTCTATGATGCAAAGGCATTTTTCAGTTAATGCATATAAAATAAATATAAATAAGGCATGAGTATTAACACTTAAAGTATAAATAATTACTTCAAATTGCTTTGTAATAGACTTACTTTTTGCTTTTTATTATTAATTAATAAATATTTGTTGATAAATATATCCAAGGTGTCGTTTTCCCTGCAAGAATAAATATAAATGTGATAATTAATCTCTAAATGACCAGTACAATAAATAAACCTCTCGATGGAGAAGGAAGTGTTCAAGTCAATCAAGATCCTAAAGTTAAAATCGAGGAGGGTGCTTTAGTAATTGCTGTATACGGTAAAGGTGGGATTGGAAAATCAACAACATCATCAAATTTATCTGCTGCTTTTTCAAAATTAGGAAAAAAAGTTTTACAAATTGGGTGCGACCCAAAGCATGATAGTACCTTCACTTTAACTCACTCAATGGTTCCAACTGTAATTGATATTCTTGAAGAAGTTGACTTTCATAGTGAAGAGCTAAGACCTGATGATTTTATGTTTAAAGGATTTAACGGAGTTATGTGTGTGGAGAGCGGTGGTCCTCCTGCTGGTACAGGTTGCGGGGGATATGTTACTGGTCAGACTGTTAAGCTTTTGAAAGAGCATCACCTTTTAGAAGATACAGATGTTGTCATTTTTGATGTTTTAGGGGATGTAGTTTGCGGAGGATTCGCAGCACCATTACAACATGCAAATTATTGTTTAATTGTCACTGCAAATGATTTTGACTCTATATTTGCTATGAATCGTATAGTTTCAGCAATTAAAGCGAAAGCAAAAAACTATAAAGTCAGACTAGGAGGAGTAGTTGCTAATAGATCCAAAGATACTGATCAAATAGATAAATTCAATAAAGAGGCAGGTTTAAAAATTATGGCTCATTTTAAGGATGTAGATGCAATAAGAAGATCAAGATTAAAAAAATGTACTATTTTTGAAATGGAACCAACTGAGGATGTTATTGAAGTGCAAAATGAATATCTATCACTTGCTAATAATATGCTCAATAATGTCAAACCTCTTGATGGGAATCCTCTTAAAGATAGAGATTTATTTGACTTATTAGGATTCGACTAGATCAAATTAGTCCTACTAGTTTCTTTGTCAGTTTCCACACTCTTGATGACGTGTATGGATCAATAATTCTTTGTGATAATTTTTGAGAGAATACCTTCTTTCCTGATTTTTGTCTATTTCCCCAACTCCAATGAACACCAGTATTAGCATATTCTTCATTAGTTGCTACTAAAGCCACCCTTCTACCAGCTAATCTTTCCGAAACATAGCCTCCTGTAATAAATTTCTGAAATAACGGGAATAATACTCTAAAGATCCAAGGGGTATTTCTAAACAGTTTTGTCTTCGCAACACATCCTGGATAAAGAGAATTACTAATAAGCTTGTCAGGCATATATCTTTTTGATAGTTCCTGAGCTGTAATCATATTGCACAGTTTACTATCTTTATATGCCTTACCAGGTTTGAATTTTTTACCATTAGCCATACTAATAGGAGAAAGAAAACCTTTTTCAAAACCTGATAAATCTCCTAGATTTGCTGGGGCGGGTATGGGTATTTTCCCTCCCAATTCAAGATTATTAGCCGTGACTGTGCCTAATATTGTAACTCTAGGAATAAATTTCAAAATTTCCCCATTTAAAATTATTTTTTCATCTGAATTCAAAATACTCTCTAAGAGAAGATTTATTAACAAAAAATGTCCAAAGTGATTAACCGCCATCGAATTCTCAAAGCCTTGAGAGGATCTCTCAGGTCTCTTTAGCCTTGGTTTATAAATTGCTGCATTACATATCAGGACTTTTAGAACATGTCCGAATCGAGTTGCTATTTCTTTAGCACCATCTCTTACTGAATTTAAATCACTTAAATCAATTTCTATAAAATTTATACTTTCAATTTCATTATTTTTAAAAATCTTATTTGCTTCATCAATCGCTCTTTTACTCGATCGATTAACCGCAATAATATCCCAACCAAATTCAATTAATGGTTTAAGAGTATTTAATCCGACTCCTGAAGTGGTTCCAGTAATAAGAACTGCACCTTTGTTAAACTTTTCCACTTAAAAAACTCACTTACATTTTATAGTGCAAAAAATATTTTTAAATTTTGCATCAACGCCATATTACTCTCAATATGTCCCTAGAAATCATTTGATACTGATCCTTCATAAATCTTTGCTCACCATTTAATGAGAATAGATCATCAAAACGATTTGTAAGATTTGTAAATTTTTCTTTTTCAAAAAAATATGCATTCTTAATTTCCCGTAATCTATTAACCCTGATTTTTGAAATATAACTGACTTTTACCAAGCTAACTATCGCTAATGCGAGAAGACATATCTTTAGTAAAAGTAATGAATTATTTACAAAAATTTTTTCTTTATAAAAATCTATTGTTTTATAAGTATTTACATCTCTAATGAGAAAATTATCATTTATATTTTCCTCACAATTTGTATCTTTATTGAATCCCATAAAAATCAATAAAATAGTAATAATTTATTTTTAGCATATTAAAAACAATATCCCTACTTTTAAAAAATAAATTACTGAAAAGTAAATATATTAATTATCAAGTAATATTTTCATAAGAAATAAAATTAAAAAAATTATTATGATCTTAATTCTAAGAATTCAACTAATAACTAAATTAAATTGAAAGGTAAAGAAAGTGCAATTATTATTTCTACTTTAAAGGCATCTGGTATTACTCAGATGTCTTTAGATTTATATTTTTTAGATAGAACTATTTTAGATGAAAATATAATATTTACTTTAAGATTTTATTTATGGCAAGGAAATTGGATATCGGTTGGATATCATCAAAAGGATTTACCTAACCATTGGATTAGATTATCAGAGGAAGGAACTATAGGAATCATAAAAAGACCATCTGGTGGAGGGGCAGTTTTGCATTCCGGGGGCATTACTTACGCTCTTACTTTTAAAAAACCTACATATCGGAAATTTAGTTATCAAGTTATAAATAACTGGCTAATCAACTATTTTTCTTCATTAGGCATTCAGTTGAAATATGGGACAATTAAAAAATCAATTATTCAAGAAAATTGCTTCAGTACATCTTATACTTCTGATTTAATTGATCAACATGGTATTAAGAGAGTGGGTAGTGCTCAATACTGGAAAAAAGGCTCTTTTTTGCAACATGGAGAAATCCAGCTAAATCCGCCAAAAGAATTGTGGTCGAAAATTTTTAATATGGAAGCGCCTCCTACTATTAAATTAAATTTAGAACGTAATGAACTAATTAATAATCTTAGAAATTCTTTTTTAAGAAATCATCCCGATTTAAACTTAAAAAATATCCTATTGACTGAAGAATATATTAAAAAAATTTTATAGCCTTATGTTGAAGTATTTATTAAATATCTCCTTTATTTTTCATAAGTTCTATCATTTTTGGCAATTCTATTCCCAAAGGATATTTATTTTGTGATTTAATTTTTTCAAAAAGTTCTAAAGGAATTTTAAAACCTAATTTTTTCAGTATAAAACTACCTATTACATTTCGATCAATTATTCCTTTAGGAATTCCTATAGGATTTAAAACCAATAAATTTCCATCATTAGTAGTTTCTATCATTTCAATAATTTGCCATAAAGGAACTCCCTCTATGACACTTGGAAATTCATTAAGAAGTCTTTTATATTCATCAACCGTAGTAAATTCCCATTTTTTAACTGAAACATCTTTAAGATTATTGATCGTTAAAAATCCATCCCATCTACCTTTCTTTGTAATAAAGAAGTAATTATTAGATTGTTCCTTATAAGTTTTTGCAATTTTATTAAAGTCTTTAAAAGTTAAATCAAATTCTATCTTTCTTAATGATTTTAACTTTAAATCAGAAATGTCATTTTGCTTTAAAAGACTCTCGATTTTCAAAATTTGACTTTCTGATTTTGAACTATTTATTCCAAATAATGAAATAATCAGCAAGATAAGTCCATAATAAAAAATTGTATTTAAAAGCAAAAACAACGCAAAGATTAATCCAAATATTGATGCTGTTAAAGTAATTTTATTTAATGCCACTTTCCCTTTTTTCTTACTACCTGAATAATGCCAAATTAAACTTTTTAGTAAAATCCCACCATCTAAAGAACCAAAAGGGATCAGATTTAAAAAGCCCAAAAAAATATTTAAGACCGCTACCCTAGTGAATATGTTAATAAGCAAAGATTCATTCGTTTCTAAATAATTACTCATTAAAAGTATTATAAAAGCTGTAAAAAAAGAAAAAGCCGGTCTAATTAATGAGATTTTTATATTTCCTATAGCAGTATGACAATCCTTCTCGGTATCACAAATTGCACCGAGAAAAAAGAAAGTTATTTTTTTAAATTTCACTCCTTCTTGAAGGCTTACAAATGTATGAATAATTTGATGCAGTATTATTGAAGATAAAAAAAATAATGATGTGAAAAACCCTATAATCCAAGATTCCTTATTGTTATAAATTTCACTAGAAGTTATATTTATTTGACTAGTAACACTCCATGAGAATAAAAAAAGGAGTATGAACCAATTTGTATGAATTTTAAAGGGAATACCCCAAAATTTAAAAACTTGCCAACTCCTCAAAAAAGTCTCCTAAATAACGCACTATTAATCTATTCTACAGACTTAAAATCGATTCTACAGACTTAAAATAGTAAAATTATAAACATGACAGTTTCTAAAACACAAATAAAAATTTGCGGAATAACCTCAGTCACTCAAGCTTTAGAAATTGCAAGACTGGGCGTTAATGCCATCGGCATAATTTCAGTTGAGGAATCCCCAAGATATGTCTTACCATTAAAGAAAAAAGAAATTTTTGAAAATCTTAGTAAATATTTCCCAAAAGTAAAAAGGGTTTCAGTTATTAAGAATGTACCTATGAATAAAATTTTAGAGAGCTTGCAATCCAATAGAAATGAAAATGTTCTTCAGTTGCATGGTGATGAAAATATTAACTACTGCAAAAAGATTAAAGAGGATTTTCAACAGATTGAATTATGGAAAGCTTTTAGAATTAAAAGAGCTCAAGATTTAAAAAATATATCACCGTATTCAAATTTTATTGATGCTGTACTTTTAGATTCATGGAATAAGGAAACTTATGGAGGTTCGGGTATTAGAATTAAACAAAAATATTTAGATGATTTGAAATTTGAAAATAATTGGTGGTTAGCGGGGGGTATTTCAATAGAATGGGTTAAAAATATTATTGAAGATATAAAACCTTATGGTATTGACATTTCAAGTAGTATCGAAATAACACCAGGAGTTAAAGATATATCTAAAACTAAGGAGTTAATAGATGCAATAAGATCACTAGATCTTTAAGAGTTTAAATTTATATAAATTTAAAACTCTAATTAGTCTCATTCTTAATTACAAGACATTGCATTAGGTTGCTGCTTTACAAGCTCAAAGAATTCTTGTTTAAGGCTAGCATCATGCCTAAAATCTCCTCTTACGATTGAATTAATCATACTTGTATTAGGCTCTTTCACTCCACGCCAACACATGCAGTAATGTTTGGCTTTAACAAGAATTGCTAAACCTTTTGGTTCACATCTACTTTCAATTTCATCAGCAAGAATCATCACTGCTTCTTCTTGTATATGTGGTCTAGAAAAAACCCAGTCAGCCACCCGAGCAAACTTTGATATACCAATTACTTTATCACCAGGCTTAATTCCAATCCAGCAATCACCAATAATGGGAACCATATGATGAGAACATGCTGATCTAACACTTATTGGTCCAAGTGTATATATTTCATCTAGTTTTCCGGCATTAGGAAAATCTGTAACATTAGGTTGTTTATGGTATCTTCCTTTGAATACTTCATGTAAATACATTTTTGCAACTCTTTCAGCAGTTTCTTGAGTATTATGATCATTTTCAATATCAATAACTAAAGATTTTAATAATTCTCGAACTCTAGAAGCAACCTCTTTCTGCAGAGTATTTAATTCTCCTGGATTTATATAATCGGAAATATTATCATTAGCATGAAACCTGCCTTTTTGGTTTTGGATTCTTTCCCTAATAACCTCTGAGATTAATTTGTTTGTTAATTTTGTATCCAAATTTTTTTCGATGTTGTCACTAGGAATGGTAGACATAAAATATTTAAAAGTTCTGTAAAAGCTATTTCTACTTTATATATTAAAGTAACTAATAGATAAAATTATATCACATTAAAGTGTTCGAGGATGTCTAAAATATGGATATTCTATTTCTATAAAGTTAATTTGATATCCATTTAAAAAGCCCCTGTTGAGGGCATTAATGTTAAATCTTCAATTACTTGTAATTCAGGTTGTTCCGCCATATAAAGAATTGTTTGTGAGACATTGTCAGGAGATAACATTGCCTCTCTATTAAAATCTGAATTTACGAATTCAGAGTCCCAAAGAGGAGTGTTAACAGATCCCAAGGTAAGAGTGCAAGCCTTTATAGAATTATTTCTCTCCTCTTCCCTCAAACATTTTGTAAAGCTAGCAAGAGCAGCTTTAGTAATACAGTAAGCTCCCCATTGAGGAAATGCATTAGATGCGGCATGACTACTAACGTTAATAATTAGACCTCCTTTGACTCTCATTGAAGGAACAATCTCTGAACAAATCTGGAAAATGCTTGTAAGGTTAACTTGAATGATTTTTTGCCATTGTTCTAAAGGCATTGTTATAAGTTCACCATTATAGGCAAATCCAGCATTATTTAGAACTACTGAAGGACAGCCAAAATCTTTAAGGAGTTTTGAAATTGATGATTCTATAATTTGATCATCTGATAAATCGCAATTACAAATATTAACCCTAACATCATATCCTGTTAATTCATATTTCAATTTTTCTAATGCTTTAAAATTTCTGGCGAGTAAAATCAAATCCCATCCAGCTTTTGCAAAAGTGAATGCAGTTGCTCTTCCAATTCCTTTAGTAGCACCTGTTATAAATATAAGTTTTGATTTACTCATGGGATTGTGCAATTTGACTTTGAATTTCTTCCTGATTTAAAGATTCAATAAACTTTCCTAATACTCTAAATTTAGAATACCTTTTTTCAATCAGATCATTTTTATCCATTTTTAAAAGTTCATTAATATGTTTTTCAATTGATGACTTTAATGTTTCTCCTGCCTGAAGGGGTGCCCAATTATTCCCACCAGCAGGTTCAGGCAAAACCTCATCAATTACTCCAAGTTTCAAGAGATCTTTTCCAGTGATTTTTAGCGCAGATGCAGCCTCAGAAGCTTTACCTGCATCTCGCCAGAGTATTGACGCACAGGCCTCCGGACTTGCAACTGTATAAACACTATGCTCAAACATTAATAACTTATCTGCAACTCCAATACCAAGAGCCCCTCCAGAACCTCCTTCACCAATAACAGTTGCGACTATAGGAACTTTAAAACCAAACATTTCTCTAAGATTTCTAGCAATTGCTTCACCTTGACCTTGTTCCTCTGCAGTAAGACCAGCATAGGCTCCTGGAGTATCAATAAAGGTAAGAATAGGAAGACTGAATCTATCAGCATGTTTCATTAGTCTTAAAGCCTTACGGTACCCTCCAGGCTTGGCCATACCAAAGTTTCTAATTACATTTTCTTTTGTATCTCTGCCTTTTTGATGGCCTAATATTAAAACTGATCTGCCATTTACAGATCCAATACCTCCGATAAGTGCCATATCATCTCCCCCATTCCTATCGCCATGTAATTCAATCCAATCATCACAAAACATTTGAACAAAGTCTAAGGTGCTAGGTCTTTGAGGATGTCTTGCTACTTGTATCTTTTGTGAAGGAGTCAAGGATTTAAATATTTCTTCTCTTCTTCTTGTTGCTAAAGTTTCAAGTTGCAGAAGTTGTTGGCTAACATCAACCTCTGAGTCTCTTGCTAATTCTCTTATTTGTTCAATTTGCTTCTCCAGCTCGACTAAAGGTTTTTCAAAATCAAGAAGATAACGTCTCGGCATAATAAATTAAACAGGTAATGGTTTTATCTTTTTATCAAGACCTATTGCAGAAAATCCATGCCTTTCAGAAGCAGCTCCAATAAATTCCATTTTTTCAAGAGTAATATTATTTCTTCCCCAACTAAAATTTGTATGACATTTTTCAAATTCCAAAATCATTGCTTCAGCGAAACAAGCAAACATTTCCCTTTGAGGCTTTTCCATTTCTGCTAATTCCATCATATTCCATCCTATATCTTTAAAAAATTGGACTATACCCCCCTTTAAAACATGAATATCATCACCATTAAATTTTTCATCAAGATTTTTAGGATATCCACCATCAATCATAAGGCATGGCCTTTTAAGTTTATCAATATCAATTACCATAGTTTTTGGCATACTTGCGACCCATACAACTATATCTGCAAGAGGTAATGCTTCATCCAAAGTTTTTATCAACCCTCCATTAAGTTCTTTTTGTAGAGAGATTAAAGGTTCTTGTTGACGCGCAACCATTAAAAGTTCCCCGATCCCTGTTTTATTTGTTAGCCATCTGCATACCGCACTTCCAATATCACCAGTCGCTCCAACAACTGCGACTTTCGCATTTTTAATATCGATCCCGACTTTTGATGCATTCTGTTCAAGCTGACGACAGATAACCCATGCTGTATGTGTATTTCCAGTCGTAAACCTTTCCCATTCAAGAGATGTATTCCTTATTTGCTTATGTTGAAGAAGATTAAAATTCTCAAAAATGATTGAAGTGAATCCTCCTAAAGCTGTAATATCAATCCCTTTTTTTTGGGCTAGTTCCATCGCATTTAAAACTTTTCTTCTAGCAGTTTTAAATCTAGAAAGCATTTCAGGGACAAAGCAAGAATCTATATATGAACCCTCGATTGTAATTCCTACTGCACTTTTAACTTCTACATTCTCAACAAGTTGGGGAGGGGCAGTACACCAAACATCTAAATCTCCATCAGCAATATGATCAAAGCCTAATATTGAAGCTTTTCTTTTAGCATCTTCAAAACTTGTGGAGTGACCGATTAGCCCAAACATCTAGACTTTGTAAAACATCGTATAGGTATGAACAATAGCACAAAGGTATTTATCTAGTGAATAAAAAAATATACAAATATTATATTATCAATATTAAATTTGACTAAACAATTGCAGCCATCGCCATTCTTGCAATTTCTCGATTATCTAAACCCATTTCTAACAAAGCATCTTGATAAGCAATCATGAATTCTTCCATTAATTCTTCTTTGTCCATACAAAGAATCGCTGCGTCCTCAGCAACTTGATCAAGCATCTTTTTGATTAAAGGAAGATTAGCTTTGTTGGCAGCAATTAATTCTTCTTTACACGTATGTAAATTTTCTTTTAACCATTTTTCTCCATAATTTAGATGAAGATATTCATCATTAACTACACCTTGAGTAATTTTCTTTGCAAAAGGATCAGCTACTCTTATGTAGACATGATAAGCGGATATGGCAAATGCTTCAATTAAGATAGCTTGAATTAAAAGGCAAGTAGTTAAATTCTCGTTTACAAGAGCTGTTTGGAAATTTCCATGTAGTTTTGAGAAAAATTCCTTAGCAAATGGCATATCAGCTGTTACTCCCAAATTCTTACCGCAGGCAGTAAAGCCTCTTTTGTGCTTAAGCTCCATTTTAGCGAGTTTTGTTAGCTCCTCAGAATCTTTTGGAAGTAACGTTGCTATTGAGATGTAATTATCATAAGCTTCTTGCTCACCTTCAATGACAATTGCATTAATTCGGCTATAAGCATCTTTGTAAGACTCTGTAGTGAAGTCAGGTAAGCCTGATGTACTTTCATCTGGTGAAGCATCAACTTTGAGATTTTTATTTGATTCTAGAGTTTGCATGTCAATAGAGCTTTTGTTCATTATGCAATGAGTTTACACAATTATAGTGAGATTATATACACATCATGAAAATAGTTTCAATTGTTAAACCACTTCTTAAAACGCACAATATACAATTTTATACAAAATTAATTGTTTGGCCAATCAGAAGACATTAATGAAAGTAACATTTTAAGCCAATGATTAATTAATAATTTTTTTAAATCTTCCCCTAATTTTTTGTTTGCTCCCCTACTATCTCCTATTACTCCTGAATTACTAATTTCCTTAGTTGCCCATGCCAATGGAGCATCACCCTCAAGACTCCATCCTTCAGGAATCTTTGAAGAAATATCCTCATATGGTCTATCATCGCCAACTAAATCTGGCCTGATTTCCATCATTAAACTTGTTTCGGATAAGGAGGCATGTAATCCATTTTCAAGTTCACTTTTTGAGACTAAATTATCTAAGCCCACAACGCCACTCCATAGAAAACATGGAAATATAGAAAGATTTGGCGCTATTTTCTTTAATTCTCTAGCTGCTGTGTTTAAAAGAGATATTTGACCTCCATGGGCATTAAGTAATATTAATCTTTTAAAACCCACATCTGAAAGTTGCTTCCCAACTTCAGAAATAATTGATATTAATAGTTGCGAAGATAATGACAATGTACCATCAAAACCAATATGTTCTGGTGAAAAACCAATATATTGAGTAGGAATTTTTTTTAAAGGGATTTCATCTGGTAATAGTTTTAAAACTTCATTCGTAATATCATCAACAAATATGCCATCAGTTGCTAAAGGCAAATGAGGACCGTGTTGTTCAATTGCTCCAAAGGGCCAAATAATCGTTGATCTTTTATTTTCAGCAATATTTTTTACTTCGGGCCAAGACAAATATTCGTACTCATTAGGTATTGATTTAAAATTCATTATTTAAATTTGAGAGAAATTACCTTTAGAATGATTAATATTCAATTAACCTCATTATTACCTATGAAGGGAATAAGTGATAATAGCGCCTCAAAAAAAGGGCAACATAATAGCAATAAGAAATTGCTAAAAAAGCCAATTCAGGTTCTTCAACTTAATAAAAAAGAAGCTTTAGAAAAGGCTGAAAAAATTAATTCTAATAATACTGAAAAATCACAAGAAGTTCAAAATCTTGAATTTAGTAATGATAATAAGCAATTATTAGAGCCTAACAAAAAATTAAAAGTTCCTGAATCACAGGAAACAATTGAAGATAAACCTTTTGATTTCGATACAAAAAATGACTATAAAAGTCTTTTAAAACCAAAAAACGTTGAAAATGATATTGAAAACTTTACATTTGAAAGAACAGTTGATGATTTTGATTTTGATGAAGATGAATTTTTAAATGCTTTAAATGAAAATGAACCGATAGGTCTAGAAGGAGAAACTATTAAAGGTAAAGTGATAGCTCTGGAAAGTGATGGACTTTACGTAGATATTGGAGGTAAAGCACCAGGTTATCTTCCCAAAAAAGAGTCAGGGATTGGAGTGATTTTAAATTTCAAAGAAAAATTTCCTATTGGCTTAGAAATTGAAGTATTAGTAATTAAAGAACAAAATGCTGACGGAATGGTCACGGTAAGTTCGAGAGCTTTAATCCTCAGAAAAAGCTGGGAGAATGTTAGAAAGATTTCTAAAGAAGGTAAAATCATTGAAGTTCTAATCAATGGTTTTAATAGGGGAGGTCTTACTTGTGATGTTGAGGGCTTGAGAGGGTTCATTCCTAGATCACAATTAGAGAATGGTTCCGAATATCAATCCCTTTTAAAAAAAATCATAAAAGTTGCCTTCATAGAAGTAAATCCAGAGACAAGGAAATTAGTTTTATCTGAAAAAAAAGCAACTTTAATAACTAAATTCAAAGATCTTAATCTTGGACAATTAATTGAAGGCAAAGTTTTGGCAGTTAAACCCTATGGATTTTTTGTTGATTTAGGTGGCTTTAGTGGCCTTTTGCATCAATCATCTATTACTAATGGAAGTATAAGAAATCTTAGAGAAGTTTTCAGAGAAGGGGAGATCGTTAAAGCATTGGTCAATGAGATCGATCTTGAAAAAGGGAGAATAGGATTGGATACAGCATTATTAGAAAATTCTCCAGGAGAATTACTTATTGATAAGGATAAAGTATTCCAAGAAGCTAGTGAAAGAGCATTAAAAGCACAATCACTTTTTGAAAATAAAAATACATAAATTTGATGTCCAACACTAAATTAAATAACTCACAAATTGAACTTGTTTGCTCTGATTGGGAATTAGACTTCTATTCCAGGCCGATATTAGAAAAAGATGGGAAGAAAAGGTGGGAACTAATCATAGCTTCATCTAAAAATTTTTATACTCAAAAAGATTTCTATTGGACTAAAACATGTCCTGCAAACACAGTAAATTCTATATGGCTTACAGAAGCCTTAAAAGAAGCGTTAATCGAAGCTGCAAATAAGGGTTGGGAAAAACCGGCAAGGATTAGGTTTTGGAGATCATCAATGAAATCAATTATAAAAAAATCGTTGGAGAATCTAGAAATTGATGCTTTAGTAAGTAGAAGAACATACTCTTTATTTGAAAAAATAAAATTTCTAGAGGAAGAAGTTTATCCGAAGGAAAAAGGATACGTAAATGGTATTTTGGCACCAAATTTCACCTCAACCATATCTAACGAGCCCACCCCTTTGCCCGAAGCTGTTAGAGGCGATTCTTTGACAATTTCTGCAATAAGTATTGGAGAATTAAAAAAAGCTCAAAATTGGCCTATTGAATTTGGTGACATTTTTCCGATTGAAAATTCAATTAATGATAATTATTTAATTCCTGGCTTACGTCTATTTAGTGAGAATAGAGCTATGGCCTTAGCAGCATGGTTTAGTAGTCTAGAACCAGTAAAACTTCTAATTGATAATGATCGCCTAATACTTGAAGCCTTAGAAGACGATAAATGGTTAGTAACTGATTTACCCAAGAATGAGGCTGACGAATTACTTAAGAAATTTGAAGAAGCAAGAAAAACATCTTATGGATATCAGTTTATCTCTATTCAATCAAATCCATTTGTTGAAAAATTTTCAGGATTCTGGATACTTCAAGATATTGAATTGCAAATATGATTCAATTATGAAATATTCTGAAAAAGATTTTTTTAAAAAGGATTTGCATATCAAAGATAAAAAAGCGCCTTACTACATTTCGCCAATTCTCAATAATTATGGATTTACCCATGCTTTCTTTACAAAAAATAGCTCTGATATAGAAATAAAATACATATCAAAACATTTTCAAAAGAATTATAAAAATTGCCATATCAAACAAATACATAGTAATAATATAGTTTTTGGATCAGAGACCAATGTAAATAATCTTGTATTCGCAGATGGGTTAATAAGTGATAAAGAGAATCAAAACTTATGGATTTATACAGCTGATTGCATGCCAATATTAGTTGCAGATTTAAGGAATAAAATAGTTGCTTCTTTACATTGCGGAAGAAAAGGCTTAGAAAAAAAAATAATCAAAAAGTTAATAAGAACATTAGAAAATCTAGGCTGCAATAAGAGAGATTTACTCATAGCAATTGGACCCACCATATCATCAAAAAAATATTTTGTAGATAAAGATACATATTATAAATTTAATAAAAAGATTAATTCTTCTTATATAAATTTTGATGATTTTCCAAAAAAAAATTTCTACCTTTTTAAAAGTGAAAATAAAATTGAACTAGATTTAAAAAAATATGCATATTATCAATTAATTAATGAAAATATTGATTCCAAAAATATAGATATTTCAAACAAATGTACTTATATTGCAAACAATGAGTTTCATTCCTATAGAAAAACAAAAACAGATAAAAGGCAATGGAGTTTTATTTCCAATTAAATCAGTTATCGCAAACTTGCTCTGATAAATTATTAATATATAGAAGCTGATTCATTTCAATATTTTCATTTAACTTATAAATTTTTGCAAGCAAATTATTATCTTTAAATCCCAGAGGTTTTATCTTAACTTTTGTTCCCCTTGGGAATTTTATTCTTAAAAGTTCTAATGCATCAATTTCATCTTCTAAATCAACATTTGAACAACCTAAAATAATCGATAAATTTCTATTTTGGTCTCCTATTATGACTGTTTTAGAGTCATTGATTTGTAGAATTTCAGCTGAATTTAGATAAACAGGCTTTCCACAAATCAATATTAAGAAAATTATCAAGCTGAAAATTTTTTTCAAATTATTGGTTGATAGATATTTCTAAGCTTATTTAAATGAAAAATTAGCACAATAAAAACTTTATTAAGTACTGATATTATTAACATAACCAATCATTTGAGAGTTACTTTTTCCTGGGGGTACCATCGGATAGCAATTTTCCCCTCTCTTAACACGGACATTGATAAGAACTGGACCTTCAAATTTCAAAGCTGCTTTAAAGTCATTTTCAAGATCTTCTCTTCCATTAATTAAAAAACCTTTTACGCCAAAGGCTGCAGCAAGTTTAATAAAATCTGGCTCTCCATTACTCATATCTGATGCGGAATATCTTTCTTCGTAAAAACTTTCTTGCCATTGTCTAACCATACCTTGCCATCTATTATTAACTATTACAATTTTCACATCTAATCCATATTGAGATAAAGTTCCTAATTCTTGGATATTCATCAAAATACTTGCATCACCAGCTATACAAATAACTTCAGAATTTGGAAATGCACTTTTCACTCCCATAGCAGCAGGTAAACCAAAACCCATAGTTCCTAACCCAGCACTACTTATCCACTTTCTAGGACCATTCCTTAAATATTGCGCTGCCCACATTTGATGCTGGCCAACATCAGTTGTAATGAAAGCATCTGGAGAATGTTCTCTAACTTTTATTAAAACTTCCTGAGGGTAAATTTCTCCATCTTTTGGGGGAATAAATAGAGGATGTTTATCTTTCCAATATTCAATTTTTTTGATCCAATTATTTGTTTCATCATTTTTTTGACTTTCATCAAAACAAGAATTGATCTTAGCTAAAGCAGAAGTAACATCAGATACAATGGCAATTTCTACTTGTCTGTTTTTATTGACTTCAGCTGGATCTATATCAATATGAATAACTTTTGCATTAGGTGCAAATGTATCCAATTTACCTGTAACCCTATCATCAAATCTTGCTCCAACCGCAATTAATAAATCACATTCAGTAACTGCAAAGTTTGCGTAAGCCGTCCCATGCATTCCTAACATCCCGACAGATAAAGAGTCCTTTTCATCAAATATCCCTTTGCCCATTAAAGTTGTTGTTACTGGTATTTGATAATTTCTAGCTAAAGTTTGCAATTCTGAATGAGCACCTGAAGCTATAGCCCCTCCCCCTACGTAAAGCAAAGGTTTTTGAGAATTTTTAATTAATTCAATAGCTAGCTCAATATTTTTTTCATCAATATCTCCGTTCCTTTTAAACCCTTTAGGAATACTTTCACCTGGCAAGACCCTATGGTAATTAAAAAACTCTTGCCCAACATCCTTTGGTATATCAATTAATACTGGGCCAGGCCTACCTGAGGATGCTATAAAAAACGCTTGAGAAACAATATTAGCAATATCTCCAGGATCTCTTATTACCCAGGAATGCTTAACTATTGGCAAGGTAATTCCAAATATATCAGTTTCTTGAAATGCATCAGTACCTATAGCCGGGCGCGGCACTTGTCCAGTTACAACAACCAATGGGACTGAATCCATCTGAGCTGTAGCTATTCCTGTGACCAAATTAGTTGCACCTGGTCCAGATGTACCAAAACATACCCCTACTTCTCCGGTAGACCTTGCATAACCATCTGCTGCATGTGACCCCCCCTGTTCATGTCTAACCATAAGGTGCTTTAGCCATCCCTCTTTTTCAGCTTTATGTACAGCATCATAAATTGGCAAAATAGCTCCGCCTGGATAGCCAAAGATAATTTTGACTCCATGAACTCTTAAGGAATCCATGAGTGCTTCTGCACCAGTAATCCACATTGAATCTTTTTTATCTGAATCACCCTTTTGTAATGGGTTTGAAGCAAGAGTCACTTAAGAAGATAAATCTATATAAATAGTAAACTCAAATATATTATTTTGCCTAGTTTATAACCTAATATCAAAAAATGATTCTTAAAAAAAGTATTAAATTTTAATTTTTATAAAATCCCTAGCTTATGTAGAGGTCCTGAACCAGAAATTAGTTCTATCAATAGAATCAGAAAAACAATCATTGCTACCCTACCATTCCATACTTCAGAACTATTATTCCATCCCCATTGCCACTTTTCTTGGGGATATAATTTAACCTTCAAAGGAAGTTGAGAGGCTTGATCTAAGTCAACGATGGGATCTTCAAGAGATGACATTACCAAATCATTAAGACCCTTAATAAATGTTGGATTTGTATCTAAGGCTTTAACGCGCCTAAAATTTTTAATACCTGCTTTCTCCGCAATCTCTTTATATTCAATATCTATTTCTTGCAAAGTTTCAATATGTTCGCCAACAAAACTAATAGGAACAACAACTAATTCTTCAATATTTGATTTTCCAAGTTCTTCAAGAATATCTTCAGTATATGGTTTAAGCCACTCCTCAGGGCCAACTCTACTTTGATATGAAAGGGTATAGGGATTTGAGAATTTCAAATTACTCTTAAGCTCTTCAACTATTAATAATGAACATTTCTCTATTTGTTCTTTATATGGATCTCCCGCTTCATCAACATAACTTCTGGGTACCCCATGAGCTGTGAAGCATACATGCGCTTTAGTAGGGTTATTACAAAGTAATATTTGCTCAGAAATAAGTTCTACCATTGCCTTTAGATATCCTGGTTGATCAAACCAATTTCTAATACACCGTATAGGTATTTTTTTAAAATTAGAATCTGAATCTCTTAACTTTTTTAATTCTCTAAAACTTGAACCACTAGTACTAATTGAGAAATGAGGATAAAGAGGAAGAACTACAACTTCATCTATTCCATCAGATTTCATATCAGCAATTGCAGATTCAGTAAATGGATGCCAGTAACGCATAGCTATGTAAGTAGTGGCATTCAAGCCACTATCTCTTAACTTGCTTTGTAATTCCCTTGCCTGTTGTTCCGTGATTCGTCTTATAGGAGAGCCTCCCCCAATAGAAAGGTAAGCTTTTTGAGATTTAGTACTCCTTAAAGTACTAATTAACCAAGCTAGAGGTTTCTGAAATATTGGTATTGGCAATCTTATGATTTCTGGATCAGAGAATAAATTATATAAAAATGGACCAACATCTTTTATCCTCTCAGGGCCTCCTAGATTTAATAATAGGACACCAATTTTTTGCATTAAGATAAGAGATGGATATTGAAAAAAGACATTAAAAACGTCATTATTAAGATAATTATAGAAGTAAATGAATATAATTCACGAAATAAGTTCTATCAACGAAAAATTTTCTACTAAAGGGAGTAAATTAAGGATTGAAAAGAGGGGAGGAAAATTAAACATTAGAGGAAGACTTCCTTCTAAAGATAATGAAAACATGTCAAGAATTCAAAGAATCTCATTAGGACTTAATGCTGACTTATTAGGACTAAAAGAAGCTGAAAAAAAACTTCAACTTATAACTTTACAATTAGAATTAAATCAATTTGATTGGAAGAATTGGACTCAAGTTTCAAAAGTTGAAAACAATAAAAACATTAAAGATGATTTTTTAAAGAAAATAGATGAATTTGAAAAAGTTTTTTTCAAAGAAATTAAGAGTGAATTTCTAAACAGTACAAGGAAAACTACTTGGCAAAGTTCATATAAACCTTATATGAAAAGAATGATTTCTGTTTATAGCAATAATGAAGAACTTGATATAAATAAATTATTTATAAATACATTAAAATCTTATGAGAAGGGAAGTCGAAGTAGAAAACAATGCGGAACATCTCTTAATGTATTTGCATCTTTTATGAAACATAAATTGCCTTCCAATTGGAATTTAATGTCTCAAGGTTATGGTATAAAACGAGCAAGCTTTAGAGAACTGCCAAATGATGACTTCATTCAAGAACTATGGAGCAAAATTCCTAATAAATCTTGGAAGTATGTTTTTGCTCTTATGGCTACTTATGGTTTAAGAAACCATGAAGTATTCTTTGCGGATTTAAGTTCGTTAAAAAAAGGTGGCGATAATATTATTAGAGTATTGGATACAACAAAAACTGGTGAGCATCAGGTTTGGCCTTTTCATCCAAAATGGGTAGAGATTTTTGAATTAAATAACCTAGGAGAAGATTATTCACTATTACCTAAGATTAATTTAAATCTAAAATCAACAACCCTTCAGAATATAGGGAAAAGGGTAACTGAACAATTTAAAAGATATCAATTAAATATAAAACCTTATGATCTGAGACATGCATATGCAGTTCGAACAATTTTATATGATTTACCAGATACGGTAGCAGCAAGAATGATGGGACATTCAGTAAACTTACATACAAAAACTTATCACCATTGGATTACTAAACGTGATCAACAAAAAGCTGTAAATAATGCAATATTAAAATTTAATGATAGATATTCTTAAAATTGATTATCTATGTTTTTATAAATTTATGGAAAGTGAATCTGAAAAAAGAAAAAACATTAATAAGAATTTAGATCATGATGCCCTTGCGGCAGGCATTGGAGGCAAAATTTCCCCTGAAAAGGATGAACATCAATATAAACTAAGAATGCAAAAAAGAAAGGAGATACAGGTTGAAAGGTTAAAAATCAGAAAAAATAAAAAAGGCTTGATTATTGTTTTTACTGGAAATGGCAAAGGGAAAACTACGGCTGCCTTAGGTATGGCAATAAGAACGTTGGGTCACATGGAAAAAGCTGTTATTATTCAATTCATAAAAGGTTCCTGGGAAACAGGGGAAGAAAAAGCATTTAAGAATTTTCCGAATATAAAATGGTATTCACTTGGTGAGGGATTTACATGGGAAACTCAAGATCGAATCAAAGATGAGAAACTTGTTAAAGAAGCATGGAGATTAGCAAAAGAACATATTAAAAATAACTCATTCAAATTAGTAATTCTCGACGAAATAAATATAGCAATTAAGTTAGGTTATATTAACTCAGATGAAATTATAGATTTCATTAGAGGATTAGAAAATAAAAATAATAATCATATCGTATTAACAGGAAGAGGTGCTCCAGATTCAATTATTAAATTCGCAGACTTAGTCACTGAAATGAATTTAGTAAAACACCCTTTTAAGGATCAAGGAATAAAAGCTCAAAAATGTATTGAATTTTAAATTGTTTAAAACCACAATCAAATATTTTAAAAATAAGAAAAATTGCTTATTACTTGCTACTGTCATACAAGAATGATCTTAGAATGACCTACAAAAGAATTCTTTTAAAACTAAGTGGCGAAGCCCTAATGGGTAAAAAGCCGTATGGCATTGACCCGGCAATAGTTCAGTCAATTGCAGAAGACGTTTCAAAAGTTATATCAAATAATGTCCAACTTGCAATTGTTGTTGGAGGAGGTAACATTTTTAGAGGTCTTAAAGGTTCTGCAGACGGTATGGATAGAGCCACCGCTGATTATGTGGGAATGTTAGCGACAGTAATGAATGCAATTTCCTTACAAGATGGTCTTGAAAGAGTTGGTGTTGAAACAAGAGTTCAAACTGCTATTGAAATGCAAGAAATTGCAGAACCTTATATTAGAAGAAGAGCGATAAGACATCTCGAGAAAGGGAGAGTAGTAGTTTTTGGCGGTGGTTGCGGTAATCCATTCTTCACTACTGATACAACTGCAGCTCTTAGAGCTGCAGAAATTAATGCGGAAGCAGTTATGAAAGCAACAAAGGTCGATGGAGTTTATGATAAGGATCCCAACGTATATAATAATGCTAAAAAGTTTACTAGATTAACTTACCAACAAGTTTTAAGTGATGAAATAGCTGTTATGGATAGTACAGCTATTGCCCTTTGCAAAGACAATAATATTCCAATTTTGGTCTTTGATATTTTTAAAAAAGGAAACATTTCAAAAGCCGCTGCTGGAGATTCTATAGGATCACTTATAAGTTAATTTTCACAAATCACAAAATCATGAATGAACAAGACATCAAAACAAATATGAACAAAAGTATTGAGGCCACCCAAAGAAACTTTAATACCATTAGAACTGGAAGAGCTAATGCATCACTTCTTGATAGGATATCTGTTGAATACTATGGAACTGATACTCCTCTTAAGTCTTTAGCAACAATTTCAACTCAAGATTCACAGACAATCTCAATACAACCTTTTGATTTATCCTGTTTGCAAGCTATCGAAAAAGCTATCTCAATTAGTGATTTAGGTATAACTCCAAATAATGATGGGAAAACCATAAGAATTAATGTACCCCCTTTAACTGAAGAAAGAAGAAAAGAGTTTTGTAAACTTGCTTCAAAATATGCTGAAGAGGGAAAAGTAGCTTTAAGAAATATCAGAAGAGATGCAATTGATAAAGAAAAAAAGGATGAAAAAGATGGGTCAATTTCGCTTGATGAATCTAGAGATAATCAACAAAAAATTCAAAAGATTACTGATCAATTCATTAGTTCAATAGAAAGTAAACTTGAAGAAAAAGAAAAAGAAATTTTAAAGGTTTGAGTGTATTTGATGTCGCTGTAATTGGAGGTGGATTAGCTGGAAAATCAACTGCTATTCATCTACTAAAAAAAGGTTACTCCATTTTAATTTTAGAAAAATCTAACCCCAACAAATCTATTCCTTGTTCAGGAGGAATGGCTGCTTCAGTTAGAAATTATTTCCCTTTAGACTTAGAAAATGCTATTGAGACTGAAATCAAAAGAGTTTATTTCTCCTGGAAAAATGAGGATCCTGTAATTGCAGAACTTTCTGGTAAATCGCCATTTCTTATTGTTAATAGAAATAATTTAGATGAAATGCTTACAAAAGAAGTTTACAGATTTGGAGCAACATTATTATTTTCTATGAAGATTGAGACTTTAAAGTTAGTAAATAATAATTGGCTTATTCAATGTAAGAATAAAAAAACTTTTAGAGCAAAATATTTAGTTATTTCCGATGGATCAGAATCTTTATGGGCCTCATACCTAAGCTTAGGTCCAAAAAAACCAAAATATGCAAGTACAATCGCAATCAATATAAAGGGTTTAGGAAATATTGAGAAAAATACTGTTAGATTTGAATTTGGATCAATTAAATATGGTTTTGCTTGGGCTTTTCCTATGAAGGATTCAATTAACATAGGACTTGGTTCATTTATAGGGGATTCCAAAATAAAAGATAAAGAGTTATGCGAATATATTGTTCAAAGTTTGGGATTCAAAGATATGAAATATGAAAGAATTTTTAAAAGATTGAGAATATGGAATGGTTTTCACAAACTTCATAATGAAAGAGTGCTAGCCATAGGAGATGCAGCTTCTTTGTGCGATCCATTTTTGGCAGAGGGAATTAGGCCTTCATTAATTAGTAGTTACTATGCGGCCAATACTATTGAAAAATGTCTTAGATCAAATAAAAATCATCTGCATGAATATTCTTTCTTAATGAAAGAGAATTGGAGTAAATCTATGATTTGGGGAAAAAGAATTGCAGAAGTTTTCTATAGATTTCCTAAAATTGGCTATAGGTTAGGAGTAAAAAGAAAAACAGCACCTCAGAGAATTGCCCAAATTTTATCTGGAGAAATGAATTACTCAGACATTGCGGGAAGAGTTATAAGAAGATTTATTTTTCAATCTGACAGTAAAAATGTTGAATAATTTAATTAAATCTTAATTAAATTATCACTACAAACCTCTTCAAACCTTCTTAAAAGTAAATCCTCAAGTTCTTCAATTGCTTTACTAAAACCGGTTATACCCTCACTAAGTTTTTCGCTTGCCATTTGATCCTCTAGCATATTTAATCTGAAGTCTTTTTCGTCATAAAGAAATTCTGGAGAATTTTGAATTAAAGATTCACTATCTAATTTCTTATGAAGTTCACCAGATTCCTTATCAAGTTCATTCAATAATTTTGGTGAAATAGTAAGCAAATCACAACCTGCTAATTCTTTAATTTCATCAACATTTCTAAAACTAGCTCCCATAATTTCCGTTGAAAAGCCTTTTTCCTTAAAGTAGTTAAAGATTTTAGTAACGGATATAACGCCAGGATCTTCTTCGCCAGAATAATCTGTCTTTCCTGTTTTGGCCTTATGCCAATCTAAAATTCTTCCTACGAATGGAGAAATCAAAGTAACCTTTGCATTTGCACATGCTACAGCTTGGCAGAAATTAAAAAGTAAAGTTAAATTGCATTTAATACCTTCTTTTTCTAATATTTCAGCTGCCTTAATTCCCTCCCAAGTAGAAGCAATTTTTATCAAAACCCTATCCTTCGAAATACCATGCTCCTTATAGAGATTTATAATTTTTCTAGCTTTTTCAACTGTTGCTTGCGAATCAAAACTCAATCTTGCATCAACCTCTGTAGATACTCTGCCTGAAATTATTTTTAATATTTCCTTCCCAAATGTTACAGAAACTTGATCAATAGCCTCATTAATAAATTCCTTTTTGGAGAAGTTACTTGAAAATAATTTATTTGAGTTCTCTAAAGATTGATCAATTAATTTAATGTAGTTTGGATTTTTAGCTGCTGCCAAAATTAAAGATGGATTAGTTGTTGCATCTCTTGGTTTAAATTTTCTAATAGCATCTATATCACCAGTATCAGCGACAACCACTGTCATTAACGATAATTGTTCTAAGATTGAATTCATTAGTTGAGTAAAGCTTCTATTATTAACTTAGCTGTATATTTATGTGAATTCATGAAATAATTAATATTTCATTCAATAATTAATCTTTTTTAGGGTTTTTTAACAATGATTTTATTTTCTTTACTATGAGGCGGTATCTTTTCCAACACAATTAAACTTTCAATAATTTCTTTTGCAACGGGAACAGCTACTGTTGATCCATAAGCATAGGCTTTAGATGGCTCATCTACGACTACTAATACAAGATATTTTGGATCATTTATTGGTAAGGTCGCCACAAAACTGCAAACTTTTTTTGTAGTGTATATTCCATTAATAGCTTTTTGAGAAGTTCCAGTTTTACCGCCAATTCTATAACCATCAATTTTAGAACCATTTCCAGTTCCAATCTCTACTACAGTTTCCATCCATTCCAAAATAGTTTTAGAAACTTCGGAAGAAAACAGTTTATTTTTTTTATTATTTCCATCTTCTGTTTTAAAATCTTTAGTTACATGAGGTACTATTTCATATCCACCGTTAGCTAGAATTGCATGAATTTGAGCTAATTTTAATGGAGACATTGAAAATCCTTGTCCGAAAGATGCCACAGCCTGCTCAATAGGTTGATTAACAAAAACATCTTTTGATTTCAGATAACCCGGTGTAGATTCATATAGATCTGTATCAATTTTTTCATTTATTCCCAATTTATTTAACCATTCCCAATGCTTAGCAGGGGGTAATTTTTGCATAATTTTTACCATTCCAATATTACTTGATACTTGAAGTACTTTTGGATAATTTATGTAGCCATTACCTTTTTTATTCCAATTATATAGATCCCATCCACCCACTCTAATATTTCCATCATCTTGAACAAAACCATTTTTATCTACAACTTTTGCTTCTAGAGCCATCGCAAGATTAATTGGTTTAAAAGTTGACCCAGGCTCAAACAAATCTTGCATATACCATCCTTTAAATAAATTTTGATCATATTTCCAAAATTCATTAGGATCGTATGAAGGTACAGAAACCAAAGATAATATTTCGCCATTATTTACATTCATAACCATTGCAAAACCTTTTTTAGCTTTCCATTCTTTTACTTGTTTGACTAAAACATCGAATGTTATTTTTTGAAGTCTTGAGTCTATAGTCAAAATAATTTTCCGATAATCTCTTACAAAATCTTTTGGCCCAGAACTATCTGGAAGAGGTGTACCATCTCCTCCTTTTTTTAAAATATTACTTTTATTTAAAACATTTATTTTTTCATCTAAATGTAACTCTAATCCTGCTGAGCCTACATTCTCATCATTTACAAATCCTACAATATTCGAGTAAAGATGGCCTTGAGGATAAAATCTTTTGGAATATAATTCCAAGTCTAAACCACTTATATGCAAATTTTTTATTTTTTTGGAGTCCTCCTCATCTAAGTCATCAAATAATTTAACTCCACCCTCATAATTATTAAATTTTGAATTAAGTACCTCTTTTTCTATATTTAATGCTTTTGAAAGTTTATCTACAACTTCATCTACAGTTCTAATCGTTTTATAAGAATCACCAGGGAAATTAAAGTATTTTGGATGCGCCCATAATCTATACAAAGGTTTATCAAAGGCAATTAATCTATTATTCTTATCCACAATTGCTCTTCTACTATTTATCGAATTAATTCTTTTATTTTGCATAGCTATAGCTTTAAATTTAAAATTAGAAGATTTTAAAAATTGCAAATTCAAAACCCTTATTGATAAACAAGAAATAATAAAAAGACTTATAAGGTATATTGATTTGAATCTCCTCTTATCAAGAGGAACAAAATTTACAATTTTTTTATTGATTTTTCTCATAGAGTTATTAAATTAATATCCTCTTTGATATTTGCTGTCCTTAATACCATTTAATAAATCTGAAAATAAAAATTTACGATTAAATATTTCCGATGGCTTTTTAAGATAAATCAAATCCTTTGAGGTGGCTTTTTTAAATTGATCTTTCATATCAACTTCATTTAAAAAATACTCTTCTGTTTTTGAAATATATCCATTGAGATCATTATTTATTAATCTCATCTCCATTATCGAAGAGTATATTTCTGTCCACTCCCTTTGACTATTAAAAGCTATAAAAGAATAAATAGTAATTAAACAAAATAATGAAAAGTTAAAATAATCTACAATTTTATGAGAAATATTTAAAGTTAAAAGTTTTGATTGAAGTTTAAATTTTTTATATTTTTTATCATAAAAATCTTGCTTATCTGATATTGGTTGTAAAGTTCTTGGTTCAAAAGATCTCATTACCGAAATTTATTATTCTTATAATTATCAATAAATCAAATAAACACTTTTAAGGTTTATTTGCAAGCTAAAAATAAATATAAATTAAGTTCTTAATAAAAATAAATTTAAGAACGTCAATCCATTCCACAAAGAATGCATAACAACTGATGATATTAATCTACCTGATATTAGTCTTGTGCATGCGAGTCCAACACCTAAAACAAAAAGAGGAGGAAATTCACTAAAACTTAAGTGAGCCAGAGCAAATATAAATGATGAAAATACTATTCCAATTATCTTCCCAAAATCCCTTGATAAAATGGGTAGTAATACGCCTCTAAATATAATTTCTTCAAAAAGTGGAGCTATAAGTGTCGTTGTAATAAATAATATTAAAAAAGCAAAATAATTATTATTGTTCAAAACTATTTCTAGAAGTGGGTTACTCCCCATTTGATTTTCAATAAAATAATTCATTACCAAAGAAGTCAATAAGACTATTGGTATTATCATTATCCAACCTCTAATACCATCTAAAAGACCTTTATAAATTGGTTTAAAGTTAAATTGAAAATAGTCTTTTTTTAAAATAAATTCTTTATCAATAAATTTTATTTGTTTAAAGACTATGAATAAAGGTGGCAATGCCATGAAAATATAGCCAAAAAATATTTTTAAAGCCTGTGATATCTCATTTGATAAATCCTTTGTAAAAAAATCAACAATTGTTATGGATAATAGAGGAGAAAATACTTCTCCAAGTACTACAAAACCGCCAGAAATCAATAAAATCATATCAATCAAATCAAGTTTTAATGGAGTAAATTCCTTCCAATATATTGATTTTGACTTTAATACCCTCCAAAGATTTTTAATTAATAACGATGAACCAATTAGGATTGTTAATAAAGGAATTAAACGAATAATAATTAGCTTTAAAAACATTATTTGAGATGTTTTTAAGGATATAAATTGTGTTTCGTTATGTCCAAAATTTTTACTTAAAAGATAATACAAATATCTGTCATTTCTAAATTGATAAAAGAATTCTTCACTTGGTTTAAATGAATCATCTAAATTACCTTTTATAATATTTTTAATTGCATCTCTATAAATTTGACTATCAAACTGATTAACTAATTCATTATTTATTTCCTTACTTTCCTTACTTAAAATTATTGATATTAATCTACCTCGATCTGTCAATTTATCAAACCCAACTTTTGATAGTGCAAAACGCATATCATCGGATGGATTATTACTAAATAATTTTTTTAAATCATTGGGTATAGAGGGTAAAGCAAGCTCTGTAATTTCTATTTCCTTTTGAGAAATATCAAAAACCACTGAAGGTCTTTCTAGGCTATCTTTAAGTCCTTGCTGCCAGACAAAAAAAGTAATCAATAATGATATAACAGCTAAAATTATTTTTTGTTTAGGCATCTGCTTTTTTATAAAGGAAGGCTATTCTTTAAACTAGACTATTTTAGTTTTTGAATTTTTAGTATATCTATTTTAATCACTCCATGAGATGATTAAACTATTGAATAAATATTTAAGAATGGTCCTTCGTTTGATTTTTGTAAGACATGGTTTAAGCAGTTTTAATGCTAAAGGATTAATTCAAGGGAGAACAGACGAATCTTACCTGACTGAGGAGGGTTATTATCAAGCAAAATTAACTGGAGAAATATTAAATCAAGTTAATATTGATGAGATTTATTCTTCCCCTTTAGTAAGAGCTTCGGAAACCGCAAAAACGATAGAGAAACATTTAAATAAGAACTTAGAAATCCAGTACGATAAAAATTTATTAGAAGTTGATCTTGCTAATTGGTCAGGATTGAAAACAACAGAAATCAAAGAGAGATTTAAAAGTGAATACCAAATTTGGAAAAGTAATCCAGAAAATTTAATAATTAAAAAAGAAAATGAATCACATTATGAACCTATTAAGGAATTATTCATTCAAGCCAAAGAATTTATTGATGCATTAACTAATAAAAATAATAATTGTGAAAATAAAAATATCTTAATAATTGCTCATAATGCAATCTTAAGATGTTTAATCCTTTATTTAATTGACAAACCAAATAAAGGATTTAGAAAAATCAAACTAGATAATGCATCTATTTCAATTTTAAATCTTTCAAAAACCAATAAATCTTTAAAAACTCAAATTGAGTGTCTGAATCAAACATCCCACCTTAATATAAACATACCGAAACCAATTGGGGATTCAAGAATAATACTGGTAAGACACGGCGAAACCGACTGGAATAAAGAGGGCAGATTTCAAGGTCAGATTGACATTCCACTAAATGAAACAGGCAAAAATCAAGCACAAAAAGCTTCAAACTATCTTAAATCAATTGAGTTTAATAAGGCTTATTCCAGCTCAATGAGTAGACCCACAGAAACAGCAAAAATAATTCTAGGAAAAAAGAGTAATCTTAGTATTTTAAAAATTGATGAATTATCAGAAATAAGTCACGGTCTTTGGGAAGGTAAATTAGAAAAAGAAATTAAAACCTCATGGCCAGAAATGCTTAATAAATGGCATCAAGAACCAGAAAATGTGATTATGCCTGAAGGTGAATCAATAGAAGATGTCTCTAAAAGATCTTTAAGTGCTTGGCAAAGTATTTGCAAAAATCAAAATAAAAATGATGTCACATTAGTTGTTGCACATGATGCTGTTAACAAAACTCTTATCTGTAATATATTGGGATTATCTTATTCAAAAATATGGACGATTAAGCAAGGAAATGGGGGTATAACAGTTATTGATATTTTTGATGATCCAGAAAAAGATAGCGTTTTAAGCGCATTAAATATTACAACACACTTAGGTAATATTATAGACTCTACAGCTTCTGGCGCTCTTTAGTAAATAAAGGGATTTAAATATAAAATAAGAAAAGGACTAATTATTTTCTTGGAATATTAAAAGTGCCCATATTATTAAATGGCCAAAATCTATATAAAGCTTTACCAATTATTTGTTTCTTATCCAGAAATTTGCCCCCTGGCCAATATCTTCCATCCCAACTATTTGATCTATTATCTCCTAAAACAAGATACTTATTTTTGGGAACTGTTACATTATCAAAGGAACCACAATCTTCAAAAAATAATCCTGTGCAAAAATTAGATATATAAGGTTCATCAAGTCTATTATTATTAATAAATACTTCCCCAAATCTATTTACGCTCACAATCTCTCCAGGCAAAGCAACTATTCTTTTTATGTATGCATCACAAGCAGGATCTCTTAATCCTGGTATTATCGACATAGGGGGAAATGACATAAAGAAACAATAAGCTTTTTTTGGCAAAGGTTCTGATCTTAAGAGTAAAAGTTCCTTATCAAATGCAAAAGGTGAATTAAATACAACAATTTCTCCCCTTTTTGGGTTTTTATATCTCTTCGAATATTTCTCAATAATTAATCTATCGTTAATTTGTAATTCAGGTAACATTGAACCCGAGGGTATATATCTAGGTTCGGCAACAAAGGATCTACAGGAAGTTATCAACGTTGCAATTAATAATAGAGGGAACCATTCATTAAAGATATTTATAAAATTTTTATTCATTTAATAATTGATATTGGAGTTTTTTTGAATTAATTTATTGCCTTTGATTTTTTTAGAACCTTAAATGTTTTCTTTTTAACTTTTGAACACTTTTTAATAAGTTGCTCTACTGCATCGTAATCTCTCCATCCATCAATCTGAACTGTTCTTCCCTCAAGACCTTTACTTGTTCTAAAAAATTCGGCAACATCTTCTAATTGATTAGATGCGATTTGTTTAATACTTACTATCCCATTTTGTCTTTGATTAGCGATTGGGACACATAATAATTTGCCATCATATGCACCACAATCATGCATATCTAAAACACCTATTGGTCTAGCCTTAATCATACATCCTGCGAAAGTAGGCTCATCCATTATTATCATTGCATCTAAAGGAGCACCATCATCAGCAAGTGTATTTGGAATAAAACCATAGTCAAAAGGATATCTTACGGAAGAATGAAGGACTCTATCTAAAACCATAATTCCAGCCTCAGGGCAATATTCATACTTATTTCTACTCCCAGCAGGAATCTCTACAACTAAATTAACAACTCCTTTCATTGGTGATGGAGGGATCAAGCTAATATCCATCTTTTTTTAAAAATTGATTAATTTCAGCTCCTTTATTCTGAGGTAAAGGGCGTTCAAGCAATACGCTTATTGCAGGCAAAGAGATGGTAAGGATAGCCAGGATAATGCCAATAATTGTTATTGACGCATCAACGAAACTTAAAGGATCTTTATCCTCCCTCCCTTTTTCTTCTTTAATAGAAACTGGGAATAAGGATTGATCCGTTTCTCTTTTTGCAGATTGCTTCGGACTAGTATCAATCAAGAGCTTAATCTTACTTTGGAAAATTAAGTTTTGCTTAACAAATATATCCTACAATCAAGGTGAAAATAAATCAAAATTATTTTTAAGTCATATTATTTTTTTCAAGTAAAGCCTTTATATCTTTAAGTTCCTGCAAAATTTGCACTAAAACATTTTGAGCAGCAGATGATGGAGAATTGAAAACCTCAACAGTAACTTCTTTAATTCTTAAGATATCCTTTGCAAACCTTGCAATTTCATTTGGGTGAAAACGCAAAGGTTCCTTTTGATCACTCCTATACTCGGGATTTAGTTTTCTTGGATTAAATATAGGATTCAGATTTCTAACATCAGTATTGGTATATCTATAAACAGAAGCTCTTGATCTATTAAGAAACTTTTGTACTTCATCGATACCTACTAACTCTTCCGAACTAGAAATATTTTTATCTAAACTTTCCATGATTTTCAAATTCTTTATTGTAAATAATTAAATTTTTTCCAAATTTGGATTAATTTTATTTATTGAAGAAAATAGCAGATTGCCAAGAGCAAAACTACATGGCTTCAGGGACTCAAGACACTTTAAAATTTTTAAACCATAGATTGATAAGATTGTTGTAATTATTTTTCAAAAGATGCGCGTCACTTCTTTCCCTCTGGCGACGCTTCGTGATACTCCCTCAGAAGCAGAAATCACCTCCCATCAACTCCTCTTGAAAGGGGGATTTATAAAAAGAGTTAGCTCAGGTATATATGCATATATGCCATTGATGTTAAGAGTTATAGAAAAAATCTCTCTAATAATAGAAAAAGAATTAAACAAAATTGGTTGTAGTCAATTACTTTTACCCCAGCTGCATCCTTCGGAATTATGGAAAAAATCAGGGAGATGGGAAGGATATACAGAAGGTGAGGGGATTATGTTTAATCTTAAAGATAGACAGGACCGTTCATTTGGATTGGCGCCCACTCATGAAGAGGTTATTACCTACATTGCCTCCGAAATAGTGAAATCATATAAGCAATTACCATTTTGTTTTTACCAAATTCAAACAAAATTTAGAGATGAAATTCGTCCTCGATTTGGGCTTATGAGAAGCAGAGAATTTATAATGAAAGATGGTTATTCCTTTCATAGTTCTAAAGAGGATCTAGTTGATTTTTATAAAATCATGGAAAAATCATATGAGAATATTTTTGCAAACTGTGGTTTAAATACATTAGGCGTAGAGGCAGATAGTGGCGCTATTGGTGGGGCAGCATCCAAGGAATTTATGGTTACTGCTGATTCTGGGGAGGATTCTATCCTTTTTACTAAAAGTGGTTCCTATTCAGCAAATATTGAAAAAGCAATATCAATACCCTCCAAAGAAAAACCTCTTAAGAATTTTTCAAAATCTTTAATTCATACTCCAAATCAAAAGTCTATTCAAGACATCTGCAAAACAAATAATCTTGATCCTTCACAGATAGTCAAAGTAATAATATACATAGCAAAATTTGAAGATAAATCTGAAGTCCCTTTGTTACTCTGTATCAGAGGAGACCAAACTATAAATGATGTTAAAGTTTTTAACTTAATTGATAAGACAAAACAATCTAATTTGATAAATCTCTCTATTATCGAAAGTGATTTAGAAATAAAGAAAAACTTAAATGAATTACCCCTTGGATATATTGGCCCAGATTTAGAAGACCAATTAATCAAAAAAAATTCCTCCTGGGAAAAGAAATGGGTAAGAATAGTGGATCATTCTGCTTATAATTTATCAAACTTTGTAAGTGGTGCTAACAAGGTAGATTTCCATAAATTCTTTAATTCATGGAAATTTATTGGAGATAATTATATAGAAGCAGATATAAGGAATTCAAAAGCAGGGGATTTCTTAAATAAAGAAAGTTCGGAAATACTTTTAGAAGCGAAGGGGATTGAAATTGGTCATATTTTTCAATTAGGACAAAAATATAGTGAAAAGTTAGATGCAAAATTTTCAAATCAAAAGGGTCTCTTAGAAAATATATGGATGGGCTGTTATGGGATAGGAGTATCTAGATTAGCCCAAGCTGCCATAGAGCAAAATCATGATAAAAATGGGATCTGTTGGCCAATTCAAATTTCACCTTTTCAAGTAGTTTTAATTGCTACAAATTTAAAAGACCCCATACAAGAAAAATTAGCACTAAGCATATATACAGAGATGCAAAAAAATAATATTGATGTACTTTTTGATGATAGAGATGAAAGAGCAGGAGTTAAATTTAAGGATGCTGACTTAATAGGAATTCCCTTCAGAATAATTGTAGGAAGAGATGCGATTGATAATCAAGTAGAATTAATTTCTAGATCAAAAAAAATCCAACTTAAACTTTCATCAAAAGAATTAGTAGAAAAATTTCTTAATGAATCAAAACTAATGTATTATTAGAGTAAATAAAGAATATAAAATCATTAAGAGTAATTAATTATGATTAAAAAAATGTTTAAATCACTTTCAAAAATTTTTCATAGAGTATTTATATTTACCCTGTCATTAATCACAAGTGTCACATTATTAGGATATCCAGCTTTTGCTGCAAAAAGTAATATGACCGGTGATTACACGAAAGATACAGTTTCTGTAGTTAAAACTTTAAAGGAAGTAATTGATACACCTAAGGATGCGCCTAATAAAGAAGAAGTGAGAGAGGAAGCATTATCTGTAATAACAGATTATATTTCTAGATATAGGAACAGAGGCATGGTTAACACTACTCAATCATTCACTACAATGCAAACCGCACTAAACGCAATGGCTGGCCACTATAAAAATTTCGCCACAAGACCTTTACCAGATAACCTTAAAGAGCGGCTAAATAAGGAATTATCTATCGCTGAGAAAATGGTTCTTAGAGAAAGTTAATACAAATCATTATCTTTTTACAATGAAAGC
This sequence comes from uncultured Prochlorococcus sp., assembly GCA_902627335.1. Lineage (GTDB taxonomy): Bacteria > Cyanobacteriota > Cyanobacteriia > PCC-6307 > Cyanobiaceae > Prochlorococcus_A. The sequence continues at coordinate 76,193 of CACOIV010000001.1, forward strand.
AAAATTATTGCATATCATTGTATATTCCTGTTAAATTTTGTTTTTTTAAAATTGGCTAATGTTGTTGTAATCGGAGCTCAATGGGGTGACGAGGGTAAAGGTAAAATAACTGATTTACTCAGTCGCTCGGCAGATGTTGTGGTTCGCTACCAAGGCGGGGTGAATGCAGGACATACGATTGTTGTAGATAATAAAGTTTTAAAACTTCATCTAATTCCCTCCGGTATTCTTTATCCAAATACCACCTGCCTCATCGGTTCTGGAACAGTAGTAGATCCCAAAGTATTACTTAAAGAAATTGATATGCTTAGAGAGAACGGAATTGATATATCTGGTTTAAAACTATCATCTACTTCGCATGTAACTATGCCTTACCATAGGTTACTTGATGAAGCCATGGAAAATGAAAGAGGATCACTCAAAATTGGAACAACAGGCAGAGGCATTGGTCCAACTTACGCTGATAAATCACAAAGGAATGGTGTAAGAGTTAGAGATCTGCTGGATGAGGAAAGGCTTAGAGATGTTATTGAAATACCCTTAAAGGAAAAAAATGGTTTACTAGAGAAAATATATGGGATAAAACCTTTAGTCAAAGAAGAAATTGTTCAAGAATATATTGAATTTGGCGCTAGATTATCTAGCCATGTTGTTGACTGCACAAGAACAATTCACTCGGCTGCAATCAATAAAAAAAATATTTTATTTGAAGGTGCACAAGGAACTCTTCTGGACTTGGATCACGGAACTTATCCTTACGTAACATCTTCAAATCCAATATCAGGGGGTGCATGTATTGGTGCTGGCGTTGGCCCAACTTTAATTGATAGGGTAATTGGAGTTGCAAAAGCCTACACTACGAGAGTAGGAGAGGGTCCATTCCCAACTGAATTGCAGGGCAGCATAAATGACCAACTTTGTGATAGAGGAGGAGAATTCGGAACTACTACTGGTAGAAGAAGAAGATGTGGATGGTTTGATGGCATTATTGGAAAATATGCTGTACAAGTTAATGGTTTAGATTGTCTAGCAATTACTAAGCTAGATGTTTTAGATGAATTAGATGAGATACAAGTTTGCGTAGCTTATGAGTTAAATGGAGTAAAAATTGATTATTTCCCTACAAATGCAGATGATCTAAAAAAATGTAAACCTATTTTTAAAAAATTAGAAGGCTGGAAATGTTCCACCGCTGATTGTCGAAATCTTTCCGATTTACCTGATGGTGCTATGAATTATTTAAGATTTCTTGCAGAATTAATGGAGGTCCCTATTGCTATTGTCTCTCTAGGAGCAAATAGAGATCAAACTATAGTTATTGAAGATCCAATACATGGACCTAAAAGAGCATTGCTTAGATAAGAAAAATTTATGAAAAAAACTCCATCAAAATTAAAAGATGAAAAAGTTATAGATCTAGTAGGGATTGGTAACGCGATCGTAGATATTGTTGTTAATGTCGAAGATGATTTTTTAGAAATCAATAACCTCCAGAAAGGATCAATGAACTTAATTGATATTAATCGTTCAAAAAATATCCTTGATAGATGTAATATTTTAAAAAAGGTATCCGGGGGATCAGCTGCTAATACTGTTGTTGCTCTTGCAAATTTAGGTAATAAAGTTGAATTTATTGGAAGAGTTAAAGATGATAAATTTGGAGGATTTTTCGCTAGTGATATTAAAGCCAGCGGTACTATTTTTCAAATGAAGCCAGTTATAAGTTTAGAGGAAAGTGCCCACTCTATAATTTTAATTACGCCAGATGCACAAAGAACGATGTGTACATATTTAGGTGCCTCCGTAGAATTTGAACAGAACAATATAAATTTCAAATCAATTCAAAAAAGTAAATATCTATATCTTGAGGGATATCTTTGGGATGCTGAAAAAGCGAAATTAGCTTTTCTAGAAGCAGCAAAAATTGCGAAAGAATCAAATACTCAAATTATTCTTTCTCTCTCTGATCCTTTTTGTGTTGAGAGGCATCGAGATAGTTTCTTAGAATTAATTAAAAACTTTACAGATATTCTGTTTTGTAATGAAAGTGAATTAAAAAGTCTTTTTAAAAAAAATGATTTAAGTAATTGTATCGAACAAATCAAGTCTATATGTAAATTAAGTGTTGTAACCCTTGGAAAAGATGGATCATTAGTGATAAATAATGAAAATATTCAAAAAATAAAACCTTATATCTTTGGAGAAATAATTGATACTACTGGAGCAGGAGATATCTATGCAGGAGGATTTATCAATGGGCTTATTAATGGATTTTCATTACAAAATTGCGGAATATTTGGTTCTATTTGTGCAGGTCATATAATTACACAAATCGGTTCAAGGCCAGAGGTCAATTTAAAAAAATTAATTGAAGAAAATATTTAATGCATCGATTTTACTACCCATTCATAATAACTACTTTCAGATTCAAAATTCTTGTATATGATTTGCGGGATTTCATATCCAATCTCAAATTTTAGAAATTCAATAAGATTATTTAATTTTTCAGATTTACTTTTAATAGTTACTTCATATTCAGAATCATTCTGAATCTTTTCATCCCAAAGATAAAAAGAATTAATTTCTTTGATAGAAACGCATGCTGCTAACTTATCATTGAGTAATTTTCTAGCTATTTTTTCTGCACAATATTTATTAGATACTGTTGTACATAGAATCAATAAATAATTCATATGGTAATTTTAGATTTTAGAAATAAATTTTATCAAATTATCATAATCCGTAAAAACATATTTTATTCTCTTCTCTATTGGCCTTCTCAATTTAAATAATTTTATATTAGTTCTTTCAGATATTTCCTCCCAAATCATTTGTGAATAACTACCAGAATCCCTGCATAAAATATAATCAATATCCCAATTTTTACATAAAAAATACTCCAGTTTGTTTTCCCCAAACTTGCTTGGATTTAAAATTGCTATGTTCGAATTTCTTACGCAAGAAGAAAATCCATTTAATATACTTTCCTCTGTAGCAAGGATTCTTGCAAAAATATTGACCTCGAAGTTCATATAGTATTCCGCTACTTCATTAAGGCTTCTTGCTCCAATAGCTAAAAGAAGATTTTTATTTTTAATATCTGAAATTTTGATTCCTTTTAAATCCTCCACAAATCTTGAATTTAATAGAGATTTAGACTGAATTTGTCTTTCGAACCTTAAAAGCATTTTATTTAATTTTTTACATCCTTTTGCAAGATTTGCGGAAATCTGAATTGCGAAAGGATGAGTAGCATCAATAATCAAATCTATTTGATATTTTTCTAAAAATTGGCACACTTCTATTTCATCAAAGATTTTTCCTGTAATGATGTGTAACTTACTTTTCCTTGGATAAACTAAACTTGCTTTATGACTAATAACGCTTACAAAAACTACATAGTTAAGGTTTAATAATTTATCAGCAATAATAGGCCCATCAGATGTTCCTGAAAGGATCCAAACATTTTCGTGGCATTTTTCTGAATTTTGCATCAATATATCTTTAAATAAAAAAGACAAATGAACCATTGTTTAATTCAAGCCAAAGTTAAAACAGAACCTCAAATGCGTTATACAAAAGAGAACCAAACCCCAATTGCTGAAATGGTAGTAGAAATTAAAGGTTTGCGTGGTGACGACCCATTAAGTGATTTAAAAATCTTAGGCTGGGGAACAATAGCTCAAGAGATGGTAGATAATTTAAAAGAGAGTCAAAGTGTTGTAATTGAGGGTCGTCTTAGGATGAATAACCTTACAAGAAAAGATGGAACGAAGGAAAAACAAGCAGAACTTACTGCTTCAAGAATCCATCATATTACTCTTTCTGAAAATAATTCAATTAAAAAAGACATTGCTCCACTTAATAAAGATTCAAAAGAAGTAACTGATAATAATAATGATTCAAAAAATAATTTAGGAAATGAATCTTGGAATTCTTCTCCTCTTGTTCCAGAGGTTGATGAAATACCATTCTAATTTTTTTTTATTTCGCTATCAACATCCTTAAGTCTTAGAATGAGTTTACTGATTTCTCTTTCCAAAGATGCAAGTTCCTTTCTGATCTCAGGCCATTTCCCATTATCAATATTTTTTAGAAGCCAAGATCTCTCATTATCTAGCTTTGAAACAAATTTTTCTAAATCTCTATCAGAATCTTGCATAGTATTTCACTAAACTTTTTCCCTAATACCCAAAAACATGAAGAAACTATACTCTCCAGCTAATTTGATAATTATAACAGGCGGTTCACTTTCTTTTATTGGGATGACTGCATACTTCACAGACTCAGTGAATTTAAGTGTCCCAACTTTCTTTTATGGAGTACCAATATTTCTAATTGGCTTGGCTTTAAAAACCACTGAAATACCTCCCGTGCAACTGATTAACAAGGATAAATTTTCCTCAAATAAATTTAATAGGCCTGAAGAGCTAACTAATCTTGTCAAAGATGTAACCAAGTGGAGATATGGAATTCAAGCGCATTTAGAATCATCCCTGGAAGCTTTAAATTTATGGAATTTTGATAATCCTCCTCAATTACTAGAACTTGAAGAAATAACTAAGGATGAAAAAAATGGTCTTAGAATGCATTTTGAGATTAATGCTATACCTATAGAAGAATGGATTAAAAAGAAAGATAGGATAGAAAGATTTTTTGCTAAAGGTCTTGAATCAGAATTTATATTCAATGACAATGAAACTAAATTAGACCTTATCCTGTTTTACAAAATATAATAATAGTATTATTACAAAAAATTTTATATCAAAATATTTTTAAAATGGATGATTCACAAAGAGTCTCAATATTAAGTGAGGCTCTACCCTATATTCAAAGATTTTCTGGTAGAAAAATTGTAATCAAATATGGTGGTTCAGTTATGAATCATCAAATTCTTAGAGATGCTGTATTTAGAGATATTGCGCTTCTCTCAAGCGTTGGTGTAAGACCAATAATCGTTCATGGAGGTGGACCAGAAATTAATATTTGGTTAAAAAAATTAAATATAGAGCCAAAATTTGAGAATGGCTTAAGAGTTACGGATGAAAAAACGATGGAAATAGTTGAAATGGTTTTAATGGGCAGAATAAATAAAAAAATAGTTCAAGGAATAAATAATACAGGTGCATCAGCTATTGGATTATCTGGATTAGATGGAAATTTAATTAAAGCCAGGAAATTAGAAAGTAAATTACATGGACTTGTTGGTGATATTTCTAAGATAAATTCAAAAATATTAGATCCCATAATTGAGAATGGGCACATCCCTGTAATTTCAAGTATTGGATCGACAAAAGATGGAGTAACTCTTAATATTAATGCTGATTATGTTGCAGGAGAGGTAGCTGCCTCAATAAATGCTGAAAAATTAATCCTACTTACCGATACTCCAGGAATTTTAAAAGATATTAAAGATCATAATAGTCTTATGAAACAAATTAATCTTAAAGAAGCTAGAAAGTTCATAGAAGAAAATATTATTTCAGATGGAATGAAGCCAAAAACTGAATGTTGTATTAGAGCTTTAGCTCAGGGCATCAAAGCTGCACATATTATTGATGGAAGAATTGAACATGCTCTCTTATTAGAAATCTTCACTAATGCTGGTATCGGTACAATGATTAATGCATAGTAATGAGTAACTATAAGCAATTTATAAAAGAGGCGGAACTTGCTTTAAGCAAAGGCGAATATAATTTATGTATTGAAATTCTATATCCTCAAATAGATTCTTTTAAAGTAAATACTCTTGAGGGCAATAATATTAGAATGTTGCTTATTACAGCCTTAAGCGGAGTAAATAGGAATGAAGAGGCAATAGATTTATGTAAGCCATTAACAAAATCAAAATATTCCAACACTAGAGACGAAGCGCTATCCCTCATGCAAATATTAAAATCCCCTAATCTGCAAATACCTGAAAATTGGAATATAAAATTTGAAAGTAATCTTATTACGGAGAAAAGTTCATCTCTTCCACAAAAAGTTTTAAAAAATTCTCTTAAAGAAGAGAAATATATAAATATTACAGATAATCCAACAGGAGAAACAAAATCTTTTCAAAAAGGTTTTATTATATTTACTTTTTTTTTACTATTAATATTGTTAACTCTTTTAAGTGGTTGTGTAAAAATTGATAACTCATTAGATCTCAGAGATCTTGATGCCTTAAATATAGATTTACGAATAGAAAATAAATATATAAATAAAATACCTTGGCAAATTAAATTAGAGGAAAAATTTAAAGAAAATTTTTCAAATAATCAACTTACAATTGATGATAAAAAATTACTACTGATTAAGAAAAATTTAAAAATTAATGATGCTGAATTATATATTAATAAAATTCTAAAAATAATTTCAACGACAATTAATATCGACTTAAAAGATATTACAATCAATTATTTAAAAAAGAACTATTTATTATTAGAAAAACGAAGTTTCCAAATAAATTATGATCTAATTAATCTTAATAAAATTGATGATTTAGAAGTAAATATAAATATAATAAATCCCTCTAGGACTCATATATTAAATAAAAATGATCAGATTTCTACTAATAAAAATATTATTTACTGGCAATTAATTCCAGGAAGCAACAATACTATTGAATTCTCTTATTGGTATTGGAATAAATTTATATTAGGAACATCAATTGTAATTTTTTTAGTAATTATCGCCTACTATATTCGAAGAAATAGATTTGAAATTGGTTCAAATTTACCTGAATTACCTTCTTAAATTTCTACAGGATTAATATCAATTGTTAAAAAAGTATTTATTGGGATAAAGTCCCATAGAGATTTTTCCTTCGGAATTGGCAATTCCGTTTTATCTGGACCATAAATTAATATTTGCCATCTAAACTTTTTACCAATTTTCGGGATCATACTAGGAGCAGGTCCTATCAAACTCCATTTTTTTTTCAAACACAAAGGTGTTAAATATTCTGATAATTTATTAGCAGTTTGTTCTGTTAGGGCATTATCGAAACCTGATATCTTTAAGAGGCAAACTCTACAAAAAGGAAATAAATTTAATTCTTCTCTTAATTTCAAACTTTCATTTAAAAAACTCTCATAATCCCTTTTTTTTAGAAATGAAATTACAGGATGACTAGGTTGATATGTTTGAAGAATTACCTTACCTTCCTTATCTGCTCTACCTGATCTCCCAGCCAACTGAAGAAATAATTGTAATGCCTTTTCTTCTGTTGCCAAATCAGGACGGTTAAGTATGCTATCTGAAGCGAGTAGAACTGAAAGAGTAACATTTGGAATATCAATACCTTTAGCAAGCATTTGCGTTCCTACAATGACATCTGCATTACCCTCAGAAAATTGAGCAAGAATTTTCCTATGCCCCTCTTTCCCCGAGGTAGTATCTCTATCAAATCTTAGTAGTTTTAATTCAGGCATTTCCTCTTTCAAGAATTCAACAACTTTCTGGGTCCCTATTCCAAATGGCTTAAAAGCATTTGAGTGGCAATCAGGACAAAAATTTATATACTGACTTTTAAAATCACACCAATGACAATTAAGCCATTTTTTACCTTTTTTACCAATATGAACTGTTAAAGCAGTATCACAATTTGGACAATTAACAACAAAACCGCAATTTCGACAACTAAGAAATCCGTTATATCCTCTTCTTGGGACTAAGATAATTGCCTGTTCTTTTTTCTCTTTCAAATTTCTAAGTGATTTAAAAAGTTCTTTACTAAAAATTTTTTTATTTCCTTTTTTAAATTCATCTCGCATATCTATCACCTTTATTTCTGGAACTTTGGCAACTGATATCCTTTCTTTCATTCTTGCTAACTTAAACTTATTTTCATATTTAACTTGCTTCCAGGTCTTAAGAGAAGGGGTAGCACTTCCAAATATAATTTTAGCTCCACCTCTTTTTGCTCTATCTAAGGCTAGTTCTCTTGCGTCGTAACATGGCATAGGAGTCTCTTGTTTATAAGAGTTATCATGTTCTTCGTCAATTATTATCACCCCAAGATTTCTTATAGGCAAAAATATCGATGATCTAGTCCCAATTACAATTAAAGGTTCTTTCTCTTCCAATATTTTTCTCCAAACCAATTGACGTTGTTTTGAGGAACAATTACTGTGATATTCAAAAATATTTTTTTTAAATCTATTAGAAAATCTGTCAATTAATTGAGGAATTAAACCAATTTCTGGGGCCATGATTAGGCAACTTTTATTTTGTTCTAAAAAACTTTTACTAATTCTTAAATATATTTCTGTCTTTCCAGAACCAGTTTCTCCCCATAATAGTAAAGATTCCCCTTCCCTCATTTCTTTTATTTTTGATATTGCTTCTTTTTGTTGATAAGTAAGTGAAGGAATTTGATTATCTTTAGAATTATTTTTAAATAAAGTCAAAGGTAAACTATCTATTTTTGATCGACTTATTTTTTTGATCAAATTCTTTTTAATTAATGAATTAATTAAGGTTGAGCTAAATCCAGATTTTATTAAGTCACTTTGCCAAAAACCGTCCTGAGAGTTGATTTTTTGAATTAGTAATAATTGTTTATTGGTTAAATCCTTATATTGATTATTTAAATTAGGAGTTATTGCTATCCAGAAATTTGAAGAAATCCTCTTATTATTTACGTTTGATTTACTAAACCAACCTGGAGGTAAAGCTGTTTTAAACATTTTTATAATATTTACCTTATGGTCAAAAGCTATATCCTCTATCCAATCACTCCACCATTTATAAAAAACTTTTTTTTGAATAATTCTTTCGATGAAAGAATATTTAAATGCAGTATTGAAATTGAATATTTCTGTACATAAGCTTTCTTTAATAACTAATCCCGTAATCACTCTACCTTTAATTTTTACTAGAACAATATCCCCAATTTCTACACCTAAAAAATTTCCATCTATATAATCAAAACTGTTGCTATCTCTACCGAAATCGATCAAAACACTATAAACTTTTGAATGTTGACTTAGATTATTAGTTGCGAGCTTCAAAACTTTTTCTTAGTATTGGATTGTTGAACATTCCACAAAGTGTTTTTTGCACATTGTCCGCATCAAGTTCTAAGGGAAGACATGAAGCTCTGATCAATGAATATAATTCAAATTGATCTGCCAGTCTGAGAAAGCCCAAAACTTTTTGCTCTAGGTAATTTATAACACTAATTAATTTTTTCAACATTTTACAAGCACTTTTTTTAATCAAAATCTTTGTGAATAGATACACTCGTTCTCAAAGCAACTTTTTACTACTAAATGTGCGAAATTGCCGTAATTAAAGTTTTATTTAGTTAAATTCACCATAGAAAGGAGTCTATTATGTGTCCTATAGCTGCAGAGTCAAAAAATTCAAAGTCACGTTCTAAGAAAAAGGTAATTAAAAATATTAACCCAACTGCAGAAATAGAAGTAAACAATAATAACTCTGAGAAAGTAATCAATAATGATAGTGAATTAGAAAATAATAATCACAATCCTTCTGAAGATGACGAAAAAAATCTAGCAAATATAAAACTTGGACCAAAAGGAATTTATACAGAAGATTCAATAAGAGTATATTTACAAGAGATTGGAAGAATAAGATTATTAAGACCTGATGAGGAAATTGAACTTGCAAGAAAAATTGCAGACTTACTCCAACTTGAAGAATTAGCTACCCAGTATGAATCGGAAAAGGGTCATTTCCCTTCTGTAAGAGAGTGGGCGGAGCTAATTGATATGCCTCTTTCTAAATTTAGAAGAAGATTACTATTGGGAAGAAGAGCTAAAGAAAAAATGGTTCAATCTAATTTAAGACTAGTAGTTTCAATTGCTAAAAAATATATGAATCGAGGTTTATCATTTCAAGATTTAATCCAAGAAGGGAGTTTAGGGCTTATTAGAGCAGCTGAAAAATTTGATCATGAGAAAGGATATAAATTCTCTACTTATGCCACATGGTGGATTCGCCAGGCAATTACAAGAGCTATTGCTGATCAAAGTAGAACAATTAGATTACCCGTTCACTTATATGAAACTATATCCAGAATAAAAAAAACCACCAAAGTATTAAGTCAAGAATTTGGCCGAAAACCCAGTGAAGAAGAGATAGCTGAAAGTATGGAAATGACCATTGAGAAATTAAGATTCATAGCTAAAAGTGCCCAACTACCTATTTCTTTAGAAACTCCTATTGGCAAAGAAGAGGATTCAAGGTTAGGAGATTTTATTGAAGCTGATATAGAGAATCCAGAACAGGATGTATCTAAAACCTTATTAAGGGAAGATTTAGAAGGTGTTTTAGCAACTTTAAGTCCTAGAGAGAGAGATGTTCTTAGACTTCGTTATGGTATAGATGATGGAAGGATGAAAACACTTGAAGAGATCGGACAGATTTTTGATGTTACAAGAGAAAGAATAAGGCAGATAGAAGCAAAAGCTCTCAGAAAATTAAGGCATCCAAATAGAAATGGGGTTTTAAAAGAATATATAAAATAATAAAATTAATTTATCTTCATTAAGTTGCAAACTGATATTGATAAATTTGTGCTTCTTTCTTTTAATCTAAAATAAATTAATATTTTTAATGGCTATTTCAAAAATAAGAATTGCAACTAGAAGAAGTAAGTTAGCTATGGTGCAAACTTTATGGGTAAAGGAGGAATTAGAGAAAAATATACCAAATATAGAGGTTGATATTGAAGCAATGGCAACTCAAGGAGATAAAATTCTTGATGTCGCTTTAGCGAAAATTGGAGATAAAGGATTATTTACTAAAGAACTCGAAACTCAAATGCTTGAAGATAAAGCTGATATTGCAGTTCATTCATTAAAGGATTTACCAACTAATTTGCCTAAGGGTCTAACTTTAGGATGTATTACTAAAAGAGAGGATCCTTCTGATGCACTTGTTATTAATAAGAAAAATGAGTCTTATAAATTAGAGAGTTTGCCACCAGGATCAATTGTTGGGACAAGTTCACTTAGAAGACTTGCACAATTAAAATTTTATTATCCTAATCTTATTTTTAAAGATATAAGAGGAAATGTAATTACTCGTTTAGAAAAGTTAGACTCAGGAGAGTTTGACTGTATTATTCTTGCTGCAGCAGGATTAAAAAGGTTGGGATTTGAATCAAGAATACATCAATTAATTCCTAGTGAGATTTCTCTACATGCTGTAGGCCAAGGAGCATTAGGGATTGAATGTAAATCAGATAATGATGATGTTTTAAAAATGATTGAAGTTCTAACTCATGAAGAGACAAGTAAAAGATGCTTAGCAGAGAGATCATTTTTAAGAGAATTAGAGGGCGGTTGCCAAGTACCTATAGGAGTTAATAGTGCAATACAAAATAACCAAATACTTCTTACTGGAATGGTAGCTTCTATTGATGGAAAGAAACTTATTAGAGATAAATCATTTGGCCCTTCAACAGATCCTGAAAGCGTTGGGAAAGATCTCGCAAATAAACTAAAAATGCAAGGAGCTGAAAAGATTCTAGAAGAAATATTTAATGAATATAGATAGAAGAGCTATTGAATTAATCAACTAATTTAGGTTCAATTTCATTTTTATATCTTTCCTGGCAATCTTCTATGGTTTTGATTGCATCTGCAATACCAAAAAAGCCATTTACTCTACATGTTCCTGGTTTTTTTAAATCTTTATAATGCTCCCAATAATACTTTGTTTCTTTTAGCCAGTGTTCGCCAAGATCGTTAAAAGTTTTAATATGATCTACCCTTTTATCGTCTGATAAAACAGCTATTACCTTATCATCAACTTCTCCTCCATCATCAAATTTCATAACTCCAATTATTCTGGCTTCAACAATTGATCCTGGAATTAAAGGTTCAGTCACAGAGACTATTTCAATATCCAATGGATCGCCGTCCTCATCCCAAGTTCTTGGGATACAACCATAAGCAAATGGATAAGCCAAAGATGAGTATCCAACTCTATCAAGCTTGAGATGACCAGTTTCAGTTATTAATTCATACTTATTGATTGTATTTGAATTTAATTCAATAATTGTATTGACAATTGTTTTTTCTTCATTTGCAAAAGGGTCTAAAATATGAAGAAGATTGGGAGTGCTTTTGCTTGGAGGTTGACTAAGATTTGCCATATACTTTTTAATTTATAACTATTTTACAACTTATCTTTAGTAATCAATCTTTGAAAGTTATTAATCAAAATATTTTAATTTAATTGATCAATTTTATGATTAAGATAATCAAGAAAAAAACTAGATGAGAGCTCATTTCCACTAACTTTTTTAACTAATTCCATAGCATTTAATGATCTTCCATGACAATGAACATTTTTTTTCAACCAATTAATAATTATTTGATAATCATTTTTTTCAATTAATTGATCAATTAACCCGATTTCATTTTCTAATTGGTTAGTTAATTGTGCACTTATGAGATGACCAATCAAATATGAAGGGAAATAGCCAAAAGCACCTTCACTCCAATGTACATCTTGTAAACATCCTTCTACATCGCTGCAAGGCTCAACACCTAAAAGTTTCTTATATTTTTTATTCCATTCAAAGGGAAGATCTTTTGCCATTAGATTTCCTTCAATCAATTCAATTTCAAGCTCAGTTCTAATTAAAATATGCATCCCATAACTAAGTTCATCAGCTTCTACTCTATTTAATCCTGGTTTAATAATATTCATCGATTTCCATAAATCCTCATAATGTTTAAAAGGACATCCACTCTTTAGAAAATCCTGAAAGAAACTTCTTGCGAAAGCTTTTGACTTTACTATCCTATTTTCCCAAAATAATGATTGACTCTCATGCACTGCCATAGAAGTTGCTTGTCCCAGGGGCCAGGCAAACCACTGATGAGTTTCATTAGGCAAACCTTGTTCATAAATAGAGTGCCCCCATTCATGAGCAGTAGCTAAAAAACTTGAAAATGGTTCACCTTTTACTACTCTAGTTGTAATCCTGAAATCCTTTGGTCCCAAAGTTATGGAAAATGGATGCGGAGATTCAGCAATTGCAACCAAATCCTCATTACGTCCAAAATTATCCAGTAATTTATTGCAAAGAAATTTTTGGGTGTCGGAATCAATATCCCATTTTTTATTATCAACTTCTTTTATTTTCTGAAGCATTAATGGTATAGATTCTTTTAAGGGATTAAAAATATTGAATAGCCACTCTTTGTTAATATCAGGTTCATACGGTTGAGCTAAAGTCTCCCATGGGCTCAATTTATCTGAAAGTTGATTAGCTTCTTCTCTACGTAAAATTATCAATTGTTCAAAATATGGCAGAAAGATTTCAAAGTCAGAATTTTTTTTAGCTTGTTGCCAACTTTCATATCCTTGAGATTTTGCTCTTGCTAAATTTGTTACCAATTTAGGATCTAACTTTCTTTGCCTATCAAATTCTTTATTAAGTAATTCTATATTCTTTTTTTTTGCACTATTTTCAGCATTCAAAAATTCTGATGATTCATTCAACTCACTTTTAGCTGAATTTATTAAATTTAAAAATTCATCACTAGAATTTCTAGCATGTAAGATCTTCGCTAAATAAGTAAGTTGCTCTCCTCTCCAAGAGGAACCCTCCTTTGGCATTCCAGTATTTTGATCCCAATAAAGAGTACTCTGGATCGAACCCAAAATCTGAGTGTCTTTTAAGTAAGCTCCTAATTTGTTCCAATTTGAATTTTTCAAGAAAATCTCCCTGTAGAATTATATTTTAAGATAATTTTTTATGGTGAGTATTAATTTTAAAACTATATTATAAGAAGCTCAAAAATAATTTTATTTAATTACTGATGGAACAAATTTTTTCAACTTTGCAGATCAAATCATCAGGACAAGGTTTGATAGATATTACCTCATTTATTACTAAATTTATTAAAGAAAATAAGCTAAAAAATGGATTAATTGTTTTAAATATAATGCACACTAGTTGTAGTTTGATTGTTAACGAAAATGCTGATCGAAATGTTCTTAAAGATTTAGAAAAATATATTAATTCAATAGTTCCATTTAATTCATATCATGATTTAACTAAAGAAAGAAATGAGATTTCATATAAGCATTATCAAGAAGGTGAAGATGATATGCCAGCTCATATTAAGACTGCCCTAACTAATACATCTTTGTCCTTCAGTATCCAAAATGAAAAACTTATGTTAGGTACTTGGCAAGGTATTTATCTCTGGGAGCATAGATTTGGAAATAATATAAGAAAAATAAATATTCATGCAATTGGTGAAATTAAAAAAAATATTTACAATTAAAAAAGAAATCAAATAAATTAAAAATGAAACCATATTTACTAGATAATGCAGAGCTGGGAGAATTAGCTGTTAAATTACCTGGGTGGAAAATATCAAATCAAAATATAGAAAAGAAGTTTTCTTTTAATAATTTTATTGAAGCTTTTTCTTTTATGACTCAAGTTGCTCTTCTTTGTGAAAAATACAATCATCATCCTAATTGGGATAATGTATATTCTTGTGTGAATATACTATTTACCACTCATGACTTAGGAGGTGTTTCAAACTTAGACCAAATTCTTGCTTCTGAAATAAATAAATTAATTGACAAGAAAAATATAGATATTTAAAAAATCCTAATTAGAATACGGTAATGAACAATGTGAATTATTAATGCAAGACGTACAAACAAAGTTAGTTCCTGTAACGATAATAAGTGGATTCTTGGGTTCAGGGAAAACTACGCTTTTAAATCACATTTTAGAAAACCAAAACGGTCTTAAGACCGCTGTTTTAGTTAATGAGTTTGGAGAAATCGGAATAGATAATGACTTAATTATTGAGACATCAGAAGATATGATCGAATTAAGTAATGGATGTATCTGTTGCACAATTAATGGAGAATTACTTTCAACAGTTGAAAAAATCCTAGAGAGATCACATAATCTTGATTATTTAATTGTAGAAACCACTGGGCTTGCCGATCCATTGCCAGTTGCCATGACATTTGCAGGAAGTAATCTTAGAGAGAAAGTAAGATTAGATTCAATTTTAACTTTAGTGGACGCTGATAATTTTGATTTTAATTTTGAAAGTAAAAGCGTTTACTACTCGCAACTACTTTATGGGGATATCTTACTTATAAATAAATGTGATTTAGTCGATAATAAAAAATTGGAAGATATTGAAAGAAAAATATTTGAGATCAAAAAAGAACCTAGAATTCTAAGGTGTTCAAATAGCAAAGTAGGTCTTGAAACAATAATTAGTGTAGGACTTTTTGAAACTGATAAATATATATTTGAAGATGTCAAAAATTCTAATAATATGCGTGTTCATCATTCTCATGAACACTCGCATGATTCTCATGAACACAACCATGATTCTCATGAAAACAACCATGATTCTCATGAACACTCGCATGATTCTCATGAACACAACCATGATCTAGATAATAATATAGAGGGATTTACTTCCATCTCATTCGAATGCTTAGAGCCTTTTTCATTGAGGAGATTCCAAAACTTTTTAGATAATCAACTATCTCAAAATGTTTTCAGGGCAAAAGGTATATTATGGTTTGAAGGAAGTGAAAGAAAACATATTTTTCACCTATCAGGAAAAAGATTTTCACTTGATGATGAAGATT
>CACOIV010000002.1 GCA_902627335.1 uncultured Prochlorococcus sp.
TAGTAATTCTTGAGAAAAGGAAAAAAATCCTTGAAAAAGACTTAGGTGTTTTACGTAGGAACAAAGATGAATTAAATACAAAGATTTCAAATAAAAGACAAGAATGTAATGAAGTAGAACTCAAAATAGATTATTTAAATCGAGATAAAAATGCACTTTTTGAAGAAAAACGAATAGAGAGTATTAAGCTCGATGAATATCATAAGGAACTGCCAAATCCTATTCCCGATTTTGGTGAATATGCTAATAAAGATATCAATTACTTTCATGCTGAAATTTTATCTTTAAATTCAAAATTAGAAAGTTTAGAACCTGTTAATATGCTCGCGCTAGATGAGTTAGAAGAGTTAGAAGAGAGATTGAGTGCTTTAGTTGAGAGACTAACTGTTTTATCTAATGAGCGATCAGAATTACTTTTAAGAATTGAGACTGTTTCAACAATGCGCCAGGAAGCTTTTATGGAGGCGTTTTCAGAGGTAGATAAACATTTTAGAGAAATTTTTGCATTACTATCTGATGGCGATGGATTTCTTCAGTTGGAGAATAACAAGATGCCTTTAGAGGGGGGATTGACTTTAGTTGCTCATCCCAAAGGTAAAAATGTTAGGAGATTGGCTTCAATGTCAGGAGGAGAAAAGTCATTGACAGCATTAAGTTTTTTATTCGCCCTCCAAAAATACAAACCATCTCCTTTCTATGCTTTAGATGAAGTTGATAGTTTCTTAGATGGCATAAATGTAGAAAGATTATCAAAATTAATATCATCTCAGTCATCAAATGCACAGTTTATTGTTGTAAGTCACCGAAGACCAATGATTAGCGCATCTATGAGAACTATTGGAGTTGCACAAGCAAGAGGAGCTCATACACAGGTAATAGGTCTTCCAAATGCTGCATAACAACACAAACCTCAAATTTTACTCCAGAATGTGTAATATTATTTTATGAGTTTGTCTAATTCTTCATCAAAAAATGATCCATTAAAGTCAATCCCCAGTGATCGACTGTGGTTAAGATCTGAATTAATGGGTACACAAGTAATTACTACTGATACAGGTAGGAGACTTGGGGTCGTGGGAGAAGTAGTTGTAGATATTGATAGAAGAGAGGTTATAGCTCTAGGTTTAAGAGATAATCCTCTTACTAGATTTCTTCCAGGTCTCCCAAGATGGATGCCTTTGGAAAGTATAAAACAAGTTGGAGATGTAATTTTAGTTGATTCTCTAGATTCATTAAGTGATAATTTTTCTCCTGATAGATATGGAAAGGTAATAAACTGTCAGGTTATAACTGAGTCAGGACAGTTATTGGGTAGAGTACTTGGGTTCTCTTTCGATATTGAAACAGGTGAATTAATTTCTTTGGTTACTGGAGCCATAGGCGTCCCTTTGCTTGGAGAAGGTGTTTTAAGTACCTGGGAAATCCCTGTAGATGAAATTGTTAGCAGTGGAACAGATAGAATAATTGTATATGAAGGTGCTGAAGATAAATTAAATCAATTAAGTAGTGGTTTGCTAGAAAAGTTGGGAGTAGGTGGATCATCTTGGGATAATCGAGAATATACTAAATTCTCTTCAAATTTAGTTCCTGTAGAAAATCAGCTACTTTCTGGGGTAGATACTAATCAAGAAACCCTGCTTTTAGAGGAATCACGAGAAGAAGAATTTATTGATGAGAATGAAATCGATGATGAGTTTGAATATGTTGAATTAGATGATTCGCAAGATAACTTAAAAGTTAAAAAGCAACTTTATTTAGATAATGATTATTCTCAAGAAAATAATTTTGATAATGATTCTATTCAACCTCAAAGAATTACAAAAAAATCATCAACTAAGCGTCCTGTTGAGACATCAAATGAAACTCTTGACATTGAACCCATAGATCAACAGGATCTCCTTACTGATCAAAAGGTCTCCAATCCTGTTGATATTGATGATCCTTGGTGATTGATTTAATGAGTTATTGAATCGATTATTAATCTTGTTAATTTTTGAACGGCTCCTACACTTCCGCGCTCTTTCTTTAAATTTCGTCTTTGTTCTTGTAAAAGATTTGAATTACTGAGTAGATGTATTGCTTCATCAGCAATTTCTTTCGGATGTATTTCTCCAATTCTCTCTGGAACTACAAGTCTTTTGGCTTTGATATTTGGCCATGCAAAAAATTGTTTATTATTTAAATACCAATTTTTCACACATGTTGAAATAATTTTATTAATTATTGGTATTTTTCCAATAATTCCAAATATTCCATCCCATGAATTCATTAGATCTAAATGTTGTGTTGGAAGGACTACGATCATAGGAAGATTTATCGCAGCTAATTCTGCAGTATTAGCTCCTACTGTTGTTATTGCTAGCTCGCATTGTCTTAATATTTGATTAGAAGGACTATTTGAAATTAAATAAATTTTTGTATTATTTTCGGTGTGTAGCTCATAATGAAAGATAGATTCTTCTGATTTTTTAATATATTTAATTTTCGAAGAATAATTTTTGGCTAATGGATTTTTATTACTCTGATAGTATAAAAAATCTTTAATAGTTATCGTTGGAGCAATAGGAATCATCAATTTAATATCACTCCTACTTGATGAAATATGATCAGCCATTTCTAGGAAAAATGGGATACCAATAGATAATTTAGTTTTTTTGGAACCAGGTAAAATCGCTATCCATCTTTCATTTTTCCTTTCAAAAGCATATTTACCTTCATTGTTTATATCGGCCATTAAATCGCCCACTATTCTGCATTTTTTTTGATATTTGAGCGGTAATCTTTTTTTTACTTTTTCATTCATTGCCGCAATAGATGAATTCCATCTAGGCCATCTCGCTTCCCACTCGGCATATGTAATACATTTATATCCAAGCCTTTTCGCTAGTAAAACGCTCCATAATTGATCGCCTCCAAGAAATACTACTAATCCACTTTCTGGCCATTTTATAAAGGAATAAGGGTTAATTAACAATTGCCAAAACTTTTTTGCAGGAGTAATAAGGTCTAAGTTTGGCCATTTTTTGGCTATTTCATATTCATTGCCATTTGCATTTGGACAAGGAACAAGAATTAATCTTAGATGCAAATTAATGTGTTTTTTGGATTTTAAAGTTAGTATTTCTTTTCTTAAATTATTTATAACTGGCTTCACCCAAGTAGTTAATTCTCCAGGTCCATTTGAGAGAATAACCACTGCAACTGATTTTTCTTTCATTGCAGTTAACCAAAGTAATTTATGAAGTGCGGACGGCGAGACTTGAACTCGCAAGGCCTAGGCCACACGCTCCTTAGACGTGCGCGTCTACCAATTCCGCCACATCCGCCTGCAAGGCTTTATTAATCATTTTCCAAAGCCATTTATATTCTACAGGAAATGATGCATTGTAAAGGATTGACTTTCAATAAATAATTTTTGTAATTCTTTTCTATTGCATTAAGGATGATAATTAACCATATAAACGGTTTAGGTTGTATTCTTATTCAAGAACCAATTAAATTAAATTTAAATTTCATGAGTTATTTTTATAAATTTTTTATTTTAAATTAATTTCTCTTTAATAATGGTCCAAAAAGTTTTAATCGCTAATCGTGGAGAAATCGCTTTACGAATTATCAGAAGTTGTAGAGAACTTGGTATTGCTACTGTAGCTGTGTACAGCACAGTTGATAAAAATGCTTTACATGTGCAATTAGCTGATGAAGCAGTTTGCGTAGGGGATTCATTGAGTAATAAGAGTTATTTAAATATTCCAAATATTCTCGCTGCAGCCACTTCAAGAGGCGTTGATGCAATTCATCCTGGTTATGGTTTTCTGGCAGAAAATGATAAATTTGCTGAAATGTGTAATGATCATGGAATTATTTTTATAGGCCCATCGCCAAATTCGATTAGGTTAATGGGAGATAAATCAACGGCAAAGGAGACAATGGATGGTGTCGGTGTTCCCACTGTGCCAGGGAGCAAAGGTTTACTGGTAAATATTGATGAGGCATTTAAATTGGCAGATCAAATGGGTTATCCTGTCATTATTAAAGCCACTGCGGGTGGTGGTGGAAGGGGCATGAGACTCGTTGAGAAGGCTGAAACCTTAGAAAAAATGTTTAAAGCTGCTCAAGGTGAAGCAGAAGCTGCTTTTGGTAATGATGGACTTTATATGGAAAAATTTATTAAAAAACCTCGCCATGTAGAGGTTCAAATCTTAGCTGATAAGTCTGGTAATGTAATTCATCTAGGAGAAAGAGACTGTTCTGTTCAAAGAAGGCATCAGAAATTGCTTGAGGAATCACCCAGTCCAGCTATTAATAAAGAATTAAGAGAGAAGATGGGTAATGCTGCCATTGCTGCTGCCAAAAGTATTAATTATGAAGGTGCTGGAACGGTTGAGTTTTTAGTAGATGAAAATGAAAAATTCTACTTTATGGAGATGAATACTAGGATTCAAGTTGAACATCCAGTCACAGAAATGGTGACTGGCGTAGATCTTATAGCTGAGCAAATAAAAATAGCTGCTGGTGAAAATTTGGAATTTAATCAAGAACAGATTCAATTAAATGGACACGCTATCGAGTGTCGAATTAATGCGGAAGACCCAACTCATAATTTCAGGCCTTCGCCTGGAAGAATAACAGGATGGTTGCCTCCCGGGGGGCCAGGAGTAAGAGTAGATAGTCATGTTTATACTGGCTATGAAATACCTCCTTTTTACGATTCATTAATAGGTAAACTTATAGTGTGGGGTAAAGATAGAAATACAGCAATAAAGAGAATGAATAGAGCTTTAAATGAATGTGCTGTGACCGGAATACCTACAACAATAAATTTTCATTTAAATTTGCTTGAAAAACAAAAATTTAAAGAAGGAAAAATTCATACTAAATATGTAGAGGAAGAATTGCTTCCTAATTTTTAGATATTATTCATTAATTTAAATTAGCTTTTAAGATTAATTTAATAATGCCCTGCTGACCTACAAGTATTTCGCGAATAAGACTAATGATTCCAATCCATATAACTGGGGTTACATCAACCCCTCCAATTGGAGGAATGATTTTTTTTGTGAACTTTAGAATTGAACTTGTAGGTAATAGAACAATTATCCATAATCCTTTGGAGGAATCAATCTTTGGATACCAAGACATTATTAGTCTTATGAGGAAAGCCAAAGTAAGCAAGGATAACGATAGTCCTAAAGTAATATCCAAAAAAGTTAAAAATTTTGTTTGTAATGAGATCACAATTCTTTAAAGCATCTTAATAAATATCCCATAAGTATGGATTATATTCTTATTATTGATTGAGAATTTAATTTTTGAAAACAAGTGATTCAAATTTCTCAACTAATTTTATCAGCAAATTTTTCTCCAGAAGTTTCTAATAACTCCGCTGTTGGAATGATAGGTAGTTTTATCGCCGCTGCATTATTAATTGTTGTTCCTGCAACAGCCTTTTTGATAACTGTCAGTCAAAATGATAAATTAGATGCTGAGAGAGCGGGCAAAAGACGCTAGTTTTTATAAAAATATTACGTAAAATAGATACATAAAGAGTTTTAAAGCTCTTATAGTTTCTTTATGGGAGAAAAATTTTGGTCAATGCTAGTCTAAATTGGGCAAGTATTGTTGGTATTGTCCTCGCGGTTTGCGGGGGAGGACTTTATTTTTTAAGGTCTTTTAAGCCTGCATTAGCTCGTGATTATGATGTGTTTTTTGCCGCCATTGGCCTTTTGTGTGGAGGAATTTTGTTTTTCCAAGGATGGAGGCTAGATCCAATTCTTCAATTCGGTCAATTTCTTCTTGCAGGCACCACCGTATTTTTTGCTTATGAAAGCGTTAGATTAAGAGGTATAGCAACTGATCAGGCCAGAAGAAGCTCTTTTTTTGAAGATGATCAAGTTCCAAACATGCCAAGAAATTCCTCTAGAAATAGATGGGAGGAAGATTATGAACAGTTTGATGAACCTGATAGATCTTCAAGAAGATTTAGAGCACAAGATATTGATCAGGAAGATGGTAATTTTGGAGAGGAGAGGACTCGCTCTCGAAGAGTTTCTAGGGCTATTCCAGAATCTGCTGTAAGCAGAAGGCGTTCAAATGATATAAGTGAAAATGAGTATAATCGTGATTTTTCTCAGAGAAGGCGTTCTAGAGCTGAGGAAGATCAGGGGGCAAGGAGAAATAATTTTGGGGATAGAAGAAATATAAGAAATGAAGTTAAAAGAGGGTCTAGGCCATCTCCTAATAAAAATGCCTCTACACAAGTACGTGAAGATTCTTTTCCTGATTTATCCTCCGGTACATCTAAAACTCAGAGAGTAAGAGGAAATATAAGAACGCAAACCTCGAAAAATAAAGTAGAGGATGCATCTTTTACTCAAAAAAATAGTAATTTGAATCAATCAAAACAAGTTCGTAGAACAGCAAATAACGCAAAATCAAATAATATCAATAGGAACCAAGATGGGAGGTATAACGTAGGTTCTAAAAAGGATAAGCCAAGAGATAATAGTTCAAGATTTGATGATTAATTAGTTTAGAATTCCTGCCCATGAAAAGAATGATTTTTTACTTAATATTTCAATTATTAATATTGATAGAAGACCTATCATGGCAAATCTGCCATTAGTAATTTCGGAATATCTATTCCACCCAAAATTATAATCATTGGATGGATCGTAATCTTTATTTAAATCTACATTGCTTTTATTTGTAGTTTGATCTCCTTCATTCTCATTTTCAGGATTAATCATAGAGGATTCTGTCTTATCGCTTGAGGACATAATTATAAGTTAGTTATTAAAATTATAGTTTTCAGCGGTTAATAATTTCCAGTTTCCGTTACCACTTAATTCTAATATATTTTGGTGAAAGTCTTTAAGACTTGGTCTATGGCCAACGCTAATCATTGATAAATCTCTTTTTTTGAGCAAATTATATAGTTTTTTTTCGGTTTCTATATCTAGAGCACTAGTAGCTTCATCAAGGACTGCAAATCTTGGTGAATTTAATAATAACCTTGCAAATGCAAGTCTTTGCTGTTCCCCTAATGAGAGAATTCTTGGCCAATCCTGTTTAACATCTAAATTAGGATATCGAGCTGATAATGATGATAAATTCACTTCATTCAGAACAGATAACAAATGGTCATCACTAAACTTATCAACTTCTGTTGGGTAACATAATTGCTCTCTTAATGACCCAAGAATCATATAAGGTTTTTGAGGAATAAAAAGTAAATCTCCAGTTTTTGGTTTTTCTATAAGGCCATTTTCTGGCTCCCATAAACCACTAATCATTCTAAGTAATGAGGTTTTCCCGCAGCCAGAGGGACCTACAACCAATAATGATTCATTAGTATCTATGCTTAGACTTAAGTCTTTAATTATGGTCTTATTTGATCCTGGAGGAGAAAGATCAGCATTTTTTATTAAAATTGAAGAATAATTAGTGGTTATATTTTTATTTTCATTAGGTGTTTCTTGACTAATAGATTCAACCTTTGATTGGAAGCCTTCAAGTCTGCCAATGCCTGCTGTGAATTTTGCAAGTTCTTCAATTTGATTAACTATAAAGAATAGAGAACCTTCAACCATACTAAATGCAAAACTAGCTTGTATAAATCTTCCATAATCAATATCACCATTAAAATATGGTATTGCCATGATTAGATATGGGAAAAAGTTTCCTGCATAATTAATAGATCTCCTCATTACATCTATAATCACTCTCCATATTATTAAAAGATTAAAATTTCTAACGACTTCACCTAATCTTCTTTCGGTTTCTGATCTTTCAGGATTCTCTCCTGAGTAAAAAGCTATTGATTCTGCATTATCTCTAATATGAACAAGTCCGTATCGGAAATCTGCTTCATATCTAAGTTGATCAAAATCTATTTTTACAAGGTTCTTTCCAGCAATAAGTAATATCGTGGTTGCAAATGTTGCGTATCCAAATAATGAAAAGGTTAAAGTTCTACTTATGCTCCATAAAATTAAAATATTTAATGAAAATGTTAATAGGGCATCAAAAACTCCTAAAGTAAAAGTTAAACTTTGTCCAGTAAATGCCCTCGTGTCATCGGTAATTCTTTGATCAGGATTATCAACGTCAGTTTGTTCTTCATCATTAGGATTTAACTGATAATATGCTTTGTTAGTCATGTAATCTTTTACAAGGCTTTTAGAAAGCCATTCTCTCCAAATAATTCCTAATTTATAAGTAAAAAATATTTGAGAAACTCTTATTGGAAGAGCTATCGCAAAGCAACAAGCATATATTCCAAGAATTCTGTAAAAACCATCTTCTTGCTTCTCAACAAGTGCATTTGTTAAATCTCTTGCAATGAATCCTATCCCAGCATTAATTCCATTTACAGCTAATAACATCAAAACTATGACTCCTAAAAAGAGCCAATGTAACCATCTCTTGTTTTTTAATTGTTTTCGTAAACTAAAAAAACTTACTGATCCGATAAGAAAAAGACCTGAAAAAAGTAAACCCCAGGGACTTGACCATATTGTATTAATTGTTTTTACTACTCCACCAAAATATTTTTCGAGAAGGATTGGTTGGATACTTTCTAAAAAACCAATTAAGCCAGTTAGCGATACTAGAACTATTCCTCCAACAATAAAAAGTAATGATAATAAAAGCCAGATAAACTGTATACCTGTACATTGATCTATTGGCAGAAAAAAAGGTTGAGCTAATTTTCTTAATTTTTGTATTTGGTAAAAAAATTTGGATTTATTCTTAAATGTTGCTGTCATCTATATTAATCTTATTTAATTACTTTATTATAATGTAATTAATTTAAAGATTGACTTAATCCCATCATTGAAAGTGCCCAGCTTGGAAGATTGAGGTAATTTATAACTCTTAGGTCAAATTGATGAACTTGTGTAAAAGATATGTCTAAAGCCCACCAGATTAAGAAAGGAAGGTTAAAGAGAATCTGCAATTGCCATTTATAAGTGATAACTTTCCAGATTTTGTTTAAAATTAATTTCTGATTTTCATCAAGCTCTTCCCAATTTTTGTTAATTTGATGAAAAATATTTTTTGATTTCTTTGAATTAAGTGAATTAGATGTATCCATTATTTTTGTTATTTATAATATTTATATATTTATAGCTTAGATTTTTGTTTAACGAGAGTTTACCCTGGAGGCCATTTCATTGGCCTACCAGAAAGAAAATGAATATGTAGATGAAACACAGTTTGACCAGATTCCGCACCATTATTGATTACAGTTCTCCAGTTTTCAAGATTTTTGGAAATAGCAATTTTTTTGCCAACTATAAGTAAATGTCCCAATAAATTTTTGTCTTCATCTTCACAACTTAATAAATTAATAATTCTTTTCTTAGGAATAACTAAAAAATGAATAGGTGCTTGAGCTGCAATATCATTAAATGCAATGCAATGTACATCTTCATATAATTTATCGCAAGGGATCTCTCCTTCGATAATTTTTGAAAAAATTGTTGTGTCTGCCATATTTAATTAACCCTTTTAATTACTAACTGGAAAAACGTCATCAATATTGTATCCTTCCTTAGATAATTCTTTTTTTAGTTCTTCATTTGAAGTAACTCTATCTAAAAATAATATTCCCCTTAAATGATCCACTTCATGTTGAATACATCTTGCCAATAAACCATCAGCATTCATCTTTCTTGGTCTACCCATTTCATCACGGAATTTTAATTTTATTGTTGATGGCCTAACGACATTTAAATAGACACCTGGGATACTTAAGCAGCCTTCTTCATATGAATTTAACGTAGATCCAAAAGCTGTAATTTCTGGATTTATAAGAATTAGTGGTTCTGCTGCTGAGTCTTCAAAATTTATATCAATGACAAGTAACTCTTTGCTAATTCCAACCTGAGGGGCAGCCAACCCAATTCCTTTTGCAGCATACATACTCTGCAGCATATCTTTAGCTAAATCTCTTGTATCAATATCTACTTTACTAATTCGTTTTGCATTAGTTCTGAGTGTTTTACTGCCTAATTTGAATATTTCTAAAGGGGGATTGTCAATTACTTCTTTGCTTACTTTTAAATTAGAAACATCACTTCTAGTCTTTCTTGCTAATTTTGAAAAATGATTTGGCACTTTTGAATTACAAATTAAAGTTATAGTTAGACTATAAAAATAGTAACATTTATTTGAAACTTTAATTGCAATAGGCTAAATGATTAACCATAAAGAATTAAATGTAAAAAGTGTTTATAAAGATAAAAAATCTTTTAGTGAAACAAATATTGTTGAAGATTTAATATTTTGGAAAGATAGAGTGAGTATAGGTGACAAAAAAAATAATGCAATATTTACAAGACAAATAAATAATCCTAATTCAATAACTCAAAATTTAACTGGTGATCAATTCTATATAACAAGTCTTTTTCATGGTTATGGAGGTCAATCATATAAATGCATTAAATCTAATAATCAACTTTTCATTGTTTGGATAGACCAAATATCAAAATCAATTTGGATTAATAGTTTTAAATTTCTAAACTCGGAAGATCATAAGGATCACTTTCCTTATCTACTAAGTAATAATAAGCCTAGAAAGTTAACTAAATCTATTTCTGGGAATTTTGATGGTAGTTTTGTATTAATGGAGGATAAAACTTTATTTGGATTAATTGAAATTCATAATGTAGATTACTTATTTAAAATTAATATTTTTAAAGAGGAACAAGATTTAATTTTTCTTAAAAAATTTAATAACTTTGCAGGATCATTATCATTAAATATAAGTGAAAACTTACTTTCATGGATAGAGTGGGATTTTCCATTTATGCCATGGGAAAATAATAATCTTTTTCTAGCTGAACTAAATAATAATTGTGAATTAGAAAATTCTATAAAATTAGATAAAGAGATAATAAGTAATTGTGAAAAGATGTCTTTTTTTCAACCTTATTGGATTAGTGATAATTTATTAGTATGCTCAGAGGATAGTTCAGGTTGGTGGAATTTAATATTTTTTGAGGTAAATGATTTGAACAATATACATATTAGGAAAAGGATAAATAAGGAATTTTTTGAATACGGTTTACCTCAATGGGTATCAGGAATATCATTATTTTCAGGTTTAAAAGATGATTTTTACTGTTTAGCTAAGCATAAAGATAATTGGATATTAGAAAATTATCAAAACTTGCATTTTGTTAGAAAGATAGATTTACCTTATACAACTTTAAGTGATTTAAAATCGTACGCTAGTAATTTAATATTGAAAGCATCTAGTCAAGTTTGCGAAGAAAAATTAATTGAATTAGAAATAAAATCGTTGCATAAAATTCAAATTCAGCAAAATAAAATTAAGCCTTTAGAGTCAATATCTCAAGCCGAGTCAATTTGGTTTGAGGGATTTGATAAGAGGAAAACTCATGCATGGATTTATAAACCTACTAATTCATATTTTAAAAAACCGCCCTTAATGGTTAAAGCCCATAGTGGGCCAACAGGTTATTTTAACGGATCACTTAATCCTGAAGTTCAGTTTTGGACTTCTAGAGGATGGTGCGTTGCAGAGGTCAATTATGGAGGTTCTTCATCTTTTGGTAAAGAATATCGAAATCGATTGAATGGAAATTGGGGAATAGTTGATTCTATGGATTGTAGGGCTCTAGTTAAAATTTTAATTTCTGAAGAATTTATTGATAAAACAAAAATTGTTGCATTAGGTAATAGTGCCGGGGGATTAACTGTCCTTAATGCACTTTGTGGAGACGCACTTTTTAAAGCCGCAATTTGTAAATATCCGGTTTTAGATTTGAATCAAATGCATTTTAATACTCATAGATTTGAAAAAGATTATTTAAATTCACTTATAGGAAATTTTGAAGATAATAAAGACCAATATTTTGATAGATCTCCAATCAATCAAATTCAAAAGATTACACAGCCTGTTTTAATTTTTCATGGTAAAAAGGATTTTGTTATTGACTATAGAATTTCTGTGGAATTTCATGAAAAACTTTTGAATAATAATATTTATTCAGAAATCCACCTTTATCAAGAAGAAGGACATGGATTTAAAGATTTGAAAAATAAGATAAATTGTTTGAATATATCAGAAAAATTTTTGAAGAAAATTTTCAATTAGGAGTTTATTCTCAAAAAATTAATTGTTTCTATAAGTTTAATAATAAAAGTATCTATATCTTCTTTTCTAGTTGTAAAGTTCATACTTACTCTTGCTGTAGATTTAATTCCGAGATGTCTGTGAAGGGGTTGACAACAATGATGTCCGCTCCTTATGCACACTCCTTTGGAATCAAGTATTTCTGCAATATCATTTGAGTGTATATCATCAACATAAAAAGCTGCTAAAGAGGCTCTGTTTTGATCAGTATTTGGAGATGGGCCTATTATATGCAAATTTTCGATATTGCTCAAATGATTAAATAAATATTGAGTTATTTTTTTTTCATAGCTGTTGATATTATTTAAACCAATTTTGTTTATATATTTCAGTGCTTCTGCCAACCCAATCGCTTCAGCAATTGCTGGAGTACCCGCTTCAAATTTATGTGGTAATTCAGCCCATGTACTTTTTTCTTCAAAAACATCTTCAATCATTTCTCCTCCACCTAGAAAAGGGGGGATCTCATTAAGTATTTTCTCTCGGGACCATAAAAATCCTATTCCAGTTGGGCCACATAATTTATGGCCTGAACCGGCAAGGAAATCAATATTCAATTCTTGAACATCAACTTTTATATGAGCCAAGCTTTGGCAAGCATCTAAAAGGACTAATGCACCATTTTCTTTAGCTAGTTTTGTTATCTCTTTAATTGGATTACAGCAGCCTAAAGTATTACTTATATGCACTAAGCTAACTAACTTTGTTTTTTTATTAATCTTAGATTTAAGGTCTTTCATATCTAGTTCACCTTCATTATTAATTCCAACATATTTAATTTTGCATTTATTTTTTATTGCTATTAATTGCCAAGGCACGATATTACTATGATGTTCCATAAGGGTTAATAAAATTTCGTCATTTTCCTTTAAGTAAAATTCTCCCCATGATCTAGCTGCGATATTAATCGCTTCTGTTGCGTTTCTCGTAAATATGATTTCTTTATCTGAGTATGCATTGATATAGTTGTTTATTTCGTGTCGTGCTTTTTCAAACTCATCGGTTGCTTTCGCGCTAAGTTGATGAGCTCCTCTATGAACGTTTGCGTTGAAATTTTTATAGTATTCATTTAATTTATTTAAAACTTGTATTGGTTTTTGAGTAGTAGCAGCATGATCAAGATAAATTATTTGGTTATTACCACTATCATGATTAGCTAAAAGAGGGAAATCTTCTTTCTCGTGAACGTTATAAATTTGAAAAGTTTTCATTATTTCTTGTTTAGTAGCAGAGCCAGTAAATCCCATCTTTCTTTAGAAATTGGTAGAAATGAGATTATTTCTTGATAATAAGATCTTAATTGTAGTTTACTTGCTTGCTCTAATGTGAGACCTCTTGATCTCATATAAAAAAGTTCATTCTCATTTAGTTGAGAGATAGTAGCACCATGCATGCACTTAACATCGTCTGCAATGATTTCTAGTTGAGGTTTTGTATCAATCTTTGCGTAATTAGATAAAAGTAAATTTCTGCTAAGTTGAGAAGCATCAGTTTTTTGAGCAATGCGTGGAACAACTATTAATCCTTCAAAAACAGAATGTGATCTATCTCTAGCTAATGATTTATTTAGTTGGTCGAGAAATCCATTAGGTCCATTAAAAGCAATTTTTGCATATGTAGAAATTTGTTCATTATCTTGGGTTATTTGCATTCCTTTGATATTAGTTTTTGCATTACCTTCAATTTGATTTATATTTATCTCTAATCTTGCAAAATCAAATTTAAATTGTAATGATCCCAAATTATATACACTATTCTTTTTTTGAAATACATTTAAAGAATTAATTAAATGTGATTTATATTTCCCATAAGATACAATTCCATGATTAACTTGTGAATCTTCTCCTAAATACAAATAGGAAGAATTTGATAAGGAACAATTATCATCACCTAAGTTTATTTGAGAAATCTCAACTTCTGTATTCTTTTCAATATTAAGAATTAATGTTCTTGAATTAAAAAGATTATTCTTGGAATTAGTAATTATTTCTAAATGAGGTAAATTTTTGCCTGATATATTAAGACCGCAAATATTTTTTTTCTCTGTCAAAAGATGATTTAGTAAAGCACTCCAGTTTTCAGTTGTGTCAGATTCTAGAAGTTTGTGTTGTATTAAGTTAAGAATTTTTTGGTCATCTAATTCTTTTATTTCCCATTCTTGCTCTTTGATATTTATTTTCTTATTATCTCCAATTATCAGTCTTATAACATTTTGTGATTCATTTTCATAAGGAATATTGGGTTTATAAAAATCATGATTTAATTTATAGTCTAAAAATCTAGCTAATTTAGATTTATTTGCCATTCTCCAGAGCTCACTTTTGTGATTAGGAAGGGGGTTGATTTGTAATTTATCAAGACATATTTTTTGTAGCATAGATCCACTTGCGGATTTTTTTATTCTGTTTTTACTTATCTCTTCAATTATTTGCATTTAAATTAAGTTTTATCTATAAACTTATCAGTCCATTCATAGCCATTTTTTTCAAGTTCTAAAGCAAGTTCACTATTACCAGTTTTTATTATTTTCCCATTTGCCATTACATGAACAAAATCAGGTTTAATTTCATCCAGTAATCGTTGATAATGCGTTATTAGAATTATGCCAGAATTTTCATTTGCTATTTTTTTGATTCCAGATGCAACAATTCTTAGTGCATCAATATCTAGCCCAGAATCTGTTTCATCAAGGATTGCTATCTTAGGCTCTAAAAGTGCCATTTGTAGTATTTCATTCCTTTTCTTTTCACCACCTGAGAAGCCCTGATTGATACTTCTATCTAAGAAGGTAGGTTCCATTTTTACAATCTCTAATTTTTCTTTAACTAAATCTTCGAACTCGAATGTATCTAATTCTTCTTTGTTGAGAAATTTTCTCCTAGCGTTTGTGGCAACTCTGAGGAATTCTAAATTACTGACTCCAGGAATTTCTATCGGATATTGAAATCCTAGAAAAATCCCAGCTTGAGCTCGCTCTTCAGGTTCTAAGGGTTCAATATCAGTACCCGAAAGTTTTATTTTCCCCCCTGTGATTTCATAAGATGGATGCCCAGCAATTATTTTTGAGAGAGTACTTTTTCCGCAACCATTCCTACCCATAATTGCATGAATTTCTCCTGGATTAATCGTTATATTTACACCTTTTAAAATAGTAAGATTCTCTGTTGATGCAAAAAGATCATGAATTTCTAATAGTGGTTTTTTGGTTTCTTTTTTGCTTTTCATCAAACTTGATTAAATAAAAATGAATTAGCCTACAGATCCTTCTAGTTTTAAAGAGAGTAACTTGTCCGCTTCGGCAGCAAATTCCATAGGTAGTTGATTAAACACATCTCTGCAAAAACCACTTACCATCATTGAAACCGCTTCTTCAAATTCTATACCTCTGCTTTGTAAATAAAATAATTGGTCTTCAGAGATTCTACACGTGCTTGCTTCATGTTCAACCTCTGAGTTTGATTGTTGCGATTGAATATAAGGAAACGTATTGGCAGCCGCTTTGTCCCCAATTAGCATCGAATCACATTGACTATAATTCCTAGCGCCTTTTGCTTTGGAACCTATTTTTACTAATCCTCTATAACTGTTAGAAGATTTACCAGCACTAATCCCTTTACTTACGATTGTTGATTTAGTTTTTGGACCTATGTGAATCATTTTTGTACCTGTATCAGCTTGCTGAAGATTATTTGTTAAAGCTACAGAATAAAACTCTCCCACCGATTCTTCACCAAGTAATATACAGCTGGGATATTTCCAGGTAATAGCCGATCCAGTTTCAACTTGAGACCAACTTATTTTACTTCTTTTGCCAATACATTTTCCTCTTTTAGTGACAAAATTGAAGATCCCTCCAACACCTTGTTCATTGCCCGCATACCAGTTCTGAACAGTAGAATATTTTATGGAGGCGTCGTCAAGTGCAATTAATTCAACAACTGCGGCATGAAGTGTATTCGTATCAAACATTGGTGCTGTGCAGCCTTCTAGGTAACTGACAGAGCTTGCTTCTTCTGCGATTATTAGTGTTCTTTCAAATTGGCCTGAATCTCCACTATTAATTCGAAAGTAGGAAGATAAATCCATTGGACAAGTAACATTTTTTGGTATGTAAACAAATGATCCATCACTAAATACTGCAGAATTTAAAGCTGCAAAATAATTATCTGAAGCTGGTATGACGGAACCTAAATACTTTTCTATTAAGTCAGAATGGTCTTTGATAGCTTCGCTTATAGAGCAAAATATAACCCCATGCTCTGCAAGTTGCTCCTTGAAGGTTGTCGCTATTGAAACACTATCGAAAACTGCATCAACTGCAACATTTGTAAGTCTCTTTTGTTCTGTTAAAGGTATACCTAGTTTGTCAAAAGTTTCTAATAATTTTGGATCAACTTCATCTAAACTAGTAATTTTTTCTTGTTGTTTGGGAGCTGAGTAATAAATTATATCTTGATAATCAATAGCTTCATAACCTAAATCTGCCCAATCTGGCTCTTCCATTGCTTGCCATTTTTTAAAGGCGTTTAATCTAAAATTTAGTAAGTACTCAGGCTCGTTTTTTTTTGATGAAATCAAACGGATGATATCCTCATTTATTCCCTTTGAGATTTTTTCACTTTCTATTTCGGTGACGAAACCATATTTGTAAGGTTCAGATACGATATTATCAACTAAGTTGTCGTTTACCATAGTTTGCGAAGGAATTTATTTCGATTGGTCTTCATTTATACTTTAACTAAAGATATACAAAATTTTGAACTTTTTTAAATCCCTTTAAATTAATTTAATGTCTGAGCAATTTAATTCTTCTAGTAGTCCAATTGAAAAGGAAGTTGTTGAGCAGATTGAGCAACTTAATCTCTCAACTATTCAGAAGCTTCACCTTAAATTACTTTCTCATTGCTTAGGAATTTTTAGAGTAATTTCTACTCAAAGTAAGGTTGATTTTCCTACTGAAAAGCTTTTGCTAGAATGGTGCGTAAAAGAATCACAAAAATTAGAAGACAAGGAATTTTCTACGTTGTTGTATAAACAAATGAATGCCGCAGGGCAAAAAATATTAGATTATTCACAAAAGATCAAGAAACGACCGCTTGAATTAACGCTTGAAGACCTTATTAAGCTAACTTCTGCAGAAGCTTAAATAAAAATAAAAAACATGATCCCGAAGAAAAAATATACTTATTTAAAAGTCTGGTTTTTGTGGTAATAAAATTTAAAATTGAAAAAAATATCTTCGATATCTAGATTTTTAGAAATTCTTTTAAAAACAAGTCATAGCATGTGTTTATATGGAAATGATATCTTTTGCGAATATGAAAATTAGTCAGTAGATGCTGACGACAGAGCAAAATATCACGCAGTTAGGCAAAAAAAAGAACATACTGATCCCAAACAAAAACGGAGATTTTAAAGTGGTTGAAGGGATCAAAAATAAGGAAGAATTAACCCGCCTCACCCTTAGACAATTACGTCAAATAGCAAGTAAATTATCAGTACCTTTATATAGTCGTAAAACTAAAGCGGTCTTAATAGACTTAATCATTACTTATCAAAATAAAAATTTTGTTGGAGATAAAGAAAATCAAGAAAACAACTCGAAGGCTGAAAGAAATGTAGATAGTACAAAACAAGTTTTAGTAGAA
Organism: uncultured Prochlorococcus sp.; assembly: GCA_902627335.1. Lineage (GTDB taxonomy): Bacteria > Cyanobacteriota > Cyanobacteriia > PCC-6307 > Cyanobiaceae > Prochlorococcus_A. The sequence goes on from CACOIV010000002.1 coordinate 17,818, forward strand.
ACCCCAACAAATCTTGTTTTTCTTCCTAGAGATCCTGAATGGGCATATGTTTTTTGGCAAATATCTGAAACAGATAGAAATAAGGCTCAATCATTAGGTGCTAATAAGCTTTGTTTGAGGCTGTATGATGTAACTGGTTCACATGAAGGTCAATTTAATCAAGGGACTTTACGTGAAATTGCGGTTGATAGTTTTAGCACAGAATGGTATTTGCCAATCCCAGTGCCTGATAGAGATTATAAAGTTGAATTGGGTTATCGATATGGTTTTAATTGGATGTCTTTAGCCTTTTCATCTGCTAGCCATGTTCCAAATGCACAGCCATCAGAGCAGATTCTAGATAAATTTGTACCATTCAACTTAGATTCACCTGCTGAAACTAATGCAGCTATTATCACTTCTAATGAAAGTGAGGCGAGTGGTTTACACGAGAGGCTTTATCATGCAGCGACTACTTTTTCTAAGCGTAGTAGGGTCGGTTCTGAAGAATTTATGGAGAACGATTCGAATGCTGATTTAAAAGGAATTAATAATGACTCTGGTGCTGGCATATGGTCTTCAGGTGCAAATGAGTCTGGGGCAGGCTTATCTAATAGATCTTTTTGGCTTGTTGCAGATGCCGAACTAATTGTTTATGGTGCAACTGATCCAACAGCAAATCTAACTATTGGAGGTGAAAAAGTACCTTTAGCTTCTGACGGTACTTTTCGATTGCAGGTGCCATTTAGAGATGGTTCTCAGAATTATGATATTAAAGCAGTTGATGCAAGCGGTAAGCAAGAAAGATCTATTACCATGAAATTTGATAGAACTACTCCTCTAGATAATACAAATCAAAAGCAAAATATGGATAAGGAATGGTTTGAATAATAGATGATGCGTAAAAATTTTGTTGCTTTTACACCTTTATTTGGGGCTATTACTTTTCCATTAGTTGTACCCTTAACGATTTCTAAATTTGGAGTCAATTATGGAATTATAATTGCTCTTTTAATTTCATCTTTATGGTTTATCGCTATGTTAAGAACCTCTGAAATGCCCCATTAAATTAGTTATATTTTTTTAGTTATTGTTTTAAATCATGTCTCATATTAAAGAAATTTATATTAATGAACCCTTTAAGAATCAAAAACCTGGAACTTCCGGTTTGAGAAAAAGCACAATTGAATTCCAACAAGATAATTATTTAGAAATTTTTATTGAATCGATACTGAGAACTTTAGATTTTAATCTAAACAATAGCTTAATAATTGGTGGAGATGGAAGATATGGAAATGAGGAAGCAATAATCAAAATTATTCAAATATGCATAGCACATAAAGTTAAAAAAATTATCATCCCTGTTAATGGAATTTTATCAACTCCAGCCGCATCAAATCTGATAAGAAAAAAGAATGCTTTTGCGGGAATTATTTTGTCAGCTAGTCATAATCCAGGTGGGATAAATGGTGATTTTGGCGTCAAAGTTAATATTGCAAATGGTGGCCCAGCGCCTGAAAAATTCACTGATAAAGTCTTTAAATGTAGTCAGATGTTAACGAACTACAAATTTTATGATGCTAAAATTCCAGATTTTAATAAAGTTGGATTTTTTAAAATTGAAGATACCAGTGTAGAAGTTATTGATGGTGTAGATGATTATGTAGATTTAATGGAACATATTTTTGACTTAGATCAAATTGCGGATTTTTTAAAAAGAGATTTTTCAATTGTTTTTGATGCAATGAATGCTGTAACTGGGCCATATGCAAAAAGAATTTTCATTGAAAAGATGGGTTTAACAAAAGATTGTATTTTAAATGGTTTGCCTTTGAAAGATTTTGGTAATTTACATCCTGATCCTAACCTTACTTATGCAAATCAATTAGCTGATTTACTTCTAAATAAAGAATCATATTGTTTTGGAGCTGCTTGTGATGGGGATGGAGATAGAAATATGATTTTGGGAAAAGGTTGTTTTATAAATCCAAGTGATAGCCTAGCTGTATTGACTGCTAATACTAAATTTGTTCCGGGTTATAAAGATGGTATTTCTGGAGTTGCAAGATCGATGCCAACTAGCATGGCTGTTGATTCTGTTGCAAAAAAGATTAATATTCCTTGTTATGAAACCCCAACAGGTTGGAAATTTTTTGGAAATTTGCTTGATTCAAATATGATTACAATTTGCGGGGAGGAGAGTTTTGGTACTGGAAGTAACCATATTAGGGAAAAGGATGGTTTATGGGCTGTTCTATTTTGGTTGCAAATTTTGGCTTGTAGAAAATGTTCAGTAAGTGAATTAATTCATAATCATTGGAATCATTTCGGAAGAAACTACTATACAAGACATGATTATGAAGCAATACCAAAAGATGTAGCGACTCAAATATATCAAAATCTTGAGCATTTATTACCTCAATTAAAAAATAATAAATTTGCGAATAGTCTTGTTCTAAATGCCGATAACTTTACTTATTCCGATCCAGTAGATAATTCTATTAGCAAAAATCAAGGTCTTAGGATAATTCTTGAAAACAACTCAAGGATAATTTTACGTTTATCAGGAACTGGAACTAAGGGGTCTACACTTAGGATTTATTTTGAAAAATTTAGTCAAACTAATGAGAACCTTACTTTGAATCCGCAGGTAGCTTTGTGCGAATTAATTAAAAGTTTAGACGACTTATTAAATATCTCTAAGCTTACAAAAATGGATCAACCAACTGTGATTACTTAATTTAAAAATATTTTTGTATGCAATCTGAAAGCCTTTTTAATATAAACCACGATGAAAATTTTCAGTCTCCTCTTGCGGATAGATTGAGACCTAAATCTTTACATGAATTTTATGGACAGCATAATATTCTTGATCAAAACTCTATATTACGTAATGCGATTTTAAATGACAAATTAGGAAATACAATCTTTTCCGGCCCACCAGGCGTAGGCAAAACAACTTTGATTGAAATTATATCTGCTCATACTAGAGCAACATTGATAAAATTAAATGCTGTTTTATCTGGCGTAAAAGAACTTAGAAATCAAATTTTACTGGCTGAAGAACGTTGGATCAAATCAAAGAGGAAAACTATATTATTTATTGATGAAGTTCATAGATTTACTGCAATACAGCAAGATGCCTTATTACCTTCCATAGAAAATGGAACTATCATTTTTATTGGTGCAACAACTGAAAATCCTTCATATGCAGTAAATAAAGCACTTTTGAGTAGATCAAGAGTTTTTAAATTATTACCATTAAGCGAAAGTGATCTTAAAAAAATAATTGATAAGGTCATTAATTATTATTTAAATATTAAAGATCAAAAAATTGTCAATATTTCACAAGAAGCTCTAGACCATCTAATAAACTTTTCTAGCGGAGATGCTAGAAATCTTATTAATGCTTTGGAGTTAGCTATTGATACCACTCCTGCGAATAAAGAAAAAATAATTAATATAAATCTCTCAGTAGCTCAAGATTCAATCCAAAATAAGAATATTATTTATGATAAATATGGTCAAAATCATTTTGATATTATAAGTGCATTTATTAAATCGATAAGAGGTTCTGATCCTGATGCAACTCTTTATTGGCTTGCAAATATGATTGAAGCTGGGGAAGATCCAAAATATATTTTTCGCAGATTATATATCTCAGCAAGCGAAGATATTGGCTTAGCAGATCCTAATGCAATAGTTATTGTAAATTCTTGTTATGAGGCTTTTGAAAAAGTTGGATATCCTGAAGGTTCATATTTTTTGTCACATGCAGCACTCTTTTTAGCAAATTCTCCTAAGAGTGATAGTACTAAATATATATTTAATGCGATTGAAAAAGTAAGATCAAATAAATTATCGTTAGTACCTGATCATTTAAAGTACAATTCAAAAACTTATAAAAATCCACATCGCTATCCCAGGAATGAGTTAGTACAAGAATATATGCCAAATAATCTTATTAACTATAAAATCTGGCATTCAAAAAAAAGTGAATGGGATAATAAAAATACTAATTAAATTTTATTTAAATAATATGTCTGATATTATTGCAAATAATATTAATTGAAGAGTGTAGATCATTTTGAGAGGCTATTGAAATTGTCCATTTTAAGAATGAAAATTGATTCAAATTAACTGTTAATTTTTTCTCTATATGAAACATATTTTTTTTGTAGTTTTTATACTTCCAAAATTTAATATCATTTGATAATTTTCCTCTATCCCATTTGATAGCTGCTTCAATTGCACTCCATCGTTTTAAAATATCATATTTATTTAATTCAGAATTATTAATAATTTTTTTATAAAAGTATTTTTGTGCAAGCCCTTTATAATTGAAATTTCTATCAGAGCATTCAATATCAATTCCAATTCTTTTTTTATTCCAGCAAATAATACAAGAATCTTTACAATGACTCATGCTTACATATCCCATCCCACTAGGGAGAGATGGAGGTTTTCCTGGATTTGCACTTAAGGGGATTTCTAATGGATTTAAATCAAAAAGTTTTGATAAGGCATCTCTAATATAAAATCTACTCTCTAAAAAAATCTTTGCTCTTGATGAAGATAATTTTGAGGCAATATTAATTTCTTGTGGACTTGAAACATGTGTTACGTTGCCCATCTTATACAACCAAATTTTTGGTAGTCTATTTGGATAGTCTTCAGTTATTTTCAATGGCTCTTAAAATTGGTGATAAAGCACCTGAATTTACTTTAAAAGATTCTTTTGATAATGAAATCTCTTTAAGTGATTTTAAAGGTAAAAAAGTAATAATATATTTTTATCCGAAAGATAATACACCTGGTTGTACAAAAGAGGCATGCAACTTTAAAGAGAACTGGGATGTTTTTCAAAAAAATAACATTATAGTGCTTGGAATAAGTAAAGATAATTCTGCTTCTCATCAAAAATTTATGGAAAAATTTGATCTCCCATTTATTCTTTTGACTGATCCCGTACCATGTCAAGTTGCCGCTAAGTATGATAGTTATGGATTAAAGAAATTCATGGGTAAAGAATATATGGGTATGATTAGGAATACATTTTTAATTGATTCGCAAGGTAATATTGAAAAAATTTATTTAAAAGTAAAAGCAGCTATTATGGCAGATCATTTAATTAATGACTTAAAATTATCCTAGAACTTTATTAAATTAAATTTATTTATTTTCTTGAAAATATCATTCCATACATAACTAAATTAGGTTCGATTATGATATTTTTGATTTCTTTTCTTATTGTTTCTCCAATAAATTTGGAATCACCCCCACAAAGAATTAATACATCTTGTTTTGGATTAAATGATAATTTAATAGCTCCAAATATTGAATTGTAAACTCCTCTCAACATTGCTTTATTTGTCTTTGTTTCAAAGTTATTACTAGGAATAAATATATTTTCAGGATATTTAAGATTTTTAGTTTTTTCATCCATTGACTTTAATTGCGTATTAAAACCAGGTAACAATTGACCTCCTATTAAATTTCCCTTATTATCAATCTTTGTGATTGATACCGTTGTCCCTAAATCTACTATTAAGATGTTTTTTTTATATTTATTTTCGATTAATTTATGAGCGGCAAAACAAGCTAATGCCCTATCAATGCCTATATGATCAGGCATGATCTTCAAAGTTAAGTTTTTAATACTTATTTCATTGTTTTTAAATAGTTTGCTTGATGGATATTTCCCTACTGAGGCCCAAATTAATTGTTTTAAATGAATATTTTCAGGAAATCTTTGATCAAATAATGTATGAAAAAATTCGTATGAATTATCTTTCCTTAATGCCCAATGTAATCGAGAATTGCCGATTAGAAGGTAATCAAATTTCAGTTTATCAGAATCACTAAATTTGATAGTCATTAACATGAAGGCCGCATTCTTCTTTTATACCTCCAAAACGTGTGGCTCTACCTTTTGTGGTTTCTGTTTCAGCAGAGCTTGAGTGCCAATCGCCAATACTTGAGTAGCCCTTAGCAAATAGAGGATGTTGTGGGAGTTTATTTTCTTCCATATAATAAAAAATTTCTTTTTGAGTCCATCCTAAAATTGGCCGCAAAGAAAGTCGATCTCTTATAGATTCAATAAATTTCATCTTGCTCCGATTTTCACTTTGTTGTGATCTAACTCCACTTACCCAGCAACTTATTGAATATTCCTTTAGAGCCTCTTCTAAAGGTTCAACTTTTCTTATTTGATGGTATTTATTAATATCTTCTTCATTGTTGCTCTCCCATAACTTTCCGTACATTGCCTCCATATAAGCAGGAGAAATTTTACTCTGCAGAATATCAATATTTAAAGATAATTGATTAATAAGCATATTTGCATATAAGTAAGTTTCTTTAGGGAGGTATCCGGTATCTATCCAAAATATTTTTACTTTATTTTTTAAAGATGAACTTTGGATTAAATGCAATAAGACTGAAGATTGAATACCAAAACTTGTGGTAAAAGCAAGATTATTTCCAAATTTATCAAAGCCCCATTCAATGACCTCCTTAGCGCTTAAATTTACAAGCTCTCTATTTAGTTCTTTTAAATTATATTTTGTTTTATTTACAGTTTTGGTATCCATATTCCAAGAGATTTTTTAATTTGTAGTTAATCACACTCGAATTGAAAAATATTCGTTTAATTTAATAATACATTCTTGTTTATTTATATTTCTTAAATGAATAATATAAAAAAACTAATAGTAATAGTTGGAAGTGGTTTTGCAGGAATTAATGCTGCTATTCAATTAAGAAAGATTAATCCAAATTTATCAATACTTGTTATCGATTCAAAGTCGCAATTTGAATTTAAACCTTTATTGTACGAAGTTTTAAGCGATGAGATTCAATCATGGGAAGTTATTCCAAGCTTTGATACTATTTTTGCTAATTCTGGAATAACTTTTTTACGAAATACTGTCAAATTAATTGATTTGGATGAAAAGTTTTTAATTTTACAAGATGACTTTAAAGTCGAGTTTCAGTACTTAATTTTATCTACAGGTTCTACCCCAAATGATTTTTCAATAAAAGGCGTAAAAGAATATGCTTATTTTTTTAATACTAATAAAGATCAGCGGAAATTAAAAAATCGCTTGCAACAACAGTTATTAAAAAATAATTGTAAAAAAATTTTTATTATAGGAGCAGGTCCTTCCGGGGTTGAACTTGCATGTAAGATAAATGATTTGTATAAAACAAAATTCGAGATTAATATTGTGGAGAGAACGGCTGAGATATTGAATAATAATAAAATTTTTAATAAAGAAGAGGCTCAAAAAACCATTGAAGCCAATAATATTAATTTGTTAATAAATTCTTCAGTTATTGAAATTGGAGATAAAGAAATTTTCATTACTAATGAATCCGATCAAGTAGATCAATTCCCATATTTTGCAATTATTTGGACAGCAGGTATAAAACCAAATTTACCAGAATTTGTTCAAAAAATTCAAAAAATTAATAATAGGATTTTAATAAATAATAGGCTTCAATTACCTTGCTATCCAAATGTTTTTGTACTTGGAGATATTTCTATTATTGAAGGAAAAAATAATTTGCCTGTTACAGCACAAGTCGCAATGCAACAAGGAGTACATGTTTCTCATAATTTAAATTTGCTAATACAGAAAGAGAATCCAATACCTTTTAAATTTAAAGATAATGGAGAAATGATTAGTTTGGGTATAGGTAAAGCTTCAATATCAGGACTTGGATTAACTTTGTCAGGTAAATTTGCGTTTGATCTAAGAAGAATCATTTACGCTTCTAAAATGCCAAAATTTGATAAAAGTATTAAATCTGCGGCCTCATGGTTTTTAGGAAAGAAGTCAATTATTAGTAAATTTATCAATAGATAAAAAACCTGTAAATTTTTTTTCTTACTTTAAAGCTATATTTAGTTAAATGCATTAAATATGAGTCTAATTGCTTTTTTCAGCGAAAACTATGATGCCTTGATCACGGTATTAGTTTTATCCTTATCTATATTTTTATTTATAAGAAATACAATTGTTCCTGAGCTAACAGGTTTATTAACTGTTGCAATTTTTATTGTAACGGGAGTTCTTTCTCCACAAAAAGCATTATCCGGATTTGGAAGCCCCTCTTTAATAACGCTAATGGGCTTATTTTCAATATCGTCAGCATTAGTTAAGAGCGGATCTCTTGATAGGGTAAGGGAACTTTTAGCTTCTGAAAGTATTAAGACTTCGAAGCGATTTATTACATTATTGGCTTTTGTAGTAGCGCCTATCTCAGGAATAGTACCAAATACTCCTCTTGTGGCCTCTCTTTTGCCACTGGTAGAGGGATGGTGTATTAAAAGAAATATTGCACCCTCCAAAGTTCTTTTGCCTTTATCTTTTGCAGTATTGCTTGGAGGTACTATTACCCTTTTGGGTAGTTCAGTAAATCTTCTTGTTAGTGATATTAGCGAGCAGTTAGGTTATGGATCTCTTGAATTATTTAGTGTTACTGCAATAGGAGTTCCAGTTTGGTTGATAGGTACTACTTATTTGATACTTGTTTCTGATAAATTGCTTCCTGACAGAGGTTTTAGTAATGCTTTATCAAATAATATAAATTTAAATAATTATTGTACTGAAGTAACTATTCCACAGGATTCTAAATTAGTTGGACAATCACTACGTAATAGTAGACTTCAGAGGAGATTTGATGTAGATGTTATTCAATTGCAAAGGAATGGCAAAACAATTCTTCCTCCTCTTGCCGATAGAAAGATTGAGCCTGATGATAGATTATTAATTAGAGTCACACGATCAGATTTATTAAGATTAGAACAAGAGCGAACAGTATTATTAGCAGAAAAGATAGACTCCTATCAGAAAAATATTTTTATTAACTCTTCTGAAGGAACGAAGACTTTCGAATCATTACTTCCTGCAGGCTCAACGCTTGCTGGTGCGAGTTTAAGAGAATTGAGATTTAGGCAGAGATATAATGCTACGGTTCTAGCCTTAAGAAGAGGTCAGCAAACTATTCAAGAAAGGTTAGGTCAATGTATTCTGAGAGCCGGAGATGTATTGCTTATCCAAGCACCTTTAGATTCTATTAGGGGGTTGCAATCTAGCAATGATTTACTCGTTTTAGATCAGGTAGATGATGATTTACCTGTTTTGCGCAAAAAACCTATAGCCATTGCTATTGCTTTGTTTATGATTATTTTGCCTTCTGTAACAAATATTCCGCTTGTAGGATCAGTACTTTTAGCGGTAATTGCAATGGTTGTTTTTGGATGTTTGCGTCCATCAGAAATTAAGAGATCTATAAGATTAGATGTGCTTTTTTTATTGGGATCTTTGTCAAGCTTTAGTGTGGCTATCCAAAGTTCAGGTTTGGCAGATTTAATCGTTGTAAATTTAAAGTTTTTATTAGATGGTCTTCCAATTTACTTCGCATTGTTTGTTATTTTTATATTTACCGTGGTTATTACGCAATTTATTAGTAATGCTGCTTCAGTAGCCTTGATTTTACCGGTAGCCATTGAATTCGCATCAACCTTAAAAATAGCGCCTAACGCGATCATTCTTCTTGTGTTATTTGCTGCAAGTCAATCTTATTTAACTCCTATGGGTTATCAAACAAATCTAATGGTTTATGTTCCGGGAAGATATAAATTCCTTGATATTGCAAAATATGGGGTAGGGTTAACTATTATAATGTCAGTATTTATTCCATTCTTAATAATTTTAAATTTCAAGTAAATTGCTATCTGTTAATAAAGTGGACTTTAATCATTCTGTTTATAGGCTTAAAGACTTTTATAGAAAGTTAACTGTCCCGCAATTTACTATTGTTACTGGATTAATAGTAATTTTTATAGGAACATTAGTATTAAGTACTCCTTTATGTTCTTCTCAAAATGTGGGACTTTGGGAAGCTTTTTTTACTTCTACTTCGGCTATTACCGTAACTGGGCTTACAGTAATTGATATTGGTTCAGACCTTACAATTTTTGGGCAAATTTTTTTAGCTTTTATGCTTCTTTCCGGAGGCCTTGGCTTAATGGCAATTACTACTTTTTTGCAGGGATTTGTTGTGAAGGGAGCAAAGTTAAGAACCAGACTTGATAAAGGAAAAACTCTTGATGAGTTTGGGGTTGGGGGTATTGGTAGGACTTTTAAAAGTATTGCAATAACAGCTGCAAGTATTATTTCTTTAGGAGCATTTATTTTATACTTTTTTGGTTTTATCAACATTAATAATTCTTGGGAAAGATTGTGGGTCTCGATATTCCATAGCATTTCAGCATATAATAATGCAGGTTTTTCTATATGGAATTCAAGTATTTATGGATATAGAACAAATTTTGTAGTTAATTTCGTTTTTATAGTTTTAATCGTTCTCGGCGGTCTTGGGTGGAGAGTAATTGATGATATTTGGACTCATAGGCATAATTTAAGATATAAAAAACTTACATTACATAGCAAACTTGTAATTAGGACAACTTTGAATCTAATTTTATTTGGATCAATTGGATTTTTAATAACCGAGTCGCTTCTTAATGGTCAATTCTTTTCAGGTTTAAATTTCTTTGAGAGAATACTTTCGGCTTTATTTGAAACTATTAGTGCTAGGACTGCTGGATTTACTAATTACCCCATCTCTTTAAATACAATTTCAGATACAGGAATTTTACTTCTCATGACATTAATGTTTATTGGTGCAAGCACGGGAGGCACAGGAGGTGGAATTAAAACAACAACTTTTATAGCACTTATGGCTGCTACAAGATCAACATTAAGAGGTCAAAAAGATGTAGTTATCAGTAATAGATTAATTTCAGATAAAGTAATCTTAAAGGCTGTTGGAATAACAGTTGGATCTTTACTTTTTGTCCTTCTTATGGCGATGCTTTTAAGTACTACAAATACTTTTGTAAATAGAGAAAAATTTACTTTTTTAGAAATGCTTTTCACTTGTATTTCTGCTTTTGCAACTGTTGGTTTTGATATAGGGTTAACAAATAAATTAAATCATTTTGGTCAATTCATTCTGATTATTGGTATGTTTGTGGGCCGACTTGGTATACTTTTGCTTCTAAGCGCTGTATGGGAAGCTCTTTATAAGGGTAGAATAAATAAACAAAAGAGAATTGGTTATCCAAAAGCTGATCTTTATGTTTAGCAGTTACTGATTTTATTATGGCTGATTGGTGGCAATGGTCCCCTCAAAAAGGGAAAGAAGATCTTACATTTGCAGTAGTTGGTGTTGGAAGGTTTGGTACTGCAGTGTGCAGGGAACTTATAAGCAATGGTGCTGACGTCTTAGCAGCTGATTACTCAGAAAAAGCTATTGATGACTTAAGGCAATTAGAACCCTCTATAGAAGCTAGAGTTGTAGATTGCACCGATGAAGAGTCAATGAGAGAATCTGGAATATTGGAAATGAATACACTGGTGGTAGGTATAAGCGAACCTATTGAGGCAAGTATTACCACTACTCTTATCGCTAAAGATAGTGATGGCACACAAGTTAAAAGAGTGATTGCTCGAGCAACTAGCGATCTCCATGAAAAAATGCTTCTTAGAGTTGGTGCTGATAAAGTCGTCTTCCCATCAAGGATGCAAGGTGAAAGGCTAGGGTTGGAACTCGTAAGGCCAAATTTGATTGAAAGACTTGAATTAGATAATCAAACAGGTATAGATGAAATTACGGTGCCTGAAGATTTTATTGGAAGATCACTCAGAGATTTAAATCTAAGAAAAAACTACTTAGTAAATGTTTTAGCAGCAGGACCTGCTGAGCAGCTAACTGTAAATCCTCCTGCAAAATATATCCTAGAGAGAGGTAATGTCTTAGTAGTTATGGGTTCTATGGAAGATTTGCAAAGATTGCCACAAAAATAAATTATGAATCTCTTGTTTGATTGAAGTATCTAATTCTTTTAGGAGCCCCTTTAAGTTTAGGAATACTTTGTTTTTCTAATTTATCTCTAAAGTTTTCTGTATTTGATTTCGCGAGAAGGGGTTTGCCTTTTAACTCAAGATAATTCTCTATTCCTTTTTGAATTAATACCTTTGCCATATTACTTACTGTTCTTGATTCCTCTTCGGCTAGTGATGCAAGTTGATCACAGAGATTCTCGGGTAGGACCACCTGTATTCGGGGCGATTTCGGCTTTCCGTTTGTTGAATTTTGCCTAGTTGCCATGAGTAGGACTTCCTAACTGTTACTTATTAGTATACACAGTTAGTCAAGGGTAGTATCTTTGTGTATAATATACGTATAGGAATTTAGATTTTATCATCTTTGAACTAATTGATTATGAAACATTCAGCGAAAGTAAATCCTAAAAGCCGTAGGATGACCAATCAGCGAACAAAAAGGTTATTAAATATTAATACTGAGAAAAGCAGTGATGTGCTTATTTCAGCTGTAGTTAGTCCATATCTTTTAACTCATTTACATCAAATATTGCAAAAATCAGAATTTAATGCCAAAAAAGATGGCAGGTTATCTCATGCCGCGAATTTTGCTAAATTGCGGAAAGTTTTGTGCCTTGATGCTCGCAGTATGGAGGATGCTTCTGCTCAGGAAATTATTGATACTGATAATGATGGTTACACAAATGACAATAAACAGCAAAATGTGGCTTAAAGGAATATTGTATTATTATTAATGATTAAAGAAATTATGACAAAGAATGCAGAAAAACTATATCAGATTATTGATAAAGATTATGAAAAAAAACAAATTCTATTTAGGATAGCTTTAAATGATCCAAAATCAGCATTAAAAAAAATCTGTGAAATTGGAGATGAACTTAATATAAAAGTTACAGAAGAGGAAGTTATTGAATATTTAAGTACATTAGACGATGAACTAACCAAATTTTGGTTAGTCAAAGTAAGAGGAGGGTTGTAAGTTCTTTTCTGATTTAATATCAACAGTGGGCTTTGTTCTTTTTTCGTAACCACCGCCCCCTGCCATTGTCCAAAAAAACCAATAGCTTGGTATTGATAGTCCAGCTGCTATGAATATAGCTACAATTTGTTCTATTCTTTTCATATCAAGAATTTTACTGATTTTATTTTGGTATTGAAAAAGCTAATATATAAATTGTATTACTTTATGCAGTGATTAGATTAGAAGGTATTTCAAAAATATATTCAACAGATATTGTCTTGAAAGAAGTGAATTGGGATATTAAAAGAGGGGAGAAAATAGGTTTAGTTGGTTCTAATGGTTCTGGAAAAACAACACAGTTAAAAATTTTAATTGGAGATGTAGAACAGACAAGTGGAGAGATTGTTAAGGAAGGAAATCCTAAAATTGCATATTTAAAACAAGAATTTGATTTAAATCAAAATTGTACTTTAAGAGAAGAATTAGAAAATACTTTTGTAGAGGTTCAGCTTATTAAAAATAAATTGAAAGAAATAGAATTAAAAATGAAAGACTCCAATTCATTAGATAATTTGGAGAGCTTAGCAAATCAATTAGGGATGTATCAAAGAAAATTTGAAGCATTAGGTGGTTATCAAATCAAATATGACGTCGAAAAAATTTTACCAAAATTGGGTTTCTCAACCCAAGACGCAAGTACACTAGTTGCTAATTTTTCAGGTGGATGGCAAATGAGAATTGCTTTAGGAAAAATAATGTTACAAAAGCCAGATTTAATTTTATTGGATGAGCCTACTAACCATTTGGACTTAGAAACTATTCTTTGGCTTGAAAATTATTTAATACCCTTGAATATATCAATTATATTAATAAGTCATGATCGTTATTTTTTGGATAAATTGTGCAATAAAGTTGTTTTTATTGAGAATGGTATATCTCATACTTTTAAAGGTAATTATTCATTTTTTTTACAGCAAAAACTAATTAATGATCATAATCAAATTAAAAAATATGAAACTCAACAAAAAGAACTTAAAAGTCAGCAACAATATATAGATAAATTTAGAGCTAGTGCAAATAGAAGTTCACAAGCTAAAAGTAGAGAAAAACAAATTCAAAAAATAGAGAAAATAGAGAGCCCAGTAAAACAATTTAAAAGTCCATCCTTTTCATTTTCAGATTGCCCTAGGTCTAGTAAATCTGTTTTAGAAATAAAGGATTTATGTCATAGTTATGATGATAATATAATTTTCTTTGAAACAAACTTAAAAATTTCATCAGGAGATAAAGTCGGATTGATAGGTCCTAATGGATCTGGTAAATCAACTTTATTCAAATTAATCGTCGATCAAATTGCCCCAGAATTAGGAGAAATCTCTTTAGGCAAAACAAATTTAATGATGCGCTATTATGCTCAAAATCAAGCTGATGCATTAGATTTGGATCATTTAGTTATTGACTTATTATATAAAAATGCACCAAATTGGTCTCAAGAAAAAGTAAGAACTTATTTGGGTAATTTTGGTTTTTATAAAGATTCAGTATTCAAATTTGTAAGACAATTAAGTGGCGGGGAAAAAGCAAGGTTGGCTTTGGCGTTAATAATTATGAGGCCGAGTAATTTTTTACTTCTTGATGAACCAACAAATCATCTGGATCTTCAGTCAAAAGAAAATTTGGAAAAAGCGCTCTCTTTGTATAAAGGAACTATTTTTTTTATATCTCATGATAGGTATTTTATTTCTAAGGTTGCTAATAAAATAGTTGAAATTAATGACTGTCAATTAAAAGTTTTTAATGGAAATTACGAATATTATTTACACAAAAAAGAGAAACTTATTTAATATAAATTAACTTTTATATTAAGTATTTATTCTCATAAATGTATATATAGTAAAAACTTTTATATTTCAGAAACTTTACATTTATATAGGCAAGATCACTCATTTATCTTTACATAATTCTTAGTCTTTGTTTAATCTATTTACTACTAAGTTTATTATTAAATATGTTTGGAGAAAATGAAGATTTAAAAAAACTAAATGGTGTACATGTTGATCCTGTAGAACATTATTTTGAGTGTATTTCTTCTTGTGATATTGCAGATGGAAAATGTATATCTAAATGTGTAGAAATACTTCGGGAGCATAACAATTAAATTTTAATTTTTCCCAAGTTCTCTAATATCAACTGGCTTAATATTTAACTTAATTTTTTTAGTATTTCTTTTTACAGTAAACTTAGCAGATTTTTTAATGCCATTTTTATTGATTGCATTAATTACATCTGAAGATTTTTTAATATCGTCCTGATTAATTTTAATTATTATATCTCCAATTAAAATCCCATTTTTTGCTGCTGGGCTGTTTGGAACAACGTAGCCTACTTTTACTCTATTTTCGTTTATTTTTGTAGATAGTTCATTAATTAAACTTATCCCGATCATAGGGTGTGTTACTTTGCCAGTCTTAACTAATTGTTTTGCAATCTCTTGGGCTTTATTTATTGGAATAGCAAAGCTTAAACCTGCACCTGGACCTGATCTGATAAGTGTATTTATGCCAACTACTTCGCCATTCGCATTAAGAAGTGGCCCTCCAGAATTACCTGGATTTATAGCAGCATCTGTTTGTATAAGATTAAACCTCTTATCGTAAATACCAAGTTGTGAAACATTGCGATTTAGGTTACTAATGATTCCTAATGTGACAGTATTTTCTAAACCAAATGGATTCCCAACGGCAATAGCCCAATCTCCAACTTTAATCTGGTTAGAATTTCCTAATGTCGCTTTCGGCCAAGGACCCTTTCCTAAGAGTTTAACTATAGCTAAATCAGATATTGAATCTTCACCTATAACTTGCCCCTTAAATTTTCTTCCATCTGTTAACCCAATTATTATTTTATCTGAGTTGCTAACTACATGTGCATTAGTAATTACTAAGCCATCTGCAAATATAAAGCCACTCCCTTGACTCTGTTCAATCCTGGGTTCTGTGTCTTCAGGCAGCCTTAATCCGAAAAATCTTTCAAAATATGGATCTAACAATATATTAGAATTGTTAGAGATAACTTTTCTTTTAACTAGTCTTTGATTTTCAATCGTTACAACTGATGGTCCAGCTTTTTCAATTGCTGATGTTATGAAAGACTGTCTTATACCTAATATATTTTGATAATTATTTGGTTGAGGTAGTGGATTTGATAAGGCTTTAAATGTAGCAAAATTAGTGCCAAGTGCTATTAAAGAGGGCAAGATTAATTTTTTAGAGAAAATAATATTTTTATGAGATAAGAAATAATTTGCTAAATTCATTAAAAATGTAATTTAAATAATGATTAATTTAATTACATATTAATCAAAAAATTTATTAATTAAATTTGATCAAATTTTAATATTTTCAGGCTATTATGGGTAATATAGTCTTACAATAAAAAAAAGTATAACTTTATGGCTCTTTTATTCCCAATTGTTTACTCTGCAGCTCTTATATTTCTTATCTGGAAGGCTTTTAAGGTGATGTCTACTGGTTGGAGTGTAAGTGACAAGACTGAAAAGAATCCTATAAATGTAAGATATCCTAATAAGTATACAATTCATCCCGAATTACTCGATAAATCAGGAAATATTACTGATGAAGAACTTTTAACAGTTCGCTTCTCTAATGATAGTGATTCAACCATTGAAAAAGGAACTACTTCTGAATAAAAGTTGTATACCAAATTATTTATTAATCGGAGATAAAATTGGAACAAAAAACTAAAATAGTTGCTTCCGTAATTAGATCGCTTAAACTTCCTCCTCGTTTTAGAATTAAAATTTTAAAAGAAGATCCTGTAAGACTAGAATTAAGCCTAACTCCTTCCTATGGAAAAAATCCTGTAGTTGTTGGATTGGTTGAATCTTTAGATTTAGTTGCCCGAAGAGATAGGGAAGGCAGAATTCCCAAAGATCTTCCAGGTACTTGGGATTGGACAGTGAGGCATGGGAAGGTTAGTACTGGAGGTTGGAATCCTTTTCTAAAAGAGGCTTTGCAGACTATGTTTGAGACTGGTTTACCTGGCATTATTTATGAAGAACTGACGGGGGATGAATATAAACCTGTTGATGGAGTTAGGCATATTAAATAAAACATGAAATATTTTTCATATTTTTAGCGAAAAAACGCTAAAATACTATAAAACAGAATTGATTAATTATGAATGAGGAGAATCAGACCAGATTTGGTTTTGTCAATTTTGCTGAGACATGGAATGGTCGTTTAGCAATGATGGGCATATTGATAGGGTTAGGAACAGAGCTTATCACTGGACAAAGTATTTTGAGACAAATTGGTATCGGTTAAATTATATATCATTTTTTATTTAATTAATTTCTTCAGCTTTTACTTCAATTATTTTATTGCTTGCGTCAGATGATAAATCATCATCTTCTTGAATATTTTTGATAGTTTTACAACCACAGTAAGGACAATTGACATTATTACCTATAATAGTTGATCCGCAACTTTCACATAAGTTGATACTTGATTTAAAAAAATTTAGCCCTAAAAATCCTAGGATTAATATTAGAAGTGGAACTAAGACGATCAATAACAAGATATTTCCAAGCAAGCCTACTAAAAATTTGAATCCAAAAAGTGGGATTATTAAAATAAAAATTAATGAATAAGGGATTATTTTATTTTGCATAAAAAAACTAACGCATAAATTGTTTTCTATATTTATCTTTTTGAATTTTAACTATAGACATGCTCGCTATAACAACGCTCCAACATTGTCCAAAATATAAAATAACTCCTAGTAGCCAAACCCATAAAGTTAGAACTAGAAAGCCTCCTATAAAGCCATAGGCTTGGAATCTAACACCTAAAGATAAGATACTTTTACTTACTGCCAAATTTAAAGATGTCAAAAGAATTCCAATTAGGATTGATCCTGGAATTAATGGTTTTAAAGGGACTTTTCTGCTTGGTAATAAAGCTTGCAATAGCAACGCCATTAAAGAGAATCCAATCATAGGGACTGCGAACTGCCCTACTTGTAATACAGGTAATTTTAAAATTATATTTGATAACCAATTACTTGAAGAAGATATTTCTTCAAGAACTACTCCTGGGATCATTCTTAAATTTGCGCTGATTTGGTCTAAGACCATAAGAAAACCTATGAAAAAAACTATTACAAAGGCTTCAATTCTATTTCTTAGAAATTTTGATGCTTGCTCTCTCCAAGGTGAAAAACTTTTTTTAGTGGGCAGCTCATCTTCCCAAAGGCGGTCAGATCCTCTTTGAAGTGATAGATAAGCATTTCCAGCGGTAAAAAGTAAAAACATTGCGCCTAAAATCCCTGCTCCAAAACCTTGATCTATAAGTTTGAATAATGTAGTTTCTACTAGTTCTACAACTGATGGTGGTAATACTTGTGCTGCAACTAAAATTATCTTTTCATCAAGTCCTTCTTGTTTTCCAAGAAACCATGAAGCTACTGATAAAGATATTAAAAGAATAGGAAAAAATGATTGGAGTGCATAATATGCGAAAGCTGCACTTAAATCTATACAATCTGATTTACTCCATCTTTCACAAGCACCCCAGAAACTTTTAAGAATCCATTTGGTACTACTTTGCATATTAATTCTCTTCAAATATTTTTTACTAACTTTTTATATTGTATCGAATACGAATATTTTTCAAGTATTTGCAAATTTATACATTATCTTCAATTAATAAATTGCCCCATGGATTTAAGTCATCAATGTTTTTTTGTGTTCTACCTGCTATGAGAGGAAAATTGATTGTTTCCAAATCCATCCCAGATTGAAGGTTAAGAGGATTCATTTTTAGCCAATTTATTTTACAATTAAGTTCCTCTAAAATAAGCCATGCAGCGGCAATATCCCATATTTTTGGAGTTGATTCGATAGCACCGAATGTTTGCCCCATTGCCACACTAGTTAAGTTTAGACTTGAAACTCCAAGTAGTCTTATTTTTCCAGGAAACACTTCATTTGGATTTTTTTGCAATATTTTTATTGATCTGCTGCACAAAGAGACGCATTGACTTCTTTGCAAATTATTTTCGCAGATAATTTTCTTATCATTAAGCCATACACCCTCATTCTTTATGGCAACAAACTTTTTCTTTAAAGTTGGGATAATAAGAAATGAGGTTTGAGGTTTTCCTCTTAAAAATCTAGCTATTGATATTGACCAATAAGGAATTCCAGCAGCAAAGTTAGTGGTCCCATCTAAAGGATCTACAACCCAGTACGCCTCGTTATAAGGTACATATTTTTGACCTTCCTCGCTTAGAACTCCTTCGTTTGGTGCAATATTTGATAACCCATTTACAATGGTTCGATCACTCCATAAATCACAACTTGTTATTAATGATCCATCTGATTTATTACTAGCTGAAATATTACCAAAATCTTTTAACTGTCTTTCACTTATTAAATTAAACAAAGAGTCTAATTCCTTTAATTGATTTTGATTTAATTTGTCAATTGGATTTCCCATATATATAATTATGCATTAATAATCGCAGAGTGAATAAATTTTATTGTTAATTTCAGTATTTATATTTTCACATTTAGGTATCTTTTTTAAGAAAGTTAATCTTTCAAGTTTATCAAGATTGATATTGTAGTTATATATTGCATCTATATATTTTGTTCTCGCATTTGTTAACTCTTTTTGTCTTAGCAAAACATCTTTTAAAGTTGATATACCAACTTCATATCTCAACCTAGAGAGTCTCAAACCTTCTTCTGTTGATTTTATTTCTTTTTTTGACGAGATGACTTTACTTTGATTTTTAATTAAATTTAAATATGTTTCTGTGATATTTGTCTTTAAAATATTTCTTAAATTTGCATAAGCAAATTTTTCAGATTCAACCTCTGAATTTTTTGCTTTTGAAGAATTTATATTTTCCCCTCCATTAAAAATATTCCATGTGAAATTTAAGCTTATAGTATTCAGATAGCTTGAACTATTATTTTTAGGATCAATTGAAGTTGTTAATGTACTCCCTTTTGAAAAAGTGGTAGATAAATTATTACTTACATAAATAATTGGTAAATTTGCATTCTTAAATATTTTGGCTTGATTTTTTTTAATTAGACCTTGGAGATTAATATTTTTTAGAGAGAAACTGTTCTTTAAACCATTATTAATATTTTGATTTAATTGATAATTCCAAAAACCCATTAATCTCTGTTTATTGTTAATGTTTAATTCTTTTTGAAAATCTACATTTAATATCTCCTTAAGTGAAAGTAAACTGATTTCTTCAATAATTTTTTTCTCTTCCAATAATTGTTGATCTCGTGCAAGTTGAGAATTTGCTTCAAGTACATCAAATTTCGTTCCAATACCAATTTCTAATTTAGATTTAGCGTCTTTTAAACTCAATAAAGATAAATCGACAGCTATTGATGCATTTTGTGTACCTTCATAAGATTGCTGAAGTTTATGAAACCTTGATTTAGCTTCTTGTATTAGATCATATTTTTTTATCTCAAAATTATTTTTCGCAATTTCATAATTTGTTCTTGCAGATTTTATCTCTAAACCTCTTTGAGGATCAATAAGATCCCATCTAAGAAAGAGTGATGGATTTGCCTTGAATTGGGAAGTCTTTGTATTAGCTGTCCTGTTATTATAATTTTTGCCATATAAATATTGAGGAAGTCCATTGGCGTTTAAATCGAGAGATGGGTATCTTTTAGAAATTTTACTTGAGAGGTTATAACTTGCTGAAGAAACTAATTCTTGAAGAGATTTTAATTCAAGATTATTATTTGAAAGTATGGTTGGTATATCTTCAAATTTGATATTGTTTTCATTTAATAATTTTTGTACGGATATAGATTTTGTATTAGCAATTGCACCAGAAATACTCGACGTTAATGGCCCTAAGCAAAAGAGATATATAGCTATTGAATATCTTAGAGATAGTTTAAACATGATTTGCAAATCTTTTAGAGGTGCTAATACCTATAAGATTCTTAATAATATCATTTGCATCATCTACAACGTGAATTTCAGTCCCTAATGCTTTCTCCACTTCTGAAATGTTTTTATCATCTAAAAATAAATCAGTATTTATTTTTAACATCATTGAAGGTATAAATATAGCTTCACCTAAATCCTTGTCTTTTAAACCAATAATTAAATCCTCTCCTGTAAGTAATCCTGTTACAACTTGTTCTTGGCCCCAATAAATACTTGGTAAGCCATAAAGATTAATATTTAAACCAATGATTTCATTTAGTTTGTTTTTGGTAGGAATAAGTGCTTCATAAACTAACTTCCCTACAACCCAGCTAACTGTCCTCTCTTGTTTGATTCTTTTTGGTAATGATCTTGTTTTTATGTCTAGCATATTAAGAAAACTTCTAATTGTTCCTACTCCATTTGATTCTTGCGGCATATCTTCATAGGTTTTATATTGTGGTAAATTTTTTCCTGCGATTAAATACCATTCATCAGATAACCAACAAAATCTAGTACCAATTTTTTTTTGCATGTCTCTTTGTATAGTTTCAATCTGATCAATTATTTGTATGGCATATTCTTGATTTATGGCAACCAGTCCATCTTCTTTTGGTCTGAACTTGGTTAATCCTACAGGCACAATTGCTACGGAAAGGACTGTTTTTTGAGTCTTTTTATAAAAGGACGATAAATCATATATAGATTGTTTTAAGATATCTGAATCATTTATATTTGGACAAATTACTATCTGCGCATGTATTTGAATTGCATTCTTCTCAAACCATCTGATTTGATTTAAAATTTCTCTTGCTTTTTTATTAATTAATAATCTTTCTCTTACATCAGCATGAGTTGCATGAACAGAAACAAATAAAGGTGATAATTTTTGAATCGCAATTCTATCCCAATCCTCTTGTCTTAAATTTGTTAATGTTAGATATGACCCATATAAAAAACTCATCCTATAATCATCATCTTTTAGATATAAACTTGTTCTCTTTCCTGGAGGTTGTTGATCAATAAAGCAAAAAGGACATTTATTATTGCATTCTTTTAGTGAATCAAATAAGGCATCTTTGAAATTTATCCCTAAATTTAAGTCTTGATCTTTTTCAATTGTAATATTATGGATTTTTTTATTTTTATCTAATACTGAGATTTCAAGAATTTCTTCACTAATAAGTATCTGATAATCTATTAAATCTCTTGGTTGAATACCATTAATACTAATTATTGCATCTCCGGATTCAAATCCTATTTCAGCTGCAATAGAATCTGTATCGATAGTATCTATAATAGCTGGGTTTATTTTTTGCTTCTGTTTAGCAATTAATACATCATTTAAATTTTCTGAGTAATTAGTTTCTTGCCACACAGTACAGATGCTAAATTGCTTTTACCCTTTATATTGTAAACTCACACAAGAATTAAAAACTACAAATGCATCTAATATGTATTTCTATTTAAATCATTTTTCTATCTAATGAATTTCTCTAACAACAGTTTTGTTAAAATTAGCTTAAATTTATTTAAGTTATATTCATATTAATAGTTAATTGGAAGAGGTGATCACTAAAAAATTGAGTAGTAAAGAAGACGATAAATCTATGTTTATTGAAGAAATTCATATTGTTGAGGATACTTTTTTATCTTCCTCAAAAACCTTACGATTCTGGTCTGCTTTTTTTGTGATATTACCTATTTTTTTTCAGGCACCCTGGGTAAGGTTTCAACCAAATAGTGCTTTGTTATTTACATTTTTTATTTTATCTACTGCAATTTTTCTTACAAGTGAACCTTCAAAAAAATATTTTATAATTGGCTCTTTATTATTTGGAGTATCTGGAAGTTGGTTGGGAGGATCTTTATTTTGGGGTTGGTTAAGTTCTCACCCTATACTTCATATTCCTGTTGAGGCTGTTGCACTCCCTCTGGCCTTGGTTGGTTTAGGTACAAAATGGAAGATTGGATCTAGTTTTTATATTTCTTCTTTATTTGGAACCGCTATGACGGATATTGCAATATTTCTTACTGGAATTATGGATCAATGGATGGAGGTAATTAGTGCGGATTCAGAAAATGCCCCTATTATTCTTCAAAAAACATCAGAAAATCTTCTTGCTTTCAAACCATTATTAATAATTTTAGTATCAGGATTGTTTTTGTGGTTTATTTCGCAAAAAATGTCTTATTATGCTTCATTTAATTCTTCCAATAAAAGATCATTATTAGTAGCGAGTTATGTTTTGCAAACCACATTAATTGTTGATGGGTTATTTATTTTATTAGCAATCGTAGAACCCTCTTTAAGTGGGTTGGTTTAATGTTAAGACCTCCATTTTCAAAAGAATTAATAGAAATAAATGAATGGGATGTAATCGTAATTGGAGCTGGAGCAGCAGGTTTAATGGCATCTTTAGAATTACCTGAAAATTATAAAGTTCTACTTTTAAATCGTAATACTAATCAAAACTCTTCAAGTAGATGGGCGCAAGGAGGAATTGCCTCAGTAGTCAGACCTGATGACTCTTTTGATTTGCATATCCAGGATACTGTCAATGCTGGGGATGGTCTTTGTGATTTGCAATCTGTAGAAATGCTTGTTAAAGAGGCTCCTGAATGTGTTAATAGACTTCAAAAGCTAGGTATGATTTTTGATCAAAACTCCAATGAATTATCTACAACTTTAGAAGCAGCGCACTCTTGTAGAAGAGTTTTACATGTAAAGGATAGGACTGGGAGAGCGCTTGTTGAAGTATTGGAGGATCATGTTGAGAATAAGAAAAATGTTTTGCATTGTAGAGGAGTGAGGGTTACTGATATATCTGTAGAAAATAATTGCTGCAATGGGGTTCAAGTCTTAGATGGATCTAATTTATATTGGATTCATGCTAAGGCTATAGTTTTAGCTACTGGAGGAGGAGGCCATCTTTTTGCTAATACCACAAATCCCCCCCAGTCAGCTGGAGAAGGAATTTCTTTGGCTTGGGAGGCGGGTGCTGCCATAGAGGATTTGGAATTTATACAATTTCATCCAACTGCTTTAAAGTTTTATGGCGCTCCTTGTTTTTTGATTTCTGAAGCCTTAAGAGGAGAAGGTGCTTTATTGGTAGATGATTTTGGTAATAGTCCAGTTAGTAAATTACAAGATAAGGAATTATCAACTAGAGATCAAGTAAGTAGAGCTGTTATGAGTTATATGAAAGGTAAAAATATAGATCATGTAGGTTTGGATCTTAGATTAATTGAACCAGAAGTAATAATAAAAAGGTTCCCTACTATATTAAGCAGATGTCAAGAATATGGTATTAACCCTTTAAATGAATTGATACCTGTTGCACCTGCTGCGCATTATTGGATGGGGGGTGTTTATACAGGTATTAATGCCTCTACTACAGTAAAAGGTTTATATGCAGTTGGAGAAGTTGCTTCAACTGGGGTACATGGAGCAAATAGACTAGCTAGCAATTCATTAATGGAGTGCCTTGTTTTTGCGAGAAAGTTATCAGAAATTGATTTAGAGAATACAAAGAATTTTAATTTTTCTAAAAGGTTTCTTATACAAGAAAGAGATATAGATTTTAATAAGGATTATTGTAATAAAATTTCCAATAAAATTGATTCCTTAAGAAAATCATGTTGGGAATTTTTAGGAGTTTCAAGAGTAAAAGAGAATATGAGAAAGTTTGTAAACGAACTTGATATTCAGTGCTCAGATTTAAATCAAAATGAACTTCTTATTATGACTAAAGAGCTTAGTTTTGATCAGAGAATTATACTTAGTGAGCCCAACAGAAGAGCTCTCAATCTAATAATGGATTTAAATAATAGGCAGATTACAACAAAACTATTATTAGATGCTTGTCTTTTTAGAGAAGAAAGCAGAGGCGGGCATTTTAGATATGATTTTCCTAATAAAAGTGAAGACTGGAAATGTCATTCAAGACAAATTAAAAAACAAAAAATTCAAAAAAGATATATCAAAAATTAGTATCTCCCATATAACCAGTCATATTTGCTAATTCTTGAAGATCTCTTGTTCCACTATAAATTTTATTATTTATCTCCCATGATGGAAAACCTTCAATTCCTTTTTTAGCACAGAGTTCATATTGATTATCAATTCCATCTTTTGCACATTCAATAATAGTCAATTCTTTAGCTGCTTTTTTGCCAAATAATTGTTTTTGATCATGACAATGAGGACACCAATATGCACTATACATAATTATCTTATTGTCATTTAAAAACTTTGCAAAATTAATTTTTTGTTTTGAGCTTTTAGTAGTGATTAGTGGTGCTAATTTTTCTGAAGGATTAATAGTTTCGCTAGCTTTGGAAGGATCAACTTGGTTAGACCATATTAATCCTCCTAAAAGAACTATAAAAGCGATTGTGATTCCTCTATAAAGCATAGGTTCCCTATCTTCAAATTTTGCACCCATAATAGTCAGTATAAATATAGAAAATGATAAAACAGCTGAAAGTATACAAAAAATGCAAAAAGCTTCTATCTTAA
Source organism: uncultured Prochlorococcus sp. (assembly GCA_902627335.1). GTDB lineage: Bacteria > Cyanobacteriota > Cyanobacteriia > PCC-6307 > Cyanobiaceae > Prochlorococcus_A. The sequence goes on from CACOIV010000002.1 coordinate 43,201, forward strand.
AAAACATTATATTGATAAGTAAAAAACTAAATACTGATGATCCTAAAGAAATTAAATAAAGTAACCACCATAAAGTTCTACTTAATTTTTCTTTGGCTGGTAATATTTTTAGTGTAAGAATTATTGTTATTAAAAGAATTACAGAATAAGTTATTAGTCCAGCAAGAGATAGAGGAATATTTATTTGATTATTGCTAACTAAGGTTCCCCATGGGCTATTTAAAACAGCATCGCATCCATTTATCCCAGGGCAAGAAAGAGAGGAGAATAACCCCCATTTTTTAAGAGTAATTGAACCAGTATCTACTATCCCAATAGTGCTTAAAAGAGCAATTAATATTTTTGGCCATTTTATAGCTTTTTCATTTGAGCTTTTAATTCTGGTTATTTTCATCAATACTTAACAAAATATAACTAATTTAATTTTAATGATAATTTTTGAGAAAAGAAAATTTTTTTTGAATTACTAAAAATTATTTAAATTAACTTAATAGCTCTTAAAAGTTTATCTAAAGCAAATGCCGCGCCAAATCCAAATATTAAAAAAGCAAAGTAGAAGATAATATTCATAATAAACTCTTTTTTTTTAATCTAGCAATTTTTCATTTTAATTAATCATTATAGTCTAATTTCTTAATCTTGAATATATTCAAGATTTCTCACGATGCATTCTTCTGCTTTTTGCAATTCTCTGCCTAAATAGAGTGCATGATCTAGCTTAGATATTAAACTTTCTTCTTTCTCAGAAAGTAAAATTCCAACTTCCTTGGCTGTATCTCCAATGAATATTTTATTATATTGTCTTATATTTTCGTCCCTGCATGTTATTGGCATATTTGTATCTGGATCAATTGCTAGCCCCTTCTTATTTATCTTATTTAGATAGTGTTCAACAATTATTTTTTTATTAATTAAATCTATTTTTATTAGAAAATAACCCTTTGGATCTAAATTAATATTTCTTTTGGATAATTCTTTATCTATATTTTTTCTTTTTTTTTCTGAGGAAATTAGATCCATTTAATATTGGCATATTAACTACTTATCATATAATAATTAATTTATTTAATAAAAGGAATTGAATTATTTTCTATCTCAATTTCATCAAAAGTAATTTTATTAGTTTTTGCAAGCCAATCGCTAATTATATTTTCCATGCCAGTATTAAACCATTTGTGAAAACTTTTTGTACTTTTAGCATAAAATCCTCTTCTCCTTTTTTGTTTACCTCCTGCTCCTGGATCAAATCTTTCAATATTATTTGCGATTGCCCATTCAATTGGTTTGTAATAACATAACTCAAAATGAAGATTATCAATTTCCATATTACATCCCCAATATCTGCCCCATAAATTTTTGTTATTTTTAACGCACATTGACATCGCGATTGGTTCGTTAGAGTGATTTTCGTAAGCACTAAAAATTAGAAGATCCTCTTTATTATCAATACTATTTTTAAAAAAATCTGAAGTAAGGTACTTGCTACCCCAAATTCCCCATTTTAGACAATGCTGTTCGTAAAAGTAATGCATATCTTTTAAAATGCCTGCATTTATATTTATTCCTGTAAAGGTTTGTATATGAATATTTTTATTAACGATTGATTTTCTTTCTCTTTTAATATTTCGCCTTTGATTGGAATTGAATCTTAATAAATAATCATCAAAGGTTTTTTCACCTTGAGCAATCCATTCACTTCTTATATTTAGCCAATCATAATATCCTGATTTTTTTAGATAATTGCCCCAACTATCATCCACATATAAAAAGTTGCAACTTAAGATATTATTTCTTTTGGCAAATTTTTCAATATTCTTAATCAAGAAATTAGTGATTTCTAATTTTTTAGAGTTTTCTTTATATATAAATTGATAACCCTCGATCGGGCTATAGGGGCTCATACCAATTAATTTTGGATAATAATTTAAATTAAGTTCCTGAGCTAATCTTGCAAACGATTGATCAAATATAAATTCTCCATAACTATGATTTTTTAGATAGAGAGGAGCAATTGCAGATAACTCTTTTGTATTGTTTTTATAAGCCAAAAAATAAAGAGGTTGCCAACCAGTTTCTCTTTTAACAGAGTTAGATAACTCGAGATTTTTTATCCACGTCCATTTATAAAAGGGATTATTTTGTTTGTTGAATTCATCCCAAATTTCTTTTTTGATTTCAGAAATGGAAAGTTTTACTTCTAAGTAATAATTGGTTTCATTCATAAACTTTTAAACTTCGATATATTTATTTATTTTTTTTGTAATGGATAAATATTTCATTAGTTTTTAATTGCTTACAAGATTTTATTATCCATTCATTTTTAAAATCTAAAAATCTTTCATTTGTTTTATAAGGTAGCCATATATATTTACCACCAATTATTTTGGGTACAATTGTAATTTTTATTTCATCAATTAAATCCTCTATCATAAATGAATGTATTAGTTTAGCTCCTCCAAGCAATGCTATTTTTTTAATCCCTTCTTTTTTTAAGTTTGCTAATGTTTGGAGCCATGAATCTTTATAAAAAAACTCTTTATCGAAATTAAAATTTTTGGAAATTTGTTGAGGTTTTGAATTGATTAGCCATCTTTTAATTGGCTGATTAAAATAAACCCATTCTTTTTCAAAAGTACTTGGGTTCCCCGCAATAATCGAAATTGGTTGTGAATCTTTGATTATAAATTTTGTTTGATCTATAAATTTTTTTAAAAGAAATGTACTTTGATGAACTCGAAGGGTACCTGATCCAAATATTGTGGCATCAACTTTTGATATAGCATTATTAAGCATCTTCTTGTCTTCAAAACTTCCAATATGCTCAGAATGATTTATGGGAAATGATAATCTTCCATCAATACTAGATGCAATAACTAGGATTATATTTGGTTTATTCAAGCTTGGACAACTAAGGAGTTCTCGAGATTTTTTTGTAAAGAATTTGGAATACTCTGTTCAACATAAATTTCAGCAGCATTATTTGGACTTTCTTGCAGTCTAATCTTATGTAAATTTGCTCCAATATTTTTAATTGGCAAGGAAAGTATGTCTGCTATGTGTAATGCGATATTCTCGCAGGTAGGTACACAAGTTTTAAAGTATTCTATATCTTTATTCAAGAAAGTATGATCAAGTTGTTCTACAATAAGATCATCAATTATTGTTTGTAGTGAGGGTAAATCACATATCATTCCAGTTCTTGGATCAATATCACCCCTAACAGTAACATCTAGAAAATAATTATGACCATGTCCGTTAATTCTGGCACATTTACCATAGATTTTTTTGTTTTCACTAAGTGAGATCTCATCTTTAGCTAGTCTATGAGCAGCATTAAAATGAGTTTGAACTGTTAATAAAGCTTCCATTTTTTTTCCATAATAATCCGCCCATAATGAAGGGCTTTCGTAAAGTCTCAATGCAGTTAATGGTAAATCATTTTTTAAACGATTCCAAATAATACTAACTAGAGCTTCTGTGGTAGGGAGTATGCCTGAATCCTTAGTTATATCAAATTCTGGCCAAACATCATTTAAGAATCGAAAGTCTAGAGGTTCTGTTACTTTATCTTTTATGGAGTGTTTGACATCAGAAAGATTCAAAACCATTCCATAAGAATCAAGTTCGCCTCCCATTGATACAATTAGCTCGTAATTATGACCATGTCCTGGAGCTAAACTGCATTTTCCAAATAGAGCAAGATTTTCTTCTGGGCTTTTCTCTGGAAGCCAGTAACGATGGCTAGAGCTAAAACATGCACGGCGAGTAATCACGCATTCCCGCCCTTCACCATGTTTTGATTTAGATTGAAACAATGACATGTTTACTTAACATTAATACTATCTTAGAGTCTTAATTAGTATTTTGTCTGTATGGAACCAAATTTCACTAATGGTCTTACAAAAGAATTAAGAGGAAGGAGTATATTTTTAATAGGAATGATGGGCTCAGGTAAATCATCAACAGGACCTATTATTGCTGAGATTTTGAAATATAAATATGTAGATCTTGATTTATTAATTGAAAAATTAACAAAAAAATCAATCGACAAAATTTTTAGCGACGAAGGTGAGGAATATTTTCGAGATCTTGAAACTCAATGCCTCCAAGAAGTTATAAAATTACCATCTGTTGTGGTATCAACTGGAGGAGGGGTAGTTTTAAAAAAAGAAAATTGGGGTATTTTACGTCAGGGCATTATTGTTTGGCTTGATATAAATAAAGAGATTGCGATTAATAGATTAAATTCTAAAGAGAATATCAGACCCTTATTGAATGGGAATATAGGTATAAAATATGAAGAAATTTTTGAAACCAGAAAAGATATTTATGCTCAAGCAGATTTAATAGTAAAAATTAATAATGAAGGAGTGAAAAATGTAGCTGAAAAAATTCTAAAAGATTTAAAAAAAAGATTAATAATTAATTAGGGTCTATTCTTACTGCAAACCACTTCACTGTATATCCTGGCTTTATCTCTAGTTCACATGTATTCTCCAGGAAATCTTCTATATTTCCGTCCTTTTCAAAGTCTACATTTTGATTTATTGTTGGAAAATCAACTTTAGGTAACCATTCTTTTAACCACTCAATTGCTTCTTTTTTAGTTACTATTTCTTCTTTTTTTTCAGGTTCCAATATTACAAAATGTTCTACATATCTTATAAGTGGATTTGACATGTTTAAAAAATTTTTAGCTTTTATTTTAGTTTTTACTATTGTAATAATAAATTGCAACAAAGTTAATGCACTAGTTGATGAAGATGTTAAACAATTTTTAGAGATAAGAGAAAGATCATGGCCTGCTTGGAGTTTAACCAATTTAAAAAATTCAGATATCAAAAAAGATCTTATATACCCAAGTTGGTTTGAAGGTGATTGGGTCGTTTATTCTCAGGATCTCAATCCTTCATCTAAAGAGATAGTAAGATATTTAGTCCATTTTATAAAAAACGAATCAGGTCAAATCGTAGGTGATAGAGCAAATAATTCTGAGTCTATTGGAAAAGCAATTCTTGGCGACAAACTCAAAAAAGTTAAATCTGATCCAAATTCTTTTAATAATCAAATTGTCTATTTAAAAGATAATGAATTTATTGAGTCTAGGGTTACTGCTAGAAATCAAATTTTTGATGATGAATTATTTTTTTCCGATGAATTTTTCATTCAATCATTTCATAAATCTGGGGTTTCTAGATTAAATCAAGTCGAAACCATGAGTAAATTTTATAGGTGTGATAATGAAGAATTGCAATCATCACAGTTAATAAAACCTGAGATATGCGGTTTTCAATATCAGGCTACTTATGGTTCAAAAGTAGGCAGTACTAACTTAAGGGCAATATCTACTAATAAATATAAATTAAATTTTAGATTGCTTGAGAGTGAGCACTAAATAAATCTTCTTCTAATCTATCTCTCCAATTAAAGAGATTTTCTAGATATGGATTATTGATATATTCTTGGCAACCCTCTCCCGTAAGAATTGGCCCTGAAGAAGTAGGGAATTTCAAAAGAGAAAGTTGAGCTGCTATTGAAATATCTGCTATGGTAAGGCTTTCTCCAATTATAAATTTCTTATTAATTAATGATTTTGATAATGATTCTAAAATCTTTTGTAATTCAATATTAGGTTTATTTGATAGAACAATATTTGATATTTTAGTTAAATTATTGAATGGCAATTTTTCAAAAACACCCCTTATTGAGGAGGGTAATTCATTTGGAAGTAGAGCAGCTCTTAATTGTGGATTTTCAAGAGCCGATTTAATTAAGGCTTGCTTACAAACGGAAGCCATTGTTGTATCTGCCCAGTCTTCAATAATTTTTAATTGTGATAGATTAATTGGATCTGAGGGGAACAGAGAATTATTAGTGTTTTTTGTATCTAGATACTCACAAATAGTTGAGGAATCACTAATTATTTGCCCATTTTCATCCATTATGACAGGTAATTGTTTTTGTCCAGATATTTTAAAAATTTCTATTTGTCCAACTGCTGGTGATATTTCTTCGATTCTATATTGAAGGTTTTTGGCATGTAAAGCCATTCTGACTTTTAAACAAAAGGGACTATGTTTAAATTGATATAATGTAATCATATTAGTAAAGTTTTTAAAAACTTAGCTAAAAAAGTATACTATTTGTGGGGTTTATGGGCGAATTCTTTTCTAATGTTGCAAGATACCCTAAATATTTAATTTCAATCATTGTTGGAGGGCTAGTTGCTTTATTAGGACCATTATTTAAAAATGTTGTAAATCCTTTTACGGCAATTGCTTTAGTATCTTCATTTATTAGTGCGATAATAACTTTTTTTTTCGTTCTAAAAGCAATGACAAATCCAGTTTTATAGTAATTACTAATGAATAATAATCGCCGAATCGAAAAAGTATCCTCTCTTTTAAAAAAAGAAGTAAGTTTAATATTAATTAATGATTTAAATGATAATTTAATTCTTGAAAACTTTGTTTCAGTAACGAAAATTGAATTATCAGGAGATTTGCAACATTCCAAAGTATTTATCAGTACATCAGCTGAAGAAAAAATAAAAAAATTAATATTAGAAAATTTGAATTCCTCGAAGAATAAAATAAGATTTTTACTTAGTCAAAGAGTTCAGATGAGGAGAATTCCAGATATTGCATTCAAGATAGATAGAGTTTTAGATCAAGGTCTAGCGGTTTTAAAAGTTCTTGATGAATTAAGAGAAAAGAATGGTAACAGTAAGTAACTTTAAAAAGATATAAGTATGGTTTATTTACCATTAGATAAAAAAAATATTGTTATTACGCGTTCAAAAGACAAAATCTCTGACGTGAAGGATTTGTTTAGTAATCAAGGAGCAAAAATATTTGATTTGCCAGCTTTATTAATAGATTATCCTGATGATTTGAGACCTCTAGATAATAGTTTATTAGATATAAATAAATTTCAGTGGATTATTTTTACTAGTAGTAATGGAATAAATTATTTGGAAAAAAGATTGTTAGATAAGGGACTATCATTAAGACAATATTCGGGCAAAATTAAATTTGCGGTAGTTGGAAATAAAACCTCAGAATCTTTAAACAATTTAGGAATTAAAGCAGATTTTATTCCACCAAATTTTGTAGCTGAAAGTTTATTGGAAAATTTCCCATTTTCGAAAACAAAGGAGAGAATTTTACTGCCGAGAGTTCAATCAGGAGGGAGAAATATCATTGCAGAAAAATTAAGAGAAATGGGGGCAATAGTTGATGAGGTCGCAACTTATGAATCAAAATGCCCAATGACAATGCCAATAGAGACAAAAAAGGCTTTTAAAGATGGGATAATAGATGCAATACTTTTTTCAAGCGGAAAAACTGTATTTAATTCGGCATTTTTATTAGAGAAATATTTAGGACATAAATGGCTTTCAATTATCGAAAATATCCATCTATTTACAATTGGTCCTCAAACATCAATAGCATGTAATAAGGTTTTTAAGAGGGTCAGTAAGCAGGCAGAGACTTATACTTTTGAAGGTTTATTAGAGGCAACTATTAATTATTTTAGTTAGCTTTTTCAGAACAATAATTATTTTCAACAAGACCTTTAAATCTATCAATGTTAGCTTGTAATTCATTTGTTACCATTTTTCCTAGGATGTTCTCTTCCATTAATCTTGCAATCATTCTTGGGAGCTCATAAGTAATGGATAAAGTAACTAAAGTTGAACTTTCATGATTTTTTTGAAATAATACGGAACCTCTTGTGGGTAAACCACCAACTGATTCCCATTTAAGTTTCTCTAAATCAATTCTTTCCGTAATTTGAGCTTTCCATCTAAATTTAAAACCATTTGCTGCGAGTGTCCATTCTGTTAAATCAGGTAAAGTTGAGGTTTTTTGATCAATCGTTTTAACTGATTCAATCCAACTCATCCATAGTGGCATTGAATCTAAATCACTCCAGGTGTCCCAAACATTTTGAAGCGGAGCATTTACGGTGGTTACTACATCATGGTTCAGCCAGGTACCCATAATTAATTGACTGAAAGATTTTTTGCTAGATCAACTTTTTTGTCAAGCATTACTGAAGCCGCCAAATGTCCACTCATTGTTGCTCCTTCCATAGAATCTATGTAATCTTGTTTAGTATAACTCCCCGCAAGGTAGAAATTCTCTATAGAGGTTTTTTGATTGGGTCTGTAAGGTTCCATCCCTGGTGATTCTCTATAAAGAGATTGTGGAATTTGAACAACATTACTCCAAAGGAGTTTTAGATTTTTAGATGAGGGGAAAAGGTTATGAACTTCTTTAACTATTTCTGCTGTGATTTTTTCTGTAGATCTTCCCATCCATTTGTCTCCTGGAGTTAATACGCATTGAAGGAGTGAGCCCATTCCTTCTTTTCTGTAGTCAACTGGACTAGTTAATGCTAAATCTGCAAAACAACTAAACGAAGCATCAGCAGAATATAAAAGGTTATCTAATCCAGTAGGTTTTTCATTGTCTTTATTAAAATTCCTTAATTCAGTTACCCATCCATCATACCTTAATTGGATTGTCGCTACAGCAACTGCTCTGAGTTTTTTTAAGCCTGCAAATTCATTAAATCTATACCATTCTTGAGGAATTATCTTTTTTATTCCTGGAACATCGCATGCTGCTAAATATTTATCGGCATGAATGAATTTTTCTTCCTTAGAAGTTGAAACTTTTATTTTTTCTACTTTGTAAGAAGAGTTTGATTCGTCAAAAATAATTTCTTTAACTTTATGATTGAGATGTATTTTTGCTCCTTTTTTTATAATGTAATCAACTATCGGTTGAGTAAGCCATCTGTGAGGTGAACCTTTGAGTAAGTTTAATTTTGAAGCTTCTGTTTTAGCTGCAAACATCATGAAAATCGTTAGCATGCAACGAGCTGAAATATCCTCGCAATTAATAAATCCTAATGCATAAGCTATTGGATCCCACATTCTTTCTAAGCTTCTTAGGCTGCCCCCATGATTTAAGAACCATTGTTTAAAGCTAATCTTATCGAGATCTCGTATTATCACCATCGCACCCTCATAATCTATTAGGCCGCGAACGATAGGACTAGTTCCTAAAGCAAGTGCATTTCTAAACTTATCAATAATATTTAATTGTTCTGTTGTAAAAAAAGCTTTTAAACCGTTAAAAGGTGCTCCAATAGCAAATCTGAAATCTAATGATTTTAAATTTCCACCTTCGTTAATGAATAAATGAGTATGTTCTTTGGGCAGTAAGTTTTCAAATGCACCAACTTTTTTCATTAGTTTGAATAAATTTGCGTAATTATAAAAAAATACATGTAATCCCATTTCAATATGATTACCTTCCTTATCAACCCAACTGCCAACTTTACCTCCCCAAAATGGCCGACTTTCATAAATTTCAACTTCATGACCATTATCTACAAGATCTACAGCAGCAGTTAAACCTGCTAATCCGGAACCAACTATTGCAATTTTCACAATTTTTTTATTAAATATAACAAATCAATTATAGATTTAGTATCTTATGTGCAATCTTCTAACGATTTTTTTTATAGTATTAGTAATAAGTTTAATTTTCAATATGAATGAAAAAGCAACTGAAGAAAAATTAAAAAATTCTGATGATGGCAAAGGTATTTTAATTACAAATAGTGCAATTCAGCAGATTTCTAACTTATTAAAAAACCAAACTGATAAAAATGCATTGAGGGTTGGAGTTAGATCCGGGGGTTGTAGTGGAATGAGTTATACCATGGATTTCATAACTAAGAATCAAATAAATTCTGACGATAAAATATATGATTATTCATTAAGTGATGATCAATTTTTTCAGGTTGTTTGTGATCCTAAGAGTTTGCTATATATTTATGGGATGCAATTAGATTTCAGTAATGAATTGATAGGTGGGGGTTTTAATTTTACGAACCCAAATGCATCTCAAACTTGTGGATGCGGTAGCTCTTTCGCTGTGTAAAAGTAAATAAATATGAGTGATATTGAAAATGAATTTAATTCAGCTTTATCTAAATATAAAGCTGGAGAGGACATAAACAAAGTAGCGCTGGAATTTAAAGAGATTACAAATAAGATTCCAAATCATTTTGCTGCATGGACTTGTTTAGCATGGCTTCAACTGCTTCAAAAAAATAACGAAGATGCTTTATTTGCAGCAAAACAAGCTGTAAAACTAAATGGTCAAGATCCACAGGCCAGAATGAATCTTGCTTTAGCCTTATTAGCTACTAATAATAAAGGTGTAAGAGATCATATAGATTTGATAAAAAGACTTGTTGTTTTTGCGCCTGAATTAGAAGAAGATTTAAAAGAGTCAGTGAATGATGGTTTATCAAGATATTCTGATTGGAGTGAATTAAAAAAAATAAAGAAGTGGTTGGATTTTTAGTTGTCTAGAATTTTAGTTATAAGTAATGGACATGGAGAAGACATTTCTGGGTGTTTATTAGCGAAAAGACTTATTGAACTAGGTAATCACGTTGATGCTTTGCCAATTGTTGGTCATGGGAATTCCTATTTAAGAGAGAATATAAGGATAATTGGTAAAACTCGATTATTCAATACAGGAGGTTTAGGATACAATTCATTTAAAGGAAGGTTAGATGATTTAGTAAATGGGCAAATTATTTATTTATTAAAAAAATTATTTTTAACTTACTCATTAAGAAAAAAATATGATTCCTTCTTAGTAGTTGGTGATATTGTTCCAATTCTTTTTGCATGGTTTTGCAGAAAAAAATACTTTCTTTATTTGGTTGCTTATTCAAGTCATTATGAAGGAAAGTTAGTACTCCCTTGGCCATGTAAATTTTGCTTAAAATCAAATAGATTAAAAAAAATTTATTCACGGGATCAGTTAACAGCTGATGACTTGACGCATCAGTTAAAGAGGAAGGTCTATTTTTTCGGCAATCCATTCATGGATATCTTTGATCAATGTGAGAATAAGTCAGACAACTCTAAAACAATTTTTAACTTATTACCAGGAAGTCGTTTACCTGAAATTGAGAACAATTTTATTATTATGCTTGATTTATTAGAAAATCTATCTAACTATAAAATTTTTAATGATATTTCATTCGAATTTGCATTGGTAGATTCTTTTTCTAAAAATAAAATTCAAAAAATTTTATCTCAGAGAAATTGGCAATTTCAATCAAATAATGAAGAAGTTACTATTATGATTTATAGTTTTAAATCAATTTATATAAGTTTAATTTGGAATTCTTTTGAAAGAACTTTAAGTAGAAGTGACGTCGTAATAAGTATGTCTGGTACTGCAGCTGAACAAGCTGTAGGCTTAGCTAAACCAGTAATTCAAATAGATGGATCTGGACCCCAATTTACAAGCTCTTTTGCTAACGCACAAAGAAGACTCTTAGGGGATTATGTGTTTTGTGCAACTAAATATAAAAATAGTGATGAAAAAATCCAGGAGACAATAGATATAATTTTTAGGGTAATGTATTTATTAAAACTAGATAAAAATTTTTTAATTTGTTGTAAAAAAATCGCTAAATCTAGACTAGGGAGTATTGGCGCTAGTTTACAAATTTCAAAAGATATTAATGATAATTTAATTAATGGAAAATAATAAATTTAAAAGTTTTCTAGATCAAGTTTTATTAATTAATTTATTTCTTGTAATTATTTTTGCATTCTTTTTTATATTTTCAGTGATTATGGAGATAAACGGGTTTTCAATTTATCTCGACTTATTTAGGAGAATTTGGAATCCATTGATAATTCCTCTCATAACTTTATTAATATTAAGTTCTTTATGGAGTGGAATTAATTCTTGGTTAAAGCAGAGAGGGCATTCTGAAGAGTAGGATATTTGAATTTAAAAAAGTTATTTTTGAGTCTAATACTTATAACTCTTTGACCTTCTAAAACTAATTTAGCTCCGTCTCCTAACATTAATCTTAATGGAGCTCCAGGTACGGGAAGTAGATTTGGTCTTTTTAGACTAATAGCTAATTTAGAGGAGAATTCTCTCATCTTTACAGGTTCTGGTGCTACTGCATTAAATATTCCATTATACTTTTTATCTTTAATAGCATTGATTATTAGTTCACATAAATCATCTCTATGGATCCAGCTCATCCATTGATTTCCATTGCCAATTGGCCCGCCAAGTCCAAGTTTGAAAATAGGTATCATTTTACCTAAAGCACCTCCACCTTTGCCAAGGACAATTCCTATTCTAAAAATTACTAATCTTGTAAAAAATGGTTTTTTTAAAGCTTCTTGCTCCCAATTCTTGCATAATTTCGCAAGAAAATCTTCTCCATTGGTGCTCTCTTCTGTGAATTCATTACTGAGACTTGTCCCATAGTAGCCAATCGCAGAAGCATTAATAATAAATTTTGGATTAATCTTTAGAGACTTTAAGTTTTTCATAAGGTATTTTGTAGTATTAATTCGACTATCCTCAATTTCTTTTTTTTGACTATCAGTCCATCTTTTATCAGCAATTGGTTCACCAATTAAATTTATAATCCCATCACTATCTTTTAGTTTTTTAATAAGATTTTCGTTTGACCAATTTTTTTCATTTGTAGCATCTAATTTTAAAAAATTTATCATACTTAAAGAATTCTTTATTTGTAGTTGATTAATATTTTTCCTACTTACTATACAAATTTCATGCTTTTCTTTTATTAATCTTGGGATTAATTCTTTTCCTATAAATCCAGAACATCCAAATAGTAAAATTTTCATATTAGAAATTGATTACTTGTAAACCCTATAAAATTTTTTTAATTTTCGTTAAATTATCTGCAACAATAATTTTTTATTAATTGGAAGGATTTATTATTGAAACTTATTAAATTAGTAAATAATAAACTTTTTTATGACGGATTCAATACCAAAAAAACCACTCAAAAAAGGTAGTTTAGTTGTATTAGATAAGGAGAAATATATAAAAAGCCTTGAATCATTAGCAAGTGATACTGATTTACCAAATTATGTTTTTGAGGGACCAGGAGAGATTTTAGCCGTGAAAGAAGATTATGCTCAAGTACGATGGAGAAGACCTGTGCCTGATGTATGGTTTAAATTAGAACAGTTAAAAGAATATTCAGAAAATTCAATATAAATTATTTTAAAAAGATATATTTTTTTTATTAATTGCCATCTTTGTTTGAATTCTTTTTGCTTCTTTCATCATTTCTTTTCCATCGAATAAATAATTATCAACATATCCTTGAGTATATTTATCTAACTGATCTAAAGCATCTTCGACTTGCGAGTAGCAATGATATAAATCTAAACCTAATGAGGAAATGGGGCTTGGAACGATTCTTGATTTATAGACTTCTGAAACTTTATTAATTTTTTTCTGACTTTCGCTGATATATTTGCAGAAGTTTTCCATTAATTCATCGTCATAAGGATCAGCTGAAAGTTTCTTAATCTCTTCATTTAAAGGTTTTATTACTTGGGTTATTAATCTATTAAGAGGTTGATAGGTGTTAATAATCCAGTTTTTTATATCATTATCTTTATTCGTAGAATAATTACTTTTGTTTTTTATTTCTAAAGACCAGTCTTCGCGTCTATTACTTTCAGTATTTTCTTGAAATAGTAAATTTTTGTCATACATTATTTTTTTTTGAGGATCACTTAATGTCTCCCATGCCAATTGAATTGCTAAAAACTTTTCATTACTACCCCCGGTATCAGGATGATATTTTTTTGCTAATAATCTATATGCTGATTTAATCTCAGATTTTAAAGCATTTCTTGGGACACCCAATTCTTTATAATAATCTTTTGTATTCATTATCAATTTATAAATATCCATCCTCCCGAGATATTATGGAATTATTGTTATCAAACATTGCCGTTGATAAATATCTTTCACCAAAACTTGGCAAAATCACAACGAGTCTTTTGCCTGATAGCTCCTTCCTCTTAGCAATTTTAATTGTTGCAGCTATAACCGCTCCACTACTAATACCTGACAATAGACCTTCTTTCTTGGCTAAAAGCCTTCCAAAATAAAAAGCCTCATCATCATCAATTGTTAATATCTCATCAATTAGTTCTTTTTTTAAAACCTTTGGAATAAATCCTGCCCCAATTCCTTGTATTGAATGAGAACCAGGTTTGCATCCTGAAATTACAGCACTTTTTTTAGGCTCTACAGCATATATTTTACATTTAGGATTTACTTTTTTTAGATAAGTTGCGCATCCAGTAACAGTCCCCCCTGTGCCGACACCTGTAACTAATCCATCAATTATATGGTTTGATTGCTCCCAAATTTCTTTTGCTGTAGTTTTTGAATGTATTTCTGGGTTGGCTGGATTTTCAAATTGATTGAACTGGAAACCATTTGGAATTTCATTAGCTAATTCATTCGCTAATTTAAGAGCTCCTCTCATTCCTTCACTGCCTGGAGTTAATTGTAATTCTGCCCCATAAGCCCTCAGCATAGCTCGTCTTTCAATGCTCATAGTATCAGGCATTGTTAGGATTAATTTATACCCTTTTGCAGCAGCGACCATTGCTAGAGCAATTCCTGTATTACCACTAGTGGCTTCGATTAAAGTCGTTTTTTCTGGCGATATAGATCCATTTTCTTCTGCAGTAATTATCATTGAGTAAGCTATACGGTCTTTAACTGACGCTGACGGATTAAAGCTTTCTAATTTTGCTATTATCTCTGGATAGCAATTGAATTGTTTTTTAATTCTATTTAATCTAACTAATGGCGTGTTACCAACTAAATTAGTAATATCGTTTGCTATTTCCATGCAATTAAATGGTTAAAAATATTAAATAAACTTAATTTTATATTAATAATAATATTGATTTATCAATATTTTTATAAATTAATTTATTCAAAAAACATTACTTATCGCAAAAGTTTTTCTATAGTTAACTTATTATGAATTTTTAAATTATGTACACATTAGAATTAAGTCTTCGATATTCCCCTTTCCCTATCTCTGTACAAAAAAAAGAATATGATGAAGTTTCCAAGATTTTTCAAGAAGTAAAGCATGCAATGATAAATAATAGTTCATCAACTTTGATTGAATTACAATGTGAAAAAATAAATAGCAAGTCACTTGCTGTATTATCTAATGAAATAATTGCAGTTCAAATATATGAGAAATCAGCAATAGCAGGAGGTACAAAAAGACCTGGCTTTTCACTTGATAGGTAATGATACAAAAATCAAATATAGATTTAAAAAAACAAGATAAATTAATTTTCGAGAATGTATATTTTTCATGGCCTGGGCAAGAAAAGCTTATAATTGAAAATTGTAATTTTTCGATAGGTGAGCCAGGATTATGGATGCTTTTGGGAAAGAATGGTTGTGGTAAGAGCACTATTTTAAAGTTAATTAAAGGAATTCTTCAGCCAACTAATGGAAAAATTAAAAGGCCTGATAATTTATCAATGGTTTTTCAAAATCCAGATCATCAAATATTAATGCCTACTTGCGGCAGTGAATTAATCTTAAATATTAAGGAAAATATTAGTAAACAAGAAATTCATGAAAAAGTTAATAAAGTGCTTAAAGATGTTGGCCTTAAAGGATTTCTAAAAAGGCCTGTTCACACTCTAAGTGGAGGTCAAAAACAAAAACTTGCTATAGCATCTGCCTTAATAAGTAAAAGTAATTTTATTTTGATGGATGAGCCTACTGCTCTTTTAGATGAGTTTAGTCAAATGCAAATTATTGAAATAATAAAATCTTTGACAGATAAACCATACCAACCAATTACAGTTTTGTGGATAACACATCGATTAGAGGAATTAATATATGCTGATAAAGCTTCAAAAATGATAAATGGTAAATTTTCTGTATGGCAAAATCCTAATAATTTCAAAGAAAAATAAAAAACCCCTTGTCATTTGGTCGGTAAAAGAGTTAGGTTTTTATTATTCCTCGGTAGCTCAGCGGTAGAGCGATCGGCTGTTAACCGATTGGTCGCAGGTTCGAATCCCGCCCGGGGAGTTTCATAACAGTTTCAAACACTTCCAGAGACTTTCACAAGTCTCTTTTTTTGTGGGTATATATGTGATTTAAGAGAAAAGACTCTTCCAGAACCTTCCATCAGTATGCACCATTTTTAAAAAAATGTTCGGGGTATGTTCGGGATTTTTTTTAAATGTTCGGGATATATTCAGAAAATTAGTCTTTTTTATAATTTTTCATATTTCTTTGAATTTGGGTTATAGAAATATTTTTCATTTATATCAATTACAAGCAAGTGCCATCCATTTTTTTTATTTTTTAAAACCCCAATTCTTTTTGGATTGAAATTCATCTCAATTTTATAATTATTCTCTGATTGGATGAAGCATTTATTAAAACGACCCCATCTATCCCAATAAGTGCAAGAGATTGTTTCTTCTTCTTTATCATTATTGAGGTCATAAATCAATGAGGTTTTAGTGTAGTGAGGTGCATTAAATTTTAAGTTTGAAGTCCTGATTTCTGAAATCGCTTTAATTTCTTTTTGGTTTCGATTTGATAGGAGGTATAAATTTTCTCCAGAAAATAAATATTCAACCTTATTCACTTTTAATTCAGTATTAAAAAATCCTTCATGATGGTTTGTAGCGTAAATTATTAGTCCTTTATTTGTAGTTTTAAAATTTATCCCTTCCCAACCATTCCATACTCCTGTAAATTCATTGAATTCATATTTTTTGCCGATACATTTTGAATTAAAGAAAATCATCTCTAAATCAGGAGCATTTGAGTTCCCTCCGTCTGTTCTTGTGATTAAAATTTCCTTTTTTTTGTCATTATTAATATCTAAAACATCTTTACTCCAAATCGGAAATTTTCTTTTTTTGGTTTTCTTTATAGTTAAATTTTTTAACTCATTTTTAATTGATTCTTTACATTCCTTATTTGCTAAGAAATCAGATTTTGCGGGGTAAATAAATCCAGAAATTATTATAGATAAAAAAATTTTTATAATATGCTTAATCAAAATACATGTTTAATTTAGATCCTGATAATTACAAAATCTTTTTATCTAAGCAACTAGAAATGTTCGGGATTATGTTCGGGGTATCGTCTTGTATATCATTAAATACCCTTCCTAACCCTTTCTTGCGAGTGCATTTGGAACTTATTATACATTCGCCCGGGGAGTTTCTAATCACTTTCACAAACTTGCAGAGACTTTCATAAGTCTCTTTTTTTGTGTCTATGAATAGTTCTTTCACAAAATGCCTTTCAGAACGTATCAAAAATATTCACTATTTTTTCAAAAATGTTCGGGTAATGTTCTGGTTTAAATAAAATTATGTTCGGGTAAAAACTTAATATGTTCTACTTACTTTCCAACACATGGTGCTGATTCATATTCCTTGATGTATTTAAATAATCTAGTTTGTCTTTTTACTAAAAGTATTATTAAAGGAATGAATCCAATAATAACAAAACAAAGAAGGACAGAAATAATTAACCAAAGTGCTTCTATAAGTGCTGCTTTATCTTTCCCTAAATAAGAAAGATCTAAAAAAAAGAAAAATAATATGATTTTTATAATTGCTTTTTTTTCTTCTCTTTGAAACATTAGAAAATTTGATAATTAATTTAAATTATCCTTTATTTGAAAATATGCAAATATGCAAATATGATGTTGTTAAAAATATAGTTGCAAATTTTTCGATTAAAAAAGTTCGGGTAATGTTCGGGTAATGTTCGGGTAAGGGTCGTTATATGTAAAGAAATACCTTTCAAATCCTTTCATACCATTGCATTATGGACTTGTTCGGAACTCGCCCGGGGAGTTTATATGTCTTGAAAAGCCATACAAAGTCACCCTTAGGTGACTTTTTTGTTCCTTTCACAAGGTTATGAGAGAAAAATGTCTAGATGAATGCTGAAATTGTAGTGCAATTCTATTGGTCCATTATTTGTCTTTTGGTGAAAATATTCGTTCATTTATGATTTTTTTCTTAGGTATCTGAGATCATTTGAATTATGAAAATAAACTTTTATAAAAGTCTTCTACCTTATCTACCTTGGTTAACTTTTATCTTTGGGATATTTCACTTAATGGGTGATTTAGGAAGGCAAAGTGGATATGGTCAACTTTGGAATGTTGGTTTATTCATCGCGCTCTTATCTCAACAATATTGTCAAAGAAAAGGAGCATTTAAATTTCATTTATTATTGAGTAATTACAATCTAAATTCTGATATATCAACTATATTTGGATATTTTTTAGGGTTTTTATTATGGGGTGCAAGTTCTCAATATCTTTTCATAGATATTCTTGTGAAATATAGAGATTTAATCCCATCATTTATAGAACCATTTCTGTATCTAATTGGGATCTTTGTTTTATTTATTGGTTCTTTTTTCCCTTTTTATGAGGGTAAAAATAAAAGTTTAGATCAATAAAAAATTTAAATTAATAAACTTTGCAGTGAGCACTAGTTGGATGATCAATACACTCTTTATCCCAGTAATTTTGCTTGGCTTCTTTAGGTAGTTTGTAATTAAAATCATGCATTCTCCAAATATCAGAAGTTGCATTTTTTAGAACGTTGAACGGAGTAGCGAGTTTCATAAGACCTCCTATTGTTGTTCTACTCCATTATTATCCTTCTATTCTCTTGGATTTTATAGAGTGTTTCTACTTAATTGAAAATGCTTTTATTTCTAAGATATTTATTTGCATAAAAAAGACCCCTAATTATAGAGGTCTTTTCTGGTTTTACTGAATCAAGTGTTTCCTTGTTTCCACTGTTTCAATAAAACCTCTCCTTCACACAATCTGATAATACAGGAATTAGTTTTTGAGGAAATATTAGGAGTCAGGTAATTAAATTGGCACATATGAGTAAGACTTAAAAATTAAGTCACTAAAAAACACCCTAATCTTTTAAATCAGGGCGTTTAGTGATCAGAAATTAATTTATGAGGAGTTTTCTGATGTTATTAATCTAATCTTAAAATTATTTGTCCTCACTCACAATAGATTAAACAATGGTTATAAGTTGGATTTACCATGCATTCTTTTTCCCAGAAATTCCTAATTTCAGGTGGACATTTCTCAAGTTCTTTTGGAGTTTTCTTCATTTTTTCTCCTGCATAATTAAATGCATTTAAGTATCTTGGAAGGATTGAGAATTGATTCAATAGTTTTATAAGACCTCCTAGATCTATGCTTTAATTATCCTCCTATTATTATTAAATTTAAGGGTCGGTTTTAGGAACAAGAACGCATGTGTTAATGACTAATCAATTTAGAAATAATAGATTACACATATCCATTACTAATACTTTGATTTTCTTTTTCACAATACATAATACAAGGATCAGATTTAAACATTTTTCTATAGTCATCATGTAATCTTTTAGTTGCAGATTTTTCTTTTGAATTGATTGCATTTCTTATGAAATCCATTTCGTTTAATTTTCGATTAAGAATTGTGAAAGGAGTAGTTAGTTTCATAAGTTCCCCAAGATCTTTTTTATATTGTCGCTCGATTTGTATTAGATTTGTAGAGTGTTTTTGCTCAAGTAATAATGCTTTGGGTTCTAATCATTATATTTTTCGATTTGATAGGAGTCAGAAGAATACAGGAGTCAGAGGAACTTCAAACATTTAGGAAAATAAGGTTTAAAACTCGAAATGGGCAAACATATGCCACTTTATTTTTATGAACTTTTAATCTGATTATCAAATAGATTTTCTTCTATTAATTTTTCAAGAGATCCCCCCTGTAAATGGTTTTAAAAATAAAATATGTTTACTTTATTTAATTTGTTTATATCTTAAGTTGATATTGTTTGGTCTTAAATCGATCAGTTTTTTTAATTTTAAATTATTTGTACTAGATTTATTTAAATAAATGAATAGAATGGAATTTATCACACCTCAAATTGCAATTGGATTATTACTAATAAGTATCGGATTAGTTAGTAAATTTGATATTAAATTTGAAATTTTTAAAGAAAAAGAGTAAAAATTTAAATTTGTAAAATAAAACTATTAATTATTTATCAAGAGCAAATTTGCAAATGCTTAATATTCTATGTTTATTAGACATGGGAAATTATTTAAAGTATAAATAGATAAATTTTTTAAGGACATTATGTTTGTAAGCATTGATTTATGCCTTGTGCCAATTGGAGTTGGAACTTCTTTATCTCCTTATATCAAAGAATGTAAAAAAATTATTGAGACATATGATTTAACTTATGAATTAGGTGCAAATGGGACAGCAATAGAGGGAGATTGGTCAGAAGTATTTGAATGTATTAGACAATGTCATGAACAAATTCATGAGCAAGGTGCTCCTAGGATTTATACAACAATAAAAGTAAATACAAGAATTGACAAGAAGCAAACCTTTGCAGAAAAATTAAAAAGCGTATTAGATAATTAAACTATACTAATTAAATTGAATACTTATCTTATAGTAGATTTTTTGGTGGTTTGATAATTATTACATTGATCAACTAAAATTTAATAGAATAAAGAAAGGTGATTTTTGATGAATAAATACACAAATGTTGAAGTTAGTAAATTAGCAAATATTTATTTTGAAGGTAAAGTTATTAGTCGGAATATATTTTTTAAAGATGGTTCCAAAAAAACTTTAGGAGTAATGTTTGTTGGTGAATATGAATTCAAAACCATATCAAGAGAAATCATGGAAATTATATCTGGAAAATTAAATTTTAAAGTTGATGGCACTGATAATTGGCAATTGATAAAAGAAGGTATGAGCTTTAATGTTCCTAAAAAATCTTCATTCAAAGTAAAGGTTTTAGAGTTAGTACAGTACAGTTGTTCTTATATTGAAGAGTAAAAAAATGCAAAAAAATTAATTTAGTTAGTTTGTTTTTTAACTATATATTATTCTCTCTCATTCTCATTTTATAGAAACTCTCTTCGCATCTAACTAATATTCCTTTATAGCCTTCTGGAAAGTAATTAATATATTGATCTAATGTGATTTTATCTGGAAAAATTCCTTTTACAAGAAAAACAACTTTTTTATCTTTTTGAATTACAAAATGAGGTGGTAAATTTTTCATTAATTCTCTCCAGGTTTTATCTGAAGCAATAATTCCTTTATAGTCATCAGGAAAGTGTTCTCTCATAATTGGTTTCACTGCAAGTGTTGCAGGGAACCCAGAGATTATATGAAAATAAACTAATTTTTTTTTATCTAAAACAATATGTGGAAAAGGAATTGGATTTTTACCATATTTTTTTTTATATTCGTTTGTGAATTTGGATTTCCTTTGCATTCTTATTGGAATTATCTTACTTATAGTTTTGATCTTTTAATTTATTGAAAATACACTTACTTTTTATAGTCATACCTTTGTAGCCAGTTAAATTCAAATTGTCCATCCATAATTTAATATCTAAGCTTGAATTATATTCTTTAGACAAATAAAATATTACTTCTTTAGTCGATTGTAAAATTATATGAGGTGGTATTTTTATTGTTTCCATAAAGTTATAGTATTATACATTTTTTCTAAAATGGTGTTCATTTTTTGATCTGAGAACAAAAATGTTTTTGGACTAACTAAGCAATATCAGGAAAAAATCCATAAATTAATTTTTTTTGGACTTCTTAAAACTTCTCTTTTTACTCTCTTTACTTGAGTTTGACTAGTTGTTTCTGAATCTTCCAGGAATAATATGAACATATTGTTTTGAATAGAATCTTGCTTCAAAAACATTTTTCACAATAATAGTACATTAGTATTATTGCTCTTAAATCTTTATTTGGGAAGTGAATTTAATGTGTACGTAGTCTTTTGGTTATTTTCCCAGGCGTTTTTTGTATCTTTTTAATTTTTTTTCCAAAGTATTCTAGATGGCAAACCCATTCAAAAAAGTCATTCCCAGTATCTAATTTATTTGTATAAATATCTAATTTTTTTGGTTCAAATAATTCTCCTTTCAAGAATGTTAATTCTCCATAAATTCCTTTCCAGTCTTCTTGATACTCTAAATAATATTCATCATCATCATATTCCCAATGATTAATGCATTTCCTAGGAATTTTTTCAAATGAATTAGTAAGTACTAGGTCTTCAGGATTTAAATCACCACGATAAATTCCTAATTTTTTTAATTGCTTAAACTCAAATAGCTCTCTTTCTTGTGTATTAAGATTTTCTAATATAATGCTCATTGTATTAGAAAAGCTTAAGTATTTATTTTCTAACACTAATTTTCCTTCCTCTAATTCAAAATCTTCCTCATCCAAAATTGCACTATTACATGCATGTCTTCCAATATATTCAAGCGAAATTTTGCCTGTGTACCATCCATTTCCAATTATTGATAACTTTCTATTTGAGTTTTTATTATTAACAATCATAAGTTTTGTTTTCACCTAATATTTTCGTAATTAATTAAATATAAAATTTTATTTATTATCTGTAAAAAATAATAGTACTTTAAATTTTTTATATTTCCATTATAAAGCCTATATTAATTATTTTCTGTAAAAGTTGATGTTTATAAACTCTTTTTAATCCCTTATAGCTTCACCAATAGTTACTTTTTTATACTATTCCTCTAATAATATTTTTTGTGTATTTAACTTTCCATTTTTAAAAATTTTTTATTTCAAATGAATTTCTATTCTTAGCGGTAATCTATAAGTTTTTAACTTAATTATTGATTTATTAAGAAAGATTTTTTAAATGATTTAAATTTATCAAAGTCATTAATTTTAATTTTTATCAATTTTAATAATATAAATTATCTTTTTAGTTATTCAGATTATGCTTATGAATCATTTAAGAATTAATTTATTTAAGAAGTTTATAATAAATATAATTAAGTTAATTTAAGACATTTAATTGTAAAAATGCATTTGCCAATACAAAATCAAACCGTCTTTATTTCAGGATCTGGGAGAGGTCTTGGGTCTGAAATCGCTAAATCCTTTTATAGGGAAGGTGCAAGGGTAATAATAAATTACAGAAAATCAAGAAAAAATGCAGAAGAATTAGCTGATGAATTTGGTAAAAACGCTTTTTTATTAAAAGGAGATATTAGGAATAAAGATGAAGTTTTGAATATGCAAAGAGAACTAAATGATAATCAAATTAGCATTACTACAATTATTCATAATGCGATAAATGACTATAGTTTTAATGGCGAAAAAAGAAAGAAAATCGACGAAATTTCGTGGGTTGATTTTCAAGGGCAAATAGAAACTTCTCAGAAAGGTTTATTAAATTTAATACAAGTTTTTACTCCTAGCATGAGAGAAAATCAGTTTGGAAGAGTGATAACAATTGGAACAAATTTATTTCAGAATCCAGTTGTTCCTTATCATGACTATACTGCCTCAAAAGGTGGACTTTTGTCTTTAACAAGAACTGCTGCCATAGATTTGGGACCTGATAATATCACGGTAAATATGGTGTCTGGGGGATTATTAAAAATTACAGATGCGAGTAAAGCTACTCCTGAAAGTGTTTTTGATTATATTGCAGGTATCACTCCTCTAAGAAAAATTACTACCACGAAAGATTTTGCAGATGCAGTTTTATTTTTTGCATCTCCTTGGGCTAGAGCAGTAACTGGCCAAAACTTAATAGTGGATGGAGGATTGGTATTAAATTAATCAAAATAAACCTCTTTTAGCTTGTTGTATTCATGATTGATCTAAAAAGAAATAGTAAAAAAGAATTGGTTATCGCTCATGGTTTAAGAACAAAATCATCATCCATTTACTCTCCTAATCAAAAAGGTGATTTTAAAATTAGTAGAGGGAAATTTTTTAATTTTTTATGCTGTAAAAGGTGTTTCTATCTTGATCGAATAAAAGGTTTAGAATCACCTGGTATGCCAGGCTGGTCTTTAAACGAAACTACAGATTTGCTCTTAAAAAAAGAATTTGATTATTGTAGAGAAAGGCAAATTCCACATCGTTTATTCATATCAAATAATTTAGATAATTTAGTTCCTTTTTATCATGATGAACTTGATAATTGGAGAGATTCCTTGCACAAAGGTTTAACACTCCGATATAAAAAAACGAATATTATTTTAACTGGAGGAATTGATGATATCTGGCAAAATAAAATCTCTAAGAAATTAATAATTGTGGATTATAAATCTCAAGCCAAAATGGGTCGTTTAGATAAAATTAATTATCTACAAGATCCATATCATGAAGGATATAAAATACAGATGGATTTTTATGCATATCTTCTTTTAGGCATGGGATTTAAATTGGACACAACTTCATATTTTCTGGTGTGTAATGCTAAAAGAGATGATGAGGTTTTCGATAAAACTTTGAATTTTGATGAGTATTTAGTTCCATATTTTTGGAATATTAATTGGATCGAAAATAAGTTAGAAGAAATGATCAATGTAATGAATAGTACAGAAATACCTAAATCAAATTTTTCTTGTAAAAACTGTGCTTACTCAGAGCAATATGCCAAAACAATATATAAAGAAATTAATCTTGATAAGAGTGTAATTCAAGGAAGTCTTTTTTAGTTTTTTGCTAAATATAAGTAGTTTTTATGATAATTTTTAGAAATAATTTTTAAAGTATTCAATGGGGCGGTAATACGTAGTTAGAAAATATATCTTCTGATAATAAATCTCATAAATTATTATGTCCCATAAAATAAATTAAATTTATAGCGAATTAACAGAACAGTTATTAGAACGATTAAAAGAACGGTTAATGGAGCATAAGATTAATTTTTTGATCTTAAATGCCTTAAAATTCAGTAAATTAATTTTAAAGTTTCGATATTAGATAGATATTTCTCATCTTTATATATATATTTGAAATAGCTTTGTATAGTCTAATCAAAAATCCTGTCGTTATCTTGGGTGGTTTTCTTGTTACTTCAGAGGCATATTTAAATATACAAAATTTTTTAGAAAATAATTGTAATAGAAAGGTATATATAGTAAATATAACTAGAATTGATTGGTTAAATTCTAGTAGTGTTAAAGGTTGGATTAATATTCTAGATAAAGTTCAGGAAACTGTTTCTAAAGTTTTGTGTGATACGAAAACTGAAAAAATTGATTTTATTGGCCATAGCTCTGGTGGAATTATGCTTAGACTTTATCTCTCAGATCAACTGTTTGGAGGTAAGAAATACAATGGAAAATCAATTACTGAAAACTTAATTACGCTAGGTAGCCCTAATCAAGCATTAAGAGCTACAAAGTTAAGAAAATTTGTTGATATGGAATATCCTGGAAGTTTTTTTAACGAAGTTAATTATATTTCTGTAGGAGGGGTAGTAGATATTCGATCAAAGGAAGCTTACTTTTTAACAAGATTTTCAGCGCGTCGTTCATATGAATCAATTTCTGGTGATTTTAATAGTGAGGGTGATGGATTGGTTCCCTTATCCTCATCTTTATTGGAAGGTTCTAATAAAGTAATTCTTCCAGATACATTTCATGGAGGTATATTTGGAGAATTTTGGTATGGTTCTAAATCTAGGGTGATGGATTGGTGGAGAAGAATCAAGCTCTAAATTTTTTTCAAAAAATTTTTGTTTATTGGAGGGATTGAATAATTTCTTTCTAAAAATACTTAAGTTCTTAAATGAGTTTTAAAGCTACTAAAATACATAAATTTGTAACTTTGCATGCGATAGCTCATGAATAATTTTTTTATAAACTATGTTTTAGTAGAATGAAGTCTGTGAAATGCATTTAGAAAAACACTCAAAAGTTGAGCTTGATTGGAATATGAAAGAATTTAAAGAATATGTTTATTCACATTTTGGTAAAGGAGGGATTGAAGATATTGGTGCAACAAAAGAACAGATTGATTTAGCAACTTTAAAGGTAATTGAATACTGTTTAGAGGCAGGGGAATCGGATATCCAAGGAGTTTTCTCTTCTGATCTGAATTTAATCAAAGAAATTTTGTTGAAAGATTTCGATTTAAGCTGCTAGAAATTTAACTTATTTGAAATTTTTTATTAATAAAAGCAGATTCAGTTTGAACTTTAAGTTTTTCAAAATAATTTTGCTGCGTTTGATTTCCTGAAGAACATTTAATTCCAAAAAGAAGGCTCATATCAATATCATTAAATAATTTTTTATTTGAATTTTGAAATGCTTTTTTATAAATCATTTTCATAACGGTTAGATAGATTACTAGAATGCCAATTGATTCATTTAATTTATAGAGTCAAAATACTTAGTGGTATCAAAAATTTATTTATATGTATCTTTGGATAGTAAAATTTAAAATATTAATACAATTTAAAGATAATATAAATTATCTTTTTCTTGAAAAAGATTATTGTTTACATTAATAGTCTTATTGATTAACTATTTATTTGATTAATAAATTTTAAAATATCCCCTGTTAATTGTCACATGTGACAGTTGAATTAGATAAACATTCCATAAACACCTTTTAATTATCGCGGCTATATTAAATGAGTGTGTAGGAGTAAGTTGTAAATTCAGTGGAAACATGGAAACACTTGAATTTATAATTTTTAAAAACTCATCTGATAAGATGAGTTTTTTTTTGCAAAATTTTAAATTAGAAGATAAATATCTAAAGCTACTAAAAATCTTCATAATGGTGTATGTTTCGTTTAAAAAATAGAAAAATTAAAGCGTTGATAGTATATAACTGAAATTTCTTTTGATAATAAAAATTGATTTTTGTAATTGCGTAGAACTTTAATAGATTATTAAAACTAATCTATCCACATATCTATTTTTTCATTTTTAATCTCATTTGTATCTAGCTCACTTACATGAGATGTACCTGTTTTTGATTCAACTGTATAATCTTTTTGGGTTGCTTCAAATTTTTTTTTGATTCCTTCTAAAATAAATTCAAAATTATCGCTAAAGAAATTTTCTATTTCTTCCCAAGCTTCCTTTTCTTCTTCATCTCCTATGGTGTTTTTGACTTGATGACTGAAAATTTCATTAGCAAATTGTCTTAATTCAGACTCATTCATACTTTTTACTTTTTCAGTTATGTAATATTCTTTAAGACTTTCAAGTTCTTTTTTTGAAAAATCTGAATAATAAAATTTGTTCTTTTTCATATTGATTTATATTATTTCTAAGATAAACCATTTTTTCTAAGATAATTCAATAATTGATAAAGATTTCTTATGCAAAAGCTGGTAAATATTATTAGGAAATTAAATTATATATGAACATAATTTAATTAATTTATCTAGGAATATTAAGGAAAGATTAAAAAAAACAAAAGAAATTATAAAAATATGAAATTTTTCTTATCCTTTTTCTTGCCTAGAACCCTTTTCTTGACTGAATTTTTATATATTTTGCGATTAATTTACTTGTTAACAAAAATCTGCAATAAATAAAAATTATTGAGAGAATATACCAAATTTAATAAATACAAAAGTCGATAAATATGAAAACTACAATTCTTTTAATTGAAGACGATCGTGATATGCGCGATTTAGTTTCGGGACATCTAGAACATGCAGGTTTTGATGTCTTAAAAGCAGATGATGGTATAAAGGGCCAAGCACTTGCCTTACAGTACTCTCCTGATATTATTTTGCTCGATTTGATGCTTCCCAACGTAGATGGATTGACTTTATGCCAAAGATTGAGAAGAGATGAAAGAACATCCGGTATCCCAATATTAATGATTACCGCTTTAGGTGGTCTTAAGGATAAAGTTACTGGTTTTAATTCAGGTGCAGACGACTATATTACTAAGCCTTTCGACTTAGAGGAATTGCATGTAAGGATAAAAGCTTTGTTAAGGAGGACTAATAGAGCGGCTTTAAATTCTAGTAATCAGCAAGAAATCCTAAATTACGGACCTCTTACACTTGTACCAGAGAGATTCGAAGTTATTTGGTTTGATTCTCCTGTTCGACTAACACATTTAGAATTTGAACTAATACATTGTTTGCTGCAAAGACATGGACAGACAGTTTCTCCAGCATTGATACTTAAGGAAGTTTGGGGTTATGAGCCTGATGATGATATTGAAACAATAAGGGTTCATGTAAGACATTTGAGAACAAAGTTAGAGCCTGATCCCCGTAAGCCAAAATTTATTAAAACTGTATATGGTGCCGGTTATTGCCTTGAACTTCCGAAAGGTGAAGAAGTTGAAATAGAAAAAAAAGAATTCATCGACTCAAGAGAATCAAATTTAATTAATACTTAATTCGTTAACTAGAAGATTTATTTATTGCAACTTCTAATAATCCGACCTCCCATGATAAACGTGGATTTAATTTATTTTTGAGATTGTTTTTTATTTTTTCTAGTGATAAAGCTATTTCCATGTTTAATGTTGTCTTCCACCAGCAATATTGGACATAGTCTATAAGATATTCTTGTTTTTCTAAATCTATTTCTTCATCAATTTTTTTTGCGATATTAAATACTTTTTCAAACTCATATATAGGGTTTTTTAAACCTAAAACTATACTTTCAGGTATACACTTTAATTTAATTATGTTTTTATAAAGTTTTCCTGGAGATCCATTTGAAATGAAAATTATATTTTCTAGATCTAAGTATTTTTTATTGTTTAATTCATCAAAATATTCTGATTGAATTAATTTTGCCTTTAAATCTTTATATGAATAAGATGAGAATCTTATTTTTTGACAACGTGAAATTATGGTATCTATGATTAAATTTAATTTAGAAGTTATCAAAATAAAAAGTCCATTTGAAGGTTCCTCTAATGTTTTTAATAAACAATTAGATGACGCTTCATTTAAAAGATGAGCATCGTTGATGATAATAAATTTTTTATCAGCTTCAATTGATACTCTGCTTAAAAAAGTATTAA
Source organism: uncultured Prochlorococcus sp. (assembly GCA_902627335.1). Taxonomy (GTDB): domain Bacteria; phylum Cyanobacteriota; class Cyanobacteriia; order PCC-6307; family Cyanobiaceae; genus Prochlorococcus_A. The sequence continues at coordinate 72,005 of CACOIV010000002.1, forward strand.
TTGAGCGTATTTGATTTACCCTTATTAAAGGGTTATATTTGTATTTTATATCGTTATCAATTTCAGATTGATTTATCAAATTTGCTTTTAATAAATATGTAGGTTCAATGAATAAATAATCTGGATGATTATTTTCTCTAATTCTTTGTATTATTTTTGTATCTAAATTGTTTTCATTAATAATTTTAGAAATAAACTTAATAGCTTCATCTTTTTTGCCTACTTCTTCTGGGCCATAAAATATGTATGCATTGGAGATATTTTTTTTTAAAATTACTTGTTTTAATATGTTGTTTTCTAGATTATTATTTGAAGAATTGAGATTCATAAAATTTCTAATATTAATTTAGCCGAATTTTTCAATTAAGATATTTTTGATTGTAGTGGTTATATGCTCTTTATTATTCGATGCAGAGATTACAATCCAATTCTTTTCCTTAGCAATTTTCTTAAAGCCAGTATTTACTTTTCTTAAAAAATTTACACCTTCAGATTCAATTCTATCTGGGATTTGATTTTTTCTTCGTGCAATACTTTCTTCAATAGAAATATCTAAGAGGAAAGTAATATCAGGCTTTTGTCCTTGACATGCAATAACCTCTAATTTTTTGATAATTTCTTTATCAAGATTTCTCCCAAATCCTTGATATGCAAGGGTTGAGCCAGAAAATCTATCACTTAATACCCAATCTCCTTTATTTAATGCAGGCGAGATAATTTTTGTTACGTGTTCTGTTCGATCAGCAGCATATAAAAGTAATTCAGTAAGATTTGTGGGTACATTATCTTTATTATTAGATAAGATAAGTTCTCTTAATTTTGCGCCAATCAAACTGCCCCCTGGTTCTCTTGTTTTTATAATTAAAGAATTATTAGATATAAGGTTACTATTGGGAAGCCAATTGCATATCTCATTAATTTGCGTAGTTTTACCGCATCCATCAATACCTTCAAATACTATAAATTTTCCTTTCATTAGTCTAATTCTATAGATAGTGCATTTAGAACTACTGTAATTGAGCTTATAGCCATTAATAGTGCTGCTATGGATGGTGAGAGAAGGATTCCAAATTTAGGGAAAAGTACTCCAGCCGCAAGAGGAATGGCAATTAAATTGTATCCAAAAGCCCAAATTAGATTTTGTTTGATTTTTTTTATAGTCTCTTTTGCGAGTCTTAATGCATAAGAAATTCCACTTAAGTTATTTCCCATTAGGACAAGATCTGCATTCGCTTTAGCAATTTGAGTTCCAGATCCAACAGCCACCCCTAAAGTTGATGCTGCCAAAGCAGGCGCATCATTAATTCCATCACCAACCATTGCAACTTGATAATTATTTTTTAATTGTTCAAGACTTTCAAGTTTATTCTCTGGTAAGAGTTCCCACTTTAATTGTTCTTTATTGCATTTCAAAGTCTTGCCAAGTTCAAGGACAGTATTTTGTCTGTCGCCACTGAATATGTAAATATTAAATCTATCTTTTCTTAGTTTTTCAAAAGTTGATTTTACGTCTCCTCTTAGTAAATCTCCAATTAATATACAACCTAATAAATCTTTTCCGATACTTACCCCAATAATTGTATATTTTTTAATTTCGTCTGAATCCACAATTTTTTGGGTAGCATCGGTTATGTTCACTCCATTATTTTGCAACCACTTAAGATTGCCAACTTTTACTTCACCTTCAATATCTATTAAGGTTCCTGTTATACCTTTTCCTGATTCTGTTTTAATGCTATTAACTTTAAATAAATCTATTTCTTCTTTTTTTGATTCTCGTATTAAAGCATTTGCAATTGGATGTCGACTTTGATTCTCTAAACTTGCAGCAACCTTAAGAACATAGTTTTTGTCAAGGGAAGAAATATAATCGACAACATAGGGTGTCCCTTGGGTAAGTGTTCCAGTTTTATCAAAAACAATCGTATCTATGTTGGATGCTATTTCAATTTTATCGCCTCCTTTGAATAAAATTCCTTTTTTTGCCGCTTTACCAGAGGCAACTGTTATTACAGTAGGAGTGGCCAAGCCTAGTGCACAAGGGCATGCTATTACTAAGACAGCAATTGAGAGTTGGATCGCAAGGCTTAGAGGACTATCTGCGGAACTTCCTAGGGAATTATGTAAAGTATGATTTGAGTGTAATCCAATTAATTCTTGATTTTCTTCAAGAAGGTTAGGCCATAAGTTTGGTGCAATTTTCCACCAGAATATAAATATAAAAATAGATAGGGATAGAACAAAGTAAGTAAATTTCCCAGCAATTATATCTGCTAACCTTTGTATTGGCGGTTTTTGAGATTGCACGGATTCAATAAGATTTACAAGTTTTGCTAGTGATGTCTCTGAACCAACTTTTATCACTTTAAGCTTTAGAGTAGAGTTTAAATTAAGTGTTCCGTTCAATAAATTATCATTTTGTTTAACTTCAACTGGTTCTGATTCCCCTGTTATATGAGATACATCTATAAATGACTCTCCTTCTATCACTAAACAATCTGCGGGTATTCTGTCACCTGCTAAAACTTGTATCTCATCTCCAGGCTGCAAAGTGTTAACTCTTACTGATTTTAAATTATTATCTTTATCAAATAAATAAGTAGTCTCTGGTTGCAAATCAAGTAATTCACTGATTGAAGATCCAGTTTGAAATTTTGCCCGGTCTTCTAAAAATCTTCCCAGCAAAATAAAGCCTAATAACATTACAGGCTCATTAAAAAAACAGGGAAAACCTGTTTTAGGGAAAATCACAGATAATAGGCTTGTTGAATATGCGCTTGTTACGCCAAGTGCTACAAGTGTATCCATGTTTGGCCTGTTTTTTATGAATGATTGGAAACCTTTAATTATTATTGGTCTTCCAGGAAATGCTAATGCTGTTGTAGCGATAATTGCATGAAAAGATATATTTCCTAAGAAGGGTGAATTAATATAACCTCCTTCGGCAAGATGCCCTAATACCGAAAATAAAAGTAATATAAATGCAAAATTCAGTTTTTTCCATTGATTTAACCATTTATATTTTTTATTTAGGTCAGCCTTATTTATTTTTTCTAAAAAATCATCATTAGAAATTTTAGAAGGAAAACCATTCTCATTAAGATTTTGGAGAATTTCAGATATGTCATAATTATTATTTTTAATATCAAAATATGCACTTTCTGTAAGTAGATTTACGTTTACATTCTGCGTTTCTTTGTAATTATTTAAAATTTTCTCAACAGTTTGAACACATCCTCCGCATTTCATTCCGCTTATATTTAGTTTAATATTTTTCATGATTACAATTGAAAAACTTTTAAATTTCAAAGAATAAGTATTTATTACTTAATAATAATAAAAATTTGTAATAGTATATTATTAATAAAATCTAATTTAACGATTTATTCTTTTCCGTGCCTAGTAATCAAAACAGAGACAACTTTATAGACAAAGCTTTTACTGTTATTGCAGAATCAATAGTTAAGGTGCTGCCCATAGCTGAAAAGGAAAAAAAGGCATACATCTATTATAGAGACGGTTTAGCTGCTCAAAATAATGGTGATTATTCTGAAGCACTGGAATATTATCAGGAAAGTCTTTTACTTGAAGAAAGTCCAATTGATAGGGGAGAAACTTTAAAAAATATGGCAATTATTTATATGAGTAATGGAGATGAAGAGCTTGCCATTGAGACTTATCACAAAGCATTAATTGAAAATCCTAAACAACCCTCCTGTCTTAAAAATATTGGTCTGATATATGAAAAAAGAGGTCGATATGCTGAACAGGATGGTGATTTTGATCAAAGAGATATTTGGTTCGATAAAGCAGCAGAGGTTTGGGCTAAAGCAGTGCGGTTATATCCAGGTGGCTATTTAGATATTGAGAATTGGTTGAAGACAACTGGAAGAAGTAATATTGATGTATACCTTTAACTATATAAGTTTCAAGGAAAGGGTAATAGCTTCTTGAATATTTTTAACTGTAATTACTTTAATATTTTGGACATTTGTAAATCCATTGTCTTTCGTATGAGGTATTATTATTTGCTCAAATCCTAGTCTGATACTTTCATCTATTTTTGATTTAATCGAATTAGTCTCTCGAACTTGACCATTTAAGCCTAATTCTCCAATAAATGCACAATTCCTTAAAGGAATTTGATTCTTTAGGCTAGACACTATAGAAATAGCTATTGCTAGATCGGATGAAGGATCATTGAGCTCAAATCCTCCTGCTGTTGCAAGATAACAGTCAAATGAAGATAATTGAATTTTAATATGTTTTTCTATAACAGCTAAAATTTGATGGACTCTATTTAGGCTTATTCCTGTAGTAGTCCTCTTAGGGTTTTGGTAAAAACTTTTATTAACTAATGCTTGTATATCTACAGCAAATGATCTTGTTCCTTCTAGTGTGATTGTAGTTGCCACTCCTGAAATATTTTCATTATTAGTGAAGCTTGAGTTAGGATTTACAACTTCATTTAGACCATTTTCTTGCATCTCAAATACCCCAAGTTCTAATGTCGCTCCAAATCTATTTTTGATACCTCTTAGTAATCTTCGGGAGGCAATATGATCACCTTCGAAATTCAATACAACATCAACAAGATGCTCAAGAGTTTTTGGACCAGCAAGCGATCCGTCTTTGGTGACATGGCCAATTATAAGAAGAGCAATATTGTGTTTCTTTGCAAAATTTTGCAACTCTGAAGAGCATGACCTTACTTGCGATACTGAGCCAGAGGAGCTTTCCATATCAGCATTATTAATAGCTTGAATGCTATCAATAATTGCAATTTTAGGTTTAAGTTGTTTGATCTCGTTGATTATGCTTAATAGATTATTTTCTGCGAAAATTTTTAAATTAGAACTTTTTTGATCTAATCTTTCCCATCTAATTTTTATTTGCTCTAATGATTCTTCAGCAGTTACATAAAGCACTTCTTCCAATAATGAAATTTTTGCGGCTGATTGAAGTATTAATGTGCTTTTACCAATTCCTGGTTCTCCTCCAAGTAAGACTATTGAACCATTTACAAATCCCCCTCCTAAAACTCTATCGAATTCTTTAAAGCCACTTTTTATTCTTGTTAACTCTTCAATTTGAATCTCTTTAAATTCTTTAGATCTTGAATTTTCATTATCAAAAAAGTTTTTTGATAAGAGTCCTTTTTTCTCTTCAATAATTGAATTCCATTCCTTACAATTCATACATCTTCCAAAGTATTGCGAAGTCTCTGAACCACAATTTTGGCAAATATACTTGGAAAATTTATTTGGCATTTTATCGTTTCTAGAAAAAACTTTTAAACAAGTTTGGGATATTGACCCTCTACAAGTTAGATTAGGTTAAGGTTAAATTCACATACTGATTAGCTAATAACAACAAATGGCTGGATCAAGTCAAACAAAAGAAACAATTCTCGTTGCTGATGATGAGGCAAGTATCAGGAGAATCTTAGAGACTAGGCTCTCTATGATTGGATATAAAGTTGTGACTGCATCTGATGGAAAGGAGGCTTTAAAATTATTTAAAGACTATGATCCTGATTTGGTTGTCTTAGATGTAATGATGCCGAAATTAGATGGATATGGAGTCTGTCAAGAATTAAGAAAAGATTCTGATGTACCAATTGTTATGTTGACTGCATTAGGAGATGTTGCAGATAGAATTACTGGATTAGAATTAGGAGCAGATGATTATGTTGTAAAGCCTTTTAGTCCTAAAGAATTAGAGGCTAGAATAAGATGTGTACTTAGAAGAATTGATAAGGAACAAATTGCAGGAATGCCTAATTCAGGCCTCATTCAAGTAACTGATATTAAGATTGATACAAACAGAAGACAGGTATTTAAAAGTGATGAAAGGATACGATTAACAGGAATGGAATTTAGTCTCTTAGAATTGTTAGTCAGCAGATCCGGAGAGCCTTTTAGTCGGGGAGAAATTCTCAAAGAAGTCTGGGGGTATACCCCTGAAAGACATGTTGATACTCGTGTTGTTGATGTACATATTTCTAGACTTAGATCAAAATTAGAAGCTGATCCTGCAAATCCTGAATTAATTCTTACTGCCAGGGGTACTGGCTATTTATTTCAGAGGATTGTTGATATAGCCCCTTTTGAGGGTTGTTAAATGAGCAAAGATCTTAATAAAAAAAATAATAAGTCACGTGCTATAAGAAGATTAGTAATTTGGTATAAAAGGAATTCAGCTGTAACTTCTATAGTTGATACTGCAACTAGTTCTGCTGCTACGGCAAGTAATGTTGCAGGAAATGTTGTTTCAGGAGCAGGATCAGTTGTAAATACGGCAAGTAATGTTGCAGGAAATGTTGTTTCAGGAGCAGGATCAGTTGTAAATACGGCAAGTAATGTTGCAGGAAATGTTGTTTCAGGAGCAGGATCAGTTGTAAGTACAGCTTCGAGTGTTGTATCAAGTGCAGGATCTTTAGCTAAAAATACCCTCCAGCCGTTAGTTTTTGATCCACTTAAAAGACTTCAAAATAATGAAAATCAAATAACGGATGATCATAGTTCGAGTAAGGAACGTGTTTGGATAGCAGTTGATGCTATGGGTGGTGATCATGCTCCTGGCCCAATCCTTGAAGGTTGTCTTGATGCAATTTCAAGATTTCCAATAAATATAAAATTTGTTGGTCAAATAAAAAAGATTAAACAGATTTCTGAAGAAATAGGTTTGAGAGAAATTATGGATAAAGAGATTGAAAATAATCGTCTCGAATTAGTAGCTAGTGGTCCGCCTATTGGAATGAACGAAGAAGCAACTGCTGTCCGAAAAAAGAAGGATGCAAGTATTAATATCGCAATGGACTTAGTTAAAAATAATCAAGCAAAGGCAGTTTACTCAGCTGGTAATTCAGGCGCCTTGATGGCATCAGCTATTTTCAGGATAGGTAGATTAAAAGGAATTGAAAGGCCTGCAATAGGTGCATTATTTCCTACAAGAGATCAAAGTAGACCAGTACTTGTGCTTGATGTAGGAGCAAACACTGACTGTAAACCTGCGTACTTGCATCAATTTGCATTATTAGGCAATATTTATGCAAAAGATGTTTTACAAGTAAAGAGGCCAAAAATTGGGTTATTAAATATAGGGGAAGAGGATTGTAAGGGTAATGAGTTATCATTAAAAACTTTTCAATTATTATCTAATGAAAATAATTTGAATTTTTTAGGTAACTGTGAAGGCAGAGATGTCCTCACAGGTGATTTTGATGTTGTTGTTTGTGATGGATTTACAGGTAATATTCTTCTGAAGTTTCTTGAATCTGTTGGTGGGGTCTTATTAGATATACTGAGGGCTGAATTACCAAGAGGTAGAAGAGGTAAAGTGGGTTCTGCTTTCTTAAAAAGTAATTTAATTAGGATAAAAAAAAGATTAGATCATGCTGAACATGGAGGTGCATTGTTACTTGGTGTAAATGGTATATGTGTGATAGGGCATGGTAGTAGTAAATCTTTATCGGTTGTAAGTGCTTTAAGGTTGGCACATTCTGCGGTAAATCATGACGTTATGGAACATTTAAATCAATTACAAAAACTTCCAGTATTGAATAGATAAACATATTTTACTTGATTTATGTTTGACTTATATAATGAATAAAAAACTTTTTTGAAAGGAACTAATCTGAATCAAATTGGAATAACTTTTAAAGGCTGCGGGAGTTTTGTGCCCAATCAAAACTTAAGTAATGAAGATATTAGTAGAATTGTTAATACAAGCGATGATTGGATTAGAACTAGAACTGGAATTTCTAATAGAAGGATAGCTTCTTTTGATGAAAACGTCTCTCACATGGGTTATCAAGCTTCATTAAAAGCTTTAGAAATGGCTGACTGGCCAGTTGAATCTATTGATTTAATTATCTTGGCAACTTCAACACCAGATGATTTATTTGGGTCGGCCCCAGTCATACAATCAAAATTAAAAGCAAAAAATGCTGTTGCTTTTGATATAACAGCCGCATGCAGTGGTTTCATATTTGCTTTAATAACAGCCTCTCAATATATCCAATCTGGTTCTTTTAAAAGAGTAATTGTTATAGGCTCAGATCAACTCTCTAGTTATGTTAATTGGAAAGATAGAGGGAGCTGTATCCTATTTGGTGATGGAGCTGGGGCTATTGCAATTGAAGCAAACCAAGATTGTAATAATTTTTATGGATTTCAAATGAAAACAGATGGGGAAAGAGGAAATTTTTTAAATCTTTTAAATGAAAATAAAGAAGGGAGTATTGTAGATAATGTAAATTTTAGGCAAGGGAATTTTTCGAAAATATCTATGAATGGCCAGGAGGTTTATAAATTTGCTGTGCGAGAAGTTCCTTTAATTATTAAAAAGTTAATTCAAATTGCGGATATTAGTTCTTCAGAAATTGATTGGCTGATTTTACATCAGGCAAACCAAAGGATTTTAGACGCTGTTGGTGAAAGATTAAAAATTGATAAATCAAGGATTCTAAGTAATTTAAAAAATTATGGTAATACATCAGCAGCTACAATTCCTTTACTTATTGATGAATCAGTTAGAAATAAGAAAATTAAAAATAATGATCTTCTCGTTACTAGTGGTTTTGGTGCTGGTTTAAGTTGGAGTTCTGCCCTATTTAGATGGGGTTAAATTTTATTATTTCAAAAACATGCAAATTGCTTGGGTATTTCCTGGTCAGGGTTCACAAAAACTTGGAATGGGAAAAGAAGTCATCACTATTGAAGGAGCTAAAACAAGGTTTGATTTTGCCTCTGATATATTTGGTAGGGATCTTTTCAAAATCTGTGAAGAAGAGTCAGGAAAAAGTAATGATAATGATTTAAATAATACAAAAAATACTCAAATATGTCTTTTTTTAGTTGAGTCAATCTTATTAGATGCATTAAAGATAAGGGGATATAATCCTGACTTTGTAGCAGGACATAGTCTTGGTGAAATCACGGCTTTATATGCTGCAAAAGTTATGACTTTTGAAAGTTGTGTTTCTCTTATAAAGATAAGGGCAGAATTGATGTCTAAAGCGCCTGCTGGAAGTATGGCAGCATTAATTGGTTTCGATAGAGATATCCTAGAAAATCTTGTAAAGAAAAAGGAAGATATTTTTATTGCAAACGATAATAGTGCATCTCAAGTTGTTCTATCTGGTACAAAAGATACGCTAGATGAAATTTCTAAAGAATTAAAGTGTAAAAGATTTATATTTTTAAATGTATCTGGAGCATTTCATTCTTGTTATATGAATGAGCCCTCAGAGAGGTTTTCAGAATATTTAGATTCTGTTAATTTTAATGAACCTTTAGTTCCTGTTATAAGTAACTCTGATCCATCTTTTTTAAAAGACTCAATTCAATTAAAGCAAAATTTAAAAAAGCAAATGTGTAATGGTGTGAGATGGAGAGAGACAATGGATCTTATGAATACTTTAGATAATCTACATATTGTTGAAATAGGCCCCTCGGCTGTGCTGGGAGGTTTAGCTAAGAGACATCTAAAAAATATAAAAATTAGTCAAGTTTCTTCTGCAAATAATCTTCTTTATGAATCTCATGAATAATCTTATATTTGAAAAAATAGTTTATAAATTTGTAAGTATTTGTATAGTCTTTCCAGTATTTAAATTTTTATTTAGAGGATGTTTAATTGGGGCTCATAATATTCCTTCTAATAAATCTTTTATTGTAGTTTCTAATCATGGTTCATTATTAGATCCACCTTTTCTTGGACATGCTCTAGGAGTTAAGGTTTCATTTATGGCAAAAGAGGAACTTTTTCGTATTCCATTCCTATCTCAAGTAATTAAAGCTTGTGGCGCTTATCCTGTAAAGCGAGGTATTGCTGATAGAAACTCAATAAAGATTGCATCGAATAAATTAACTAATAATGAAGCTATTGGAATATTTATTGATGGAACTCGTCAGAGCAATGGAATTGTTAATAACCCAAAAAAAGGTGCTGCTTTAATTGCATTTAAAACCAAAAAATTATTATTACCTGTGGCAATTATTAATTCTCATAGATTAATAAAATTTAAATACTGTATTCCTATTTTCAATAAAATAATTATTAAAGTTGGTGAGCCTATTAATTATCCAATTAGTAGTTCAAAAAAAGATATTGAGGGAATTACTAATCAACTGAAAAATAAAATTAATTTTCTAATTGGATAAATTTAATCTTAATTTACTGGAGAGATAGGATAGATAGGGAGAACATCCTCCCATGAGTTTGAAATTGAGTTTTGATGGTTTATGTAAGATAAATTTAGTAATTCTTCTAATTCTTCTTTAATACTAAAACTTACTTCAAAATGAATACTGTTTTTTTCTAGATTCTTGTAAAGTTTAGGCCTCACTACTTCATTTACTATTAATTTTTGATTTTGAATGTTTTTTAATTCAATATTATATTTTCCAGCTATATAACCTCTTTTTTTTAATTTATTGATTATCCAAAAACTTTTATTATTTTTTAAATTTGAATAATTGTTATTCGTGATTAATCTTTTTGCAATTATTTGAAAACTACTATAACTATCCAAAGAACATCTTAATTGTTGAGACAGAGATTTTGAACAGGTAACAATAAGTCTTGATGCATTGAAATTAGATGGACCTAATGTAATTACGATTCTCTCTATTAATTTAAATGAAGAATTCTTATTAATAAATAACGATAAATCTTCAATTAAATTATTTGATAAGTCTTTATCAAAATCTTTAATGAAAAATTTATTCTGAAAGTTATTTTTGTTTAATTCTCTTAAGCCAAATCCAAAGGACTTATCTGTACAATGTAAGGCTAATATACTTTTTGAAATGCTGTTTTTTTGTCTTTGAAACATCTATCTTAATAGGTATTTCTATATATAATTTTTGAATTATAAATAATATAATTCCATGATTACACTATTAAATCTAACTAATAATTAAACAAGTATCCCAATATTCAGATAATCTTAAATGGAAAGAAATAATTTCCTTAAAATTATGAAAGATTAAAGTAAAAGTTAAATAATTTTTTAGATGATATGGAAAACGACTTGACTATGAATTACGAAAATATAGAAAATCAAATTATTCAAAGTATTAAAAAATATAATTGGGAATTTCTACTAAAAGAGCTGCCATTAGAATCAATATTAGTGGGAGGCTATATAAGAGATCTTCTTCTGGAGAATAGTAATCAAATAATAGATATTGATATAGTTGTCCCAGAAAATGCTTTAGAGATTTGTAAAAAAATCTCAAAAAAATTCAATTGTAAATTTGTAGTTCTAGATGAAATAAGGAATGTTGGTAGAATTATTTTTAAGGAGTTTATAATTGATATTTCTTGTAGAGTTGGTGAAACAATTATTGAAGATTTAGAAAGTAGAGACTTCACAATAAATTCAATAGGTTTTCACATTAATCAAAGAAAAATCATTGATCCACAAAATGGCTTGATTGATTTAAATCTTTTGAAATTAAATTGTCCCAATACAAATAATTTAATAGAAGATCCTCTTAGAATTTTGAGGTTTTTTAGATTTTATTCAGAATATAATTTTGAATTTGAAGATAGTTTGATAAATTTTATTACTGAAAATAAAGAATTATTGAAAGAAGTGGCGACTGAAAGAATTATTTATGAATTAAGAAAAATCTTTAAAAGCAAAAGATCATTAAAAGCCCTTTTACTTATCAATGAAATAGAGCTTTTTGATTGGCTACAAACATATGAACATTTATCTAATGAATATATCAGTAATTTAAATTTTCAAAGTTTTACAATAAAAGAAATTGAAAGTTTTTTGCCAATTTATTATCTAACAGAAGTTTTACAAGAGAGTGCTATAAAGAAATTAAAATTTAGTAGATTCGAGATTTCAAGCAGTAAAGTTATAAAAAAGTGGAAAAAAAAATTGATCAATAAAACAATTGATCAATTTACGGAATTAGAGAGATTTGAATTGCATTCTGAACTGGAAAAAATATTACCCGCATTTATTTTTTATTTACCTTTTGAGGTTCAAAATCGTTGGTTAGTAAGATGGAGAGATGCAAGTGATAAATTATTTCATCCAAGGCATTTGATTAATGGGAATATTCTAAAAAGACATCTAAATCTTCACGATGGGCCTTTATTAGGTAATCTTTTGAACTATCTTTCTAAAGAATATGCCTTTGAAAGAATAAATAATTTTGATGAAGCAATTTATGAAGCTAAACGATGGATTCAACAAAATGCGCCAAAATGTGATTAAATACACATAGTCAGTTTTGGTTTATTGATTTAGATCCAAATTATTTATTAAATTTATGGGCATTCGTATTTACATTGGCAATCTACCTAAAGGATTCAATATTAAAGAATTCGATAATATTTTAAAATCCTCAGTTGAAGGTATAAGATTTAAACCTGTCTTTGATAAAGAAACAAAAGAATGTCGAGGCTTTGGTTTTGCTACAGCAAACAATGAAAACAATGCTAATCTTATTATTGAGAAGCTAAATGGTTTTGAGTTTCAGGGTAACAAATTAAGAGTTGAAAGATCCGAGAAAAAAGATTCCTCAGCTAATAAACGAAATTTTTCTGGCTCCAATAAAAATAATAAAAGAAAAAATATTAAAAAGATTGTTCATAGTGATGCACCAAATATACAATCACCTGACCCAAGATGGGCTGGTGAACTTTCTAAGCTTAAAGACTTATTAGCGAACCAAAAGACGCCAGCTTAGTTATTTAAAACGTGAAATTATAAATGAAATCGGTAGTTCTAAAGCCTTAGCTGTATTATTAACATATGCTCTATTATTAAAAACGTCATAATCAATTTTTTCGATTGAATTTAGTATGCCTCTATATAATCTCAATGAGGTCCATACTGGCCATCTTGCGTCCCCTGAGAGCCACTTAATTCCCTTTTCAGATATCTTGAACCAATCTCTCGCTCTCGCAAGCTGAAAAGCCATAAGTTCTTTCCATTGAGAATTTATTTTTCCTTCTAACAGCTCCTCCTCTGAATAACCAAACTTCTTAATTTCATCTTGAGGTAAGTAAATTCTGCCTCTTTGCCGATCCTCTCCTACATCTCTTAGGATATTTGTTAATTGATTGGCAATACCTAATGCTATCGCTGATTCTGAGATGTCTGGCACTTGAATCCAAGATGCAGCACTATAGTAAGAATCAATCCCCAGTACATTTTGAGTCATTAAACCAACTGTCCCAGCGACTCTATAACAATATAATTTTAATTCATCAAAATTTTTATATCTAAATTTTGTCAAATCCATTCTTTGACCCTCAATCATATCTAAATAAGGATCTATAGTTTGTGGGAAATTTTCAATCGTATCTGCTAAAACGGCATCAAGATCAGAATTTATTTTCCCTTTAAAAATATTTCTAGTGTTTTCTTCCCATTTATTAAGATTATCTGAAAGTTCTTCTTTGGATTTATTTAATGATTCTGAACTGTCCATTAATTCATCTGTTCTTCTACACCAAACATAAATAGCCCAAATTGCTTTTCTTTTTGGGTAAGGTAACAATAATGTTCCCAAATAAAAGGTTTTTGCCCACTTTTGAGTTTCTTTTCTGCATATTTCATATGCATCTTCAAGATCATTGAATGATTTTTTCAAAAATTTCTAATAAATAAATTAGTCTTAACTCTATTTTATATTTTTCAGGAAGTTACATTTGTTTCTTTTGAATATTCTTTATCAATTGTTTCAGCACATAATTTGCCACTTAAAACAGCTCCTTCCATTGAGGCAAGATATTTTTGCATTGTGTAATCACCGGCTAAGAAAAAGTTTTTTATTGGTGATCTTTGATTCGGTCTTAATTCTTGACATCCTGGAACTGCCTTATAAACAGATTTTGGTGTTTTAACTACTTTATATTTTCTAAGTTTGGTAGTGTTTTCTCCAATAAAGTGAGATGGGAATAACTTTTTTAACTCTCCCATAGTTGCTTCAACTATATCTTCATCACTTTTCCCGATCCAGTCTTTTGCAGGAGCAAAAACAAGTTCTAGCATTGATTTATCTGGATCTTCATATTCTTTACAAGCTATGCTCATATCTGCATAAACGCTAAGCAGAGGAGATCTACTAAATAAAAGATGATCAATATCTGTGAGTTTTTTATCAAACCATAAATGAATATTAATTACAGGAACTCCATTGAGACCTTTTAATTTTGAAAATGTATCTATTCCCTTCCATTGATTTGGTAGTAATAACTTAAATAAATCTACAGGCATTGCACTTACGTAAGCATCTGCAGTAATCTCTTCTTTATCTTTAGAGTCAAGTTTCGCGACAGAAAAGCTTTTAACGGTACTATCATCATTTATATTAATTTTTCTGACAGGGCTATTCATATGAACTTCTCCTCCTCTCTCAGTTATGTAATCAACAATTGGTTGACATAGTCTTTCTGGTGGGGCCCCATCTAGAAAAGCCATTTTGGAACCATTTTTTTCTTGTAAGAATCTATTTAAAGCAGTTAATAAAACTGTTGAAGAGATTTCATCAGGACCTATAAAATTTAAAGCTTTACTCATTGCAATGAAGACTTCATCG
>CACOIV010000003.1 GCA_902627335.1 uncultured Prochlorococcus sp.
TATTTAAGATAGTTTGATAATATTTAAATTTTTCTTCTCTTTTCTTAGATAGTTTATTATTATTAATAGATCTCAATGATTCATCAATTAAATCTTTATTAGAAGCGCAAATTATGAAGTTATCATTAGTTTGAATAATATGGGTTATTAAATTAAGAGTCTTGGGTCTTGAAATCTTGATTAATTGATTAATATTATAATTACTATCTTCTATATTAAGAATTTTATTTAAATCAATTTCATTTTTTGTTTTAAAAATAATTAATACCTCTCTTTTATTATTTGTTTTTTTAAATGTTGATAATACAAATTCACCATCAAATAAATCATTTAAATTGCCTTTTATATCAAAGCCAAAAAATGATATTAAGCCATTTTTCATTATATTTATTTTTTTAATTTCGTTATTGGAAAACTTTTGTTTAATAAACTTATTTATTTGATTATTTTTATAGTTTGAATAAAATAATAATTCATTATTATCTGGTATGAACTTTGAAATTTTATTGGTTTTGATTTCAGAATTATTTAAGTTATTAGATTTAGCTTCAGATATATAAAATGTAAAAATAAATATACATAAAAGTACAGTTGTTAATATTCTTTTAAAGTTAATCATAATATTTATATTCTTAACAATAGATTTATTACTGCAAGTTTTATTTATTAAATTGTTAATAAGTTCTTATAAATGTTAGTTTCTAAAAAATGGAACCAAAATCAATAGATGCATATGACTTACAAAAGTGGTTGTCCTCTTCAGTTGAAAAACCGGTGATCATTGATGTTAGAGAGGATATGGAGTTGAATATTGCTTCTTTACCTTTTACAGAAATATTTATTCCAATGAGTCAAGTATCTATTGAATTAGTAGTATCGGAATTAGATAAATATAAGAAAAAGAACTTTGTTGTTTTATGTCATAGAGGTATCAGAAGTTATAATTTTGGTCAATGGTTACTGGATAATGACATTGTTAATGAAGTCTGGAATTTAAGCGATGGAATTGATGGCTGGAGCAGAGATGTTGATTCCAGTATTCCAAGATATTAAATTATTGAAGATTCTCCATTTTAGATGCGACAGTATTTACATCTTTATCTCCTCTACCCGAGCAATTTATAACTATCTCTGTATCTTTACTCAATGTTGGGCATAACTTATCTAACCAAGCAAAGGCATGAGCAGTTTCTAACGCTGGAATAATTCCTTCTAGCTCACTTACAAGTTTAAGTGCATCAAGAGCTTCTTGATCTGTAACTGATCCATACTCTGCTCTTCCAACTTCTTTTAGATAGCTATGCTCTGGCCCAACTCCTGGATAATCTAATCCAGCACTTATTGAATGAGCTTCTTGTACTTGACCTTCTTCGTCTTGAAGTAGAAGACTCATGGATCCATGAAGTATACCTATTGAGCCTTTAGTGATGGTAGCAGCATGTTTATCAGTATTGACTCCATTACCTGCAGCTTCAACTCCAATTAACCTTACCTCTTTATCTTCAACGAATGGGTGAAAAAGACCCATCGCATTAGATCCTCCTCCCACGCAAGCAAGTAATATATCTGGAAGTGCTCCAAATGCCTCTAAGCATTGGCTCTTTGTTTCGAGTCCAATAACAGCGTGGAAATCTCTTACGATCATTGGGTAAGGATGCGGGCCTGCCACAGACCCTAAGATATAGTGAGTGTCTTCAACATTTGAAACCCAATCTCTAATTGCTTCGCTGGTAGCATCTTTTAAAGTTGCTGTGCCTGAAGTTACAACTTTAACTTCAGCTCCAAGTAATTTCATTCTAAAAACATTTAATGATTGCCTTTTTATATCCTCTTCACCCATATATATGATGCATTTTAATCCAAATCTTGCACAGACAGTTGCAGTTGCTACACCATGTTGACCCGCTCCGGTTTCTGCAATTATTCTCTTTTTACCCATTCTTATTGCAAGTAATGCTTGACCTAATGCATTATTAATTTTGTGGGCACCGGTATGATTTAAATCTTCACGTTTGAGCCATATACGATTGTTTGAATTTGCATTTGCATAATGAGCAGTAAGCCTTTTAGCTTCATAAAGAGGAGTTTCTCTTCCAACATATGTTTTTAGCAGATGATCTAACTCGTTAATAAAGCTTGGATCTAGCCATGCATCCTTAGCAGCTTTTTCTAATTCGAATAAAGCTGGCATTAATGTTTCTGGAACATATTGCCCTCCATATCTTCCATACCTTCCGTTCTTGGACGGACGTATCAAGTTCTCATCTTTGCTATCTTGATATTTATTAGAGATTGAGCTTACCAATTTTGTATATGATACCTATTAAACAACTATAAGCTAATCTGAAAATAATGCGAAAGAAAGATTGGATTGAATTCAGTAATTTAAATAATCTTGATAAGTTTAATAATATAGATGAATCTAAAAATCAATCAGAGAAGATAAAAGTATTTTCTCAAAAAAAAGGCAAAGGGGGGAAGACTGTTACTTTAGTCACAGGACTAAAATTTGATGATATATTCCATAAAAAAGAATTTTTAAAGAAATTAAAAATATATTGTAGTACCGGTGGTAAATTATGTGATGAAGGTATACAGCTACAAGGAATGATGGTTGATAAAGTTATTTTTTTTCTTCGTAAAGATGGCTATGAATTGTAAGCCTCTTAAAGCTATCATAGAATATTAAGTTTTTTTTAACCTGAGAAAGTAATGAATCCAGACAAATCTGAAATTTCTAAAAAAAATATTAAATGGCATGAGGTAAGTATTGATAGAAGAAAGTTAGAAAAAATGCATGGTCATAAAGGTATGGTTCTCTGGTTTACTGGTTTATCAGGCTCAGGCAAAAGTACTTTAGCTAATGCTTTAAATGAGACATTACATTTAAAAGGTATTTCAACTTATGTCTTAGATGGAGATAATATTAGGCATGGTTTATGTAAGGACTTAGGATTTTCTGATAGTGATAGGGAAGAAAACATTAGGAGAATAGGAGAAGTGGCAAATTTATTTATGAATGCAGGTATAGTCGCTATTACAGCTTTCGTCTCACCATTTAAAGCAGATAGAGATAAAGTAAGATCCATTATTGGAAATAATGATTTTGTTGAAATCTATTGTGCGGCAAATCTATCAGTTTGTGAAAAAAGAGATATAAAAGGGCTTTATAAAAAAGCAAGATTAGGAGAGATTAAGGAATTTACGGGTATCTCTAGTCCATATGAAATACCTGAAAATCCTGAGATTACTATTGACACTGGGAATATTGGATTAATGGATTCAGTTCAAGTAATAATTAATTATTTAGATAAAAGATTTGATATTGATTAATAATTTGATGAGTTAAGAAAGCACTTAATTTTCTAAAAATTCTTTTACTCCTAACTTTCTTAGATTCATATTCTTGTTTCTTACGCTTTTATGAAGATTTGACTTGAATGATAAATATTCAGATTTCTTTGTTTCATCAAATAGGCTACATATCTGTACGGCTAATAAGCCTGCATTTTCACTGCCATTAATTGCGACTGTTGCTACTGGTACTCCTGATGGCATTTGAACGATAGAAAGTAATGAATCGATTCCATTAAGTGTTTTGCTTTCAACAGGTACTCCTATTACAGGAATAGAAGTTAATGAAGCTATCATCCCTGGAAGATGAGCTGATCCTCCTGCGCCAGCAATAATTACTTTTATATTGTTTGAGTCTGAATTTTTTGCATACTCCATCATTTCTAAAGGTGTTCTATGTGCAGATAATATACAGACTTCATTTGAGATCTTAAATTTATCAAGAACATCTATAGCGGCTTTCATTATTTTAAGATCTGAATCGCTCCCCATTACTACGGAGACCTTATAGGGTGTTTGTGTATTTAAAGACAAAATAACAATTCTATTCTTTTATTATCATGACGTGCTATTACTGGAGCGCTAGTTAGTTAATATTAAAAATATTGATTTTTTAAAAAAGTTATGCCAATTAGTAACAATCTGGAAAAGGAGGAAGTAAAGGATTACTTTAATGGGACGGGATTCGATAGATGGAGACGAATCTATAGCAAATCTGAAGATGTGAATACTGTTCAGAAAAATATTCGTATTGGTCATCAAAAAACTGTAGATGATGTAATTGATTGGATTAAAGATGATCCAACATTTTTAAAATCATCGTTCTGCGATGCAGGTTGCGGTGTTGGAAGTCTCTCAGTCCCCTTATTAAAACTTGGAATTAATGATATCCAGGTTAGTGATATATCTGCCTCAATGATTGATGAAACAAAATTAAGAATCAAAAGTGAAGATTTAAATTCTCAAAAAATAAAATATAAGATATGTGATCTTGAAAATTTATCTGGTTCTTTTGATTTTGTAATCTGTTTAGATGTATTTATACATTATCCTCAACCAGTTGCTGAGGAAATGGTTAAACATCTTTGTTCATTAACAAAATCTAAATTAATTGTAAGTTTTGCCCCATATACACCATTTTTGGCTTTTTTAAAAAGTATCGGCAAATTATTTCCAGGACCTAGTAAAACTACAAGAGCCTATACTTTGAGGGAGCAAGGTATAATTAAAGCCGCAAAAGAAGAGGGCTTTGCTGTTTCAAGAAAGAAGTTAAATCAAGCACCTTTTTATTTTTCAAAATTGATTGAGTTTAAGAAAAATAATTAAATTACTTAACCAGATGATTCTCTAATGCATACCTTACAAGTTCAGTTCTGCTAGATGTACTTGTTTTTATAAATAACCTACTTACATATTTTTCCACATTTCTAATTGAAGTCTCTAATTTTCTTGCGATCTCTTTATTCATTAGGCCCTCAGCAACTAATTGTAAAACGCTAGCTTCTCGTGGAGTAAAAGTAGGAATATTTATTTCATTTTCTGGATTAGCAGAGCTATTGTGAGTGAGCATGGATCTTATTTCGGTAATTTGTTTAGCCATCTTACTAACGTCTGTATCAGCAAATCTGGCTGCCTCTTTCAATAATCTTTCTTGTCTTTTAATTACATTCTTAACCCGAGCTGCTAATTCATCAGGATCAAATGGTTTGGATATATAGTCATCTACTCCTGCTAGATAACCTTGAGTTCTATCTAAAGTCATACCTTTTGCAGTAAGAAAAATTACAGGTGTACCACTTAAACGCTCATCTTCTCTTATTCTCTCTAGTAAAGAATAGCCATTGCATCGGGGCATCATTATGTCACTGATTATTAAATCAGGAAAAAATTGTTGGGCTTTTTCCCATCCATCTTCTCCGTCTACTGCCACAGTAATTTCAAAACCTTCGTCTTCTAGAAATGTTTTTACTGCATTTCTTAATCCAGGTTCATCATCTACTAAAAGAATTTGGGGTTTTTTTAGAACCTCATTACTCTGATTTAATTCATTCATCTTTAATTAACTTTTTCATAAGAACTTATTAAAAATTCTATATACTAAAAATTATGCTATCAAGTCCTATATTACTAGATTATCAATCATCGACTCCTTGTCATCAAGAAGTAGTTGATGCGATGAAACCTTATTGGAATCAAATTTTTGGAAATCCTTCAAGCAAATCTAATTTAGCGGGGATATCCTCTAGTGCAGCTTTAGAAGTATCAAGAGAAAAAATAATACAAAAATTAAATCTCAAAAAACAAAAAATTATTTTTACAAGTGGGGCTACCGAGGCCAATAATTTAGCTTTACTTGGTTACGCAAGGGATTTTCATATGAGAACTGGTTCTTTTGGCAATATTATTACTTTAAAAACGGAACATCATGCTGTTCTTGAACCTATTAGGCAATTAGCAAAAGAAGGTTTCACAATTACTGAAATTAGTCCTGAGGAAAATGGTTTAATAAATCAAGAAATTCTTCTAAAGGCGATCAAAAAAGATACATTTTTAGTAAGTATTATGTTAGCTAATAATGAGATTGGGGTGATTCAGCCAGTAAATGATATTAATCAAATTTGCAAATCTCGAAATATTATTTTTCATACCGATGCAGCGCAATCTATAGGATATTTACCTTTGAATTTAATTAGCAGAACAGCAAATATGATTACTTTAAGTTCTCATAAAATTTATGGCCCAAAGGGAGTAGGATTATTAATTATTGATGAGGATATAAATTTAGAACCACTACTGTTTGGCGGTGGACAAGAATTTGGATTTAGACCTGGTACGATACCTTTGCCTTTAATAGTAGGTTTTGCAAAAGCTATAGAAATAGCTATCAATAATACTGAAAAAAATATAAGTAAATTATCCTTATTAAGAAATAATCTTTTAAAAGGGATACTAAAAACTGGTAATAAAGTTCTTATAAATGGATCAATGAATCATAGACTTCCGCATAATTTAAATATTACATTCTTAGATTTAAGTGGTTCTAGGTTACATAAAGAGTTGAAATCTAAAATAATTTGTTCTAGCGGATCTGCGTGCAGTAATGGAATGCCGTCTCATGTATTGATGGCGCTTGGGAGATCTTTAAAGGAGTCTGAATCCTCATTGAGATTAAGTCTTGGAATACAAACTAGTCATGATGATATTAACAACGCAATATTTATTATTAACAATGTAGTACATGCTTTAAAAAAGTAGACTATTTCAATTGTGCAATTCGCATTTTTGCACTTCTTGATCTTTTATTATTTTGAATTTCTATATCTTGTGGAACAATTGGTTTCTTCGTGAGATTCAATAACTTGTTATTAGTTTTGAAATTTTCTTTTACTTTTCTATCTTCAATTGAATGAAAGCTTATAATAGCAATGATTCCTTCAGGTAAAAGCCAATTTGGTGATTTTAATAATAATTTCTCCAGTGACTCAATTTCTTGGTTTACGCCAATCCTTAATGCCTGAAATGTTCTAGTTGCAGGATGAATTTTTTTATATCTTTGTCCTGGGGGAAAACAACCTCCAATTGCATATGCTAATTCTTTAGTACTTTTATATGATCCTTTTTCAAATAAATCTCTTTTAATTTTTCTTGCAATTTTTCTCGATAATCTTTCCTCACCATATTTGTATATTAAGTCTGCTAATTCTTTCTCATTCAAATTATTGATAAGTTCTTCGGCATTTATTGCTAAAGAAGGATCCATGCGCATATCTAGTGGTCCATCTTTTTGGAAACTAAATCCTCTTTCAGGTTGATCAATTTGGAAGCTATTAACTCCTAAATCTGCTATTACGAAGGCAACTTTTTCTTTAGGTTCAAAATCTGCAAAATTTGTAGATTTAATGTTTATTCGATTTTTGAATTCGTTAAGTTTGATTGTTGCTGCTTGTCTTGCATATGGATCTTGGTCAATTCCAATTATTTTTAATAATGGAAATTTTTTTAATAATTCATAAGAATGTCCTCCTCCGCCTAATGTTGCATCAATTCCTATAAAGTTAGGAGATGATTTTTGAGGGCAATTATTGACAGCACTAATAATCTCCTCAGTCATCACTGAAGTATGATTGAATAATAATGGTGACTTATTCGATTCAGTTTCCATAACTTTCTATTAGAATTTAATAAAGGTTAATTTTTAAATGGCTCAGTTAGAGACTAGAACAGAACCGATGGTGGTCAACTTTGGCCCTCACCATCCATCCATGCATGGTGTACTAAGACTAGTTGTAACACTCGACGGAGAAAATGTAATTGATTGCGAACCAGTTATTGGTTATTTGCATAGAGGGATGGAAAAGATTGCAGAAAATAGAACTAATGTAATGTATGTTCCTTATGTAAGCAGAATGGATTATGCTGCCGGGATGTTTTATGAAGCAATTGTAGTCAATGCCCCAGAAAGATTAGCTAATATCCCTGTCCCAAAAAGAGCAAGTTACATAAGAGTATTAATGCTTGAGTTAAATAGAATAGCAAATCATCTTTTATGGCTTGGTCCTTTTTTAGCAGATGTTGGAGCTCAAACGCCTTTCTTTTATATATTTAGGGAAAGAGAAATGATTTATGACCTGTGGGAAGCTGCTACTGGACAAAGGTTAATTAATAATAACTTTTTTAGAATTGGTGGAGTAGCGTGCGATTTACCTTACGGGTGGTTAGAAAAATGTCTAGATTTTTGTGATTGGTTCGGACCTAAGATTGATGAGTATGAAAAATTGATTACTAATAATCCTATTTTTAGGAAGAGAATCGAGGGTTTAGGAAAAGTAAGTAAAGAACAAGCTATTAATTGGTCACTGTCAGGTCCGATGCTAAGAGCATCAGGAGTTGCTTGGGATTTAAGGAGGGTAGACCATTACGAATGTTATGACGAGCTTGAGTGGGATATAGCTTATGAAAATGAAGGTGATTGTTATGCAAGATATAGAGTTCGTGTTGAAGAGATGCGTCAATCTTTAAAAATCATTCGACAAGCATGTCAAATGATACCAGGAGGTCCTACAGAAAATCTTGAAGCTAAAAGAATGGCAACAGACGATAAGAAAGATCCAATATTTGGTCCTGACTATCAATATATTGCTAAAAAAGTTGCACCTACTTTTAAAATTCCAAATGGTGAACTTTATACTAGGCTTGAATCAGGAAAAGGCGAAATAGGAGTTTTTATTCAGGGTAGTAATGAGGTAACACCATGGAGATTTAAAATAAGAGCAGCAGATTTAAATAATTTGCAAATTTTACCTCATATACTTAAAGGTGCAAAAATAGCCGATATTATGGCAATACTAGGTTCAATAGATGTGATTATGGGATCTGTAGATAGATAAAAATTTTTAATGAGAGCAGATAATTGGTTACTTTTAGAAAAAAAAGTAAAATTCGGAGATTGTGATTCAGCAGGTGTAATTCATTTTCATAATTTATTACGATGGGCGCATGAATCTTGGGAAGAAAGTTTGGAGATTTATGGAATTAACTTAAAAGCAATTTTCCCTTCAATGAAAAATGATACAAAAAAAATTTTCCCCATAATAAATTGTGAAGCAAATTTTTTATATCCAATTGAACTAGGGGATAAATTAAAAATAAATATTTTGCCCAAGAAAATCAATAATCACTTATTTGAGGTCAATATATCTTTTTATAAAGATACAATAATAGTTGCCAAAACTAAAGTAATCCATTGTGTATTGGATATTGTTGATAGGAAGAAAGTAGATTTACCTGAAAGTTTAGAACTTTGGATAGAAGCATCTAATATTAATAGCAAAATTGAAAGTTGTTAATTCTGAATATTTTTCCAATTTTTGATGTAATTTTCTGTTTGAATTTCCTCAGAAATAACAACCCATTTTAATGGTCGCTCATGTTTTGACCATATTTCTGTATATTCTTTTAAAAGATCCAATGAAGATTGTATTTTATTTTTTTCAGCATTATTTTTAACTTGAATAATGATCTCAAATTTACTTTCCCAGTATTTATCTTCTAATTTCGAAATTATAAATTTCTTAAAAGGAAGTTTATTCACTACAGTAAATTTTTTTAATCTTTCAATTATTAGATCTGGGAAAATAATTTCACCTCCAGAGCTAAATGCATTATCTCCTCTCCCAAGAATTTCTATGTACATTTTATTTTTAATTCTTATTTTTTTTCCTAAATCGCCGCTTCCCCACCATCCACTTTTATCTGTAAAACTTTTTAATTCTTTATCTCTGATTTTAAATCCAATCCGATTAGATTTTACTTGGATCAAACCGTAATTATTAATATTTAATTTTATACCTTTTAAAAGCTCTCCGGAAGTTGAATTACCATTTAAAAATTCAGTTGGTTTTAATGCAGTTATCATTGCTGCTGTTTCAGTGGCTCCATAACACGGAGAAAGATTAATTTTTTCTTTAATACATTTAGTTATAGTTTCGCTTGAAAGTGCAGCTCCTCCGACCCAAACCAAATCAAATAACTTCAACCATTCAAGACCATATTTTTCCTCAATAAGTCTATTTAATTGCGAAGGGACTAAAGATGTAATTAGATGTTTTTTATTTATCAATTCATTTTTAGTAGTATTCTCATATAAATCTTTTGTATTCTTTATTAAATTTGGGGCTACCCTCTCATAGCTACAATCCCAAATTTTACTCCGCCAA
Organism: uncultured Prochlorococcus sp.; assembly: GCA_902627335.1. Taxonomy (GTDB): domain Bacteria; phylum Cyanobacteriota; class Cyanobacteriia; order PCC-6307; family Cyanobiaceae; genus Prochlorococcus_A. The sequence goes on from CACOIV010000003.1 coordinate 10,071, forward strand.
AGAGGCATTACACCACTTATATGATAAAAGGGCAAAGTATTAAAAATCAGACAATTTTTTAATATAAAACCCTGTTCTTCAAGCCAATTTCCTGATGAAATTGCTGAATTATTAAGATTATTAATTGTATGAAGACAGAATTTAGGTCTATTTTTGCTACCGCTACTTTTAATAATAATTGCTGATTTTTCATAATTAATTTCATCCAATGAGTTATTTATTTTCTCAAACTTATTAGTAATTAAAATAATTCTTTTTTGATTAAGAGATTCTAAAATTAATTTTCTAGAGCTATCTTCATTATTTTTTACTATAAGTTTGTTTATTTTGGTTATCATAGAGACTTCCAAATATCATTGGGATTTTTTGAAAAAAGAATGGTTTTTGGAAAATTTCTTAATGCTAAACCAGGTACTTTTGGGGTTGGACCAGTTTGTTGAATTGAAGAGAAATGATTAAGTACTCTCATACCTATACCGGTTTCAAAAGAAGTACTGATTATTCTTAATCCTTTTTTTTCCTGAAGTTCTTTAAGTAAAATTAAAGGGTTAATTTCTTGAGAAGGCCTTCTGATTTGCCAACCTTTCCACTCTCTTGTTAAATCGGGATATTTTATTATTGATTCGTCTAATGCTACAGGTATTTTTTTTTCTAATTCTTTTAAACCTTCTAAATCATCCTCTGCAAGAGGTTGTTCTAGCCAATCCAGATTTATATTATCTCTTAAGATGCCAGCCCAACGGTTTGCATGGCTTCTATCCCATGAGCCATTAGCATCAATACGTAATTTCACTTTATTATTTATTTCACTAAGGATCTTTTCTAAAATCTTTTCTTCGGATTCACTCTCTAAAGTCCCAACTTTCCATTTTAAAGTTATTTCTTTATTTACTAAAGTTTTATCATTTTTTAAATTATTTAACTCATCCAAAATATTATTTGAATCTACTAGTATTGCCGTTTTATGAATATCATCAAAATCATAATTATTTTGATATTTCAATATTGATCTAATTTCGCCAAGGGCAATATTTACTGCAGATTGTATACAAGGATGAAATCTATAGATTTCATTTGTAATAATCTTTTCATTTATTTCTTTAGGAATCTTATCTAATTGACTCTTGCATAAAGCTAAATGTTCTGATTTCAGAGGTGATACTTCTCCATATCCAATAACATTTTTTTTATTTTTTAATTGAATAATCCATCCTTTTTTATTCAATATCTTAATTTTCGAATTAATTACTTTTTTGGATAAATTGAATAAATAAGGCTTTTTACTAAAGTTAATTTTCACAATTATAAAAATGAATTAAAAAGAAGACCTATTATTAACCCAAATCCATTCATAGTTTGGAACTTCAAAGCAATAAATTTGCAATCTTTTAAAGCTTGAGGGTTATAGTGATAACTATTAAGGATATTTATTAGTTTGAGTGCATAAGGCAGGCTTATTAAGTAAAGAAAGCATAATTTTGGAATAAATTCTACAAAAATAGTAAATGTCTGGAAAAAATATATAAATAAAACTATTAATGGTACTAATGAAGCAGATTTTTTTGTGCCCATTAAAACTAAAGGAGAACGCTTTCCATATTTTTTATCTTCATTTATTTGATGAAAATGAGAACAAAATAGAACTAAAGTTATAGATAAGGCTGGACCTGTCCCCAAAAGTAAAGATTCTCGCCATGGGATTTTATTTGCGTATATCCCAATTGGGTTAAGTGCAATCAGCCCAGCGGCAAAAGCAAAAGGGCCGAATGCTAGCCAGCATAGAGGTTCTCCTAGACCTAAATAACCTAATCTAAAAGGTGGACCTTGGTATAAGTAACCTAAAGTGCATGATAAAAGGATAAGAATTAATATATTTATACTTAGAGATAAAGAGATAATATAAATAATCAATAAGCCTAAAAATAATGATAAATATGCAATTAAAAATATTAATTTTTTATTTTTTATAAGATTAATTATTGAATGAAATTTAAATTGATCAATTCCAGTATCTGAATCATATAAATCATTTGTAAGGTTTTCCCAAAGGAGTATTAGTATAGAAGCTATTGTAAACCAAAAAAAGTTAATAAATTTTATATCTTTAAAAGCATAAAAATTATATGCTCCACAAATAAATATAGGAATTATAGCAACAGAATATAATGGCCATTTTATTGCTTGATTCCATAATTGTTTTTTATCTACACGCATTCCCGATAGTTGTTTAAAATTAATAATATTATTAAATATAGTTTACAGTTAATTTGAATTTTTTAAATAAAAAACTATTCTGATTTCAAGAAGTAATTTATGAATTATAATTTAAGCTTTTCAGATTTCTCTAAAAGTGTTTTGCAAGAAATTGATAAATATTCTTTAGATGATTCTATTATTTCTATTTTTATTGAGATTCCAAAAATAGATTTAATTGATATCTATGATGATTTATTGGAAGATTATTCTTTTTCCTCTTTCTGGGAGGATAATAATCAAATCTCATATTTAGCACTTGGAAAATGTGAAAGTTTGAATTATTTCGGGACTAATAAATTTAAATTTGCAAAAAAATTTAATGATCAAATTTTTAAAAAATTAATAACTATAAATCTTTATTCAAAAAGAATATTTTTTCCAAAATTAATTTATTTTTTCTCTTTTGATGATAAAAACAATAAAGGTCCTTCTTATAAATCCATTCCCTCTTTTGAAGCGGTTCTCCCAAAATTTTTAATAATAAAAGATAAAAAAAGTACATATATATCTATGAATATAAAATTACTAAATAAGAAAAATATTAGTGTATTAATTGCTGAGTTTTGGCATTTAAGAAAAAGAATATTCTCCAAAAAGACAGTTAATAGAAGCTACAAATCAGATAAAATAAACCATGACTCTTTAAAACATTTATTGGGCCAATCTCGCAATGTTTTATCCAAAAAAGTAGTTAAAGGAATTAAACTTATTAATGATGATATACTTCAAAAGATAGTAATAGGAAGTAGATTAATATTTAAAGCTAATAAAGATTTAAATTTAATAAATATTTTAAAAAAACTAAGAATCAATCAACCTAATTCTTGTAAATATGTATGGAAAAGGAATAGTCAAGATATTACTTTTGGAGCTTCACCTGAAAAATTATTTTCTTTTAATAAAAACTTATTAATTTTAGAAGCAGTTGCTGGAACTGCTCCAAGTCATTTAGATAGAAATCTACTTCTTGAAAGTCAAAAAGATTTACTTGAGCATAATTTTGTAAGAGATTATTTATTTGAATCCTTACATCATTTGAATATTAATGAATATAAGATTGAGAAAATAAAAGTTATTCAATTTGGAGATGTCTCACATTTATATACTGAAATTAATTCTGAGATTGAAAGTATATGTCCTTTTTTATTATTGGAATATTTACATCCATCTCCTGCGGTTTGCGGTGTCCCCAAAAAAGAAGCACTTTTTTGGATAAATAATATTGAGGTTTATGATAGAGGTAATTATGCTTCTCCAATAGGTTGGATTGATAGTAGAGGAAATTCTGATTTTAGAGTCGCAATAAGAGGTGCAAGATTTATAAATAATGAAATAGAAATTACAGCAGGTTCAGGAATTGTAAAAGGATCTATTGCTGAAAACGAAATTGAGGAGATAAATCTTAAGTTATTAACTCTAGCAAAAGAAATTTTGTCTTAAATTAATCAATAATATTTAATAACTTTTCTATAACTCGATCAGAAACTGAATGATTAGATAATTTTTCTATTTCTCTTAATCCTGTTGGACTGGTTACATTGATCTCGCTCAACATTCCATTGATAACATCAATACCAACAAAAAATAATCCTTCATCTCTAAGATGTTTTGATAATTCTGAACAAATATTCTTTTCTTGTAACGTTAAGGATGTTTTTTCTGCATTCCCCCCTAGTGCAAGATTGCTTCTGAAATCGTCTTTTTTGGGAATTCTATTGATATAACCCAATGGATCTCCATTAACTAGAATTATTCTTTTGTCTCCATTTTTAACCTGAGGAATAAACTTTTGCATCATTACAGGCAGTTGTTCTTGTGAAGTGATTAATTCGATTAATGCATTTATACCTGGCGAGTCTCTGGTTAATCTAATAACTCCTTGCCCTCCTTTTCCTCCTAGAGGTTTTACAACTACATCCTCATTGATTTTTGCAAAGTTAATTAGATCATCTACTTTACTTGCAACGATTGTTGGTGCCATTAAGTGACTATATCTAAGAGCACCTAATTTTTCATTCCATGCTCTTAATGATGCTGGCTTATTAATTACTTTTACACCTTTCCTTTCAGCAACTTCAAGAAGATGAGTTGCGTAAAGATATGCTTCATTTACTGGTGGATCTTTTCTCATCCATATGCAGCTAAAATTTGCAAGAGGTATACATTCACTTTCAAGATAATTAATCCAAGGATTAGGTTTAGTTTTAGTACTTGAAGCCCATACTTCATCTCCTCTTGCTTCAAGATCTTGAGGTGTACAAAACCATACTTCGATATTTCTTAGATCAGTTGCTTGCATTAATGCTGCAGTTGAGTCTTTAAGAGGATTTATATTTTTAATAGGATCAATAACAAATAAAAATTTCATACTTTTATTAGAGTAATAAATTATCAAGTTTATTTTCTTTTTCTAATTCATAAAGATCATCGCACCCTCCAATCCCTTCATCATTGATAAAAATCTGTGGAAGTGATCTTCTCCCACTTGCTCTTAAACTCATTTCCTCTCTAGCGGCTTCATCCCCATCAATTTTATATTCTGTGAATTGTATATTTTTTTTATTTAATAAATTTTTTGCTTTTATACAAAAAGGACAGTATTGCCAAGTGTAGATCTCAATTTTTGACATTTTTTTAAATATTATTTACTTTATACTATTAAATAATTGACCCTGTTAGATTATTAATAACAATAAATTTTATTTTGATAGATATTACAGAATTTAAAAAGGATCTTTCTGAATTAACAGAACGTTTAGTAAATGTAGAGGACTGTCTTTGACATGCCTAAATTAGAATCTCAAAAGAAAGAATTAGAGCAAATTATTATTGGAGAGAATTTTTGGGATGATCCTCAAGAGGCTCAGAAATTAATGCGTAATTTAGATGATATTAAAGACCAAATAAATTTAGTGAAACATTGGAAAACTCTAATATCAGATGCTAATGCTTCTATTGAACTTTACTCTTTAGAGCCAGACGGTGATTTAATTAAAGAATCTCAAAATGGGCTTATAACTTTAAAAGAAGATTTAGATAGGTGGGAATTACAAAGATTATTAAGCGGAGAATATGATAAGTTGAGTGCTGTAATTTCTATTAATGCTGGAGCTGGTGGTACAGATGCTCAGGATTGGGTAGAAATATTATTAAGGATGTATTCAAGATGGGTTGAGCAACATTCAATGAAATTATCAATTTCAGAAATATCTGATGGAGAGGAAGCTGGTATAAAAAGTGTTACTTTTGAAGTTGAGGGACGATATGCTTTCGGTTATCTTCAGAATGAGAAAGGTACACATAGATTAGTGAGAATTTCTCCTTTTAATGCAAATGGTAAAAGGCAGACAAGTTTTGCTGGTGTAGAAGTAATGCCTAAATTAGATGAAAATATTACTTTAGATATTCCTGAAAAAGATTTAGAAATAACAACCAGTAGATCAGGCGGAGCTGGAGGACAAAATGTTAATAAAGTTGAAACCGCCGTAAGAATTACACATTTACCAACAAAAATATCTGTACGTTGTACTGAAGAAAGATCTCAATTAAAGAATAAAGAGAAGGCAATGAATTTACTTAAAGCAAAGTTACTAGTTATAGCAAAAGAACAAAGAGCTGCTGAAATTTCAGAGATCAAAGGTGATATTGTAGAGGCTGCTTGGGGTACTCAAATCAGGAATTATGTATTTCATCCTTATCAAATGGTTAAAGATCTTCGTACTAAGCAAGAAACAAATGATTTAGATTCAGTATTAAATGGTGATCTAGACCCTTTTATTAATAAGTTATTGCGTCTAAATATTTCTAATAGATAAATTATAAATATGACTATTAAAAAAGAAGATCCTAATAAAAAAATTACATCTCCAAGTTTCATTAAACTTGCTATGCGTAATATGGTAAGGAAAGGTAGTAAAAGTATCTCTCATTTCTTTATTACTTTTTTAATCTTATTTGGATTATTACTGTTATTAGCGACATTAAGTAAACCAACTATGCCGCTATAAATATATGATTAAAGATAATTTATTTAAATTAAAAATAGATTTGTTATTTAAATTTGATAAAAGTCTTAGATTAAAAAATTTATTTAAAGAAGAAAAAGATGATTTGATTTTTGAACACTATTTCTGGCAAGAAATATTTGAAGCATGGATGGACACCATTTTAAGTGAAAATAAATTTAGTTATTTATCTAATTTAAATTTGAAAAGGTATAATTTTTCATTAAGTTTTGAGATTATAGATGATGAATTAATTGCTGATCTTAATAAAAAATGGCTAAATAAGAAAGGACCTACTGATGTTTTGTCTTTTCCAATTATCACCGAAAATGATTTTTATATTGAAATGCCTACTATTGAGTTAGGAGATTTATTTATATCCCTAGATACTGCTCAAAAACAATCAAAGGAATTTAATAATTCTTTAAAGGAAGAAATGATTTGGTTGGCTAGTCATGGCTTTTTACATTTACTTGGATGGGATCATCGTGATAGTAATGAATTAAATAAAATGCTTTTTTTGCAAGAATATTTGATCTCGAAATTAAATTGAATTAAAGCAATTAAGATTTCATGAATAAGAAAAAATCTACTTTAAATCAAAGAGGCCAATCCTTTAAAGCTTCAAAAAATTTCTATGAAAGTTTAAATTATGCCTATTCGGGCATAGTATATTGTTCAAAATATTCTAGAAATTTTAGAATTCAGATCCTTTGTTCTGTAATAACAATTTTTTTAGGAAGACTGCTTAAATTAAATGCTATAGAATCGATAGTTATTCTTGCGACTGTTTTTTCAGTTTTGATATTGGAAATATTAAATACTTCTATTGAATCACTTGTGGATCTAGTCGTCGGTAATAAGTACAGTAAATTAGCGAAAATCTGTAAGGATTGTTCAGCAGCATCTGTATTACTAGCTGCTATTAATTCTATATTTATTGCTGCATATGTATTTTTTCCTAAAATTAAGATAATCTTACTTACCTAATATATTATGTTTTTAGTTATTGATAATTATGATAGTTTTACTTTTAACTTAGTCCAATATATTGGAGAGTTATCTACTGAACACTCTATTGCAAAAGATATTTTGGTAAAAAGGAATGATGAAATTACTTTAGACGAAATTATTGAAATTAAACCAGATGCCATCTTATTATCTCCTGGTCCAGGGAACCCAGATCAATCAGGTATTTGCTTACCAATTTTAAAAGATATTTCACAAAATATTCCTACTTTAGGGGTTTGTCTTGGTCATCAAGCTTTGGCTCAGGCATATGGAGGAAATGTAATAATTGCTAAAGAATTAATGCATGGGAAAACTTCCAAAATTTTTCATAATAAAGAAGGCTTATTCAAAGATATCGATAGTCCTTTTATTGCTACTAGATATCATAGTTTAATTGTAGATTCGTTTACTTTACCCCCTTGTTTTGAAGTCACTGCTTATTTAGAAGACTCTACAATTATGGGACTGGTTCATAAAGAATATAGGCATATTCAAGGAGTACAGTTTCATCCAGAAAGTGTTTTGACACAATTTGGACATAAATTGATAAGTAATTTTCTTAAATTGGCTGAACAGATGTAAAATCTAAAGTTAAAAGACTTTTTGTTTTGAAAATTAACAAATCACTACTAACATTAATATTTAGCTTTTTGCTACCCTCATCTGTTTTGGCAGAGGATTTAATTATAAAGAGTTATGGACATAGTAATTTCTTAATTGAGGGTAATGGTAAATCTATAATTTTAAATCCATATAAATCAGTAGGTTGTGCATCGAATTTAAAAAAAGCTAAATTTTCCGGCGCAGACTTCATTTTAGCAAGTTCAAGATTAGCTGATGAAGGATATAATCCTTCTGATTTAATAATGTTTGTTGATCCTGGTTCTTATAAGTACAAAGAAATTCTCTTTCAGGGTGTACCTATCGCTCATGATAGGTTTGGAGGAAGAAGGTTTGGAATGGCAACAGTTTGGACATGGACTCAAAGTAATTTAAAAATTGTCCATATGACGGGAGCTGCCGGAGAAATCAATTTTAAGGATAAAATATTATTATTTAAACCAGACATTCTATTTATTTCTATAGGAGGAGGAGATAAATCTTATAATAGTAAAGAAGCTATAGAAATCATAAAAGAATTACAGCCTAAAATTATTATTCCTGCACATTATCTTCCAAGTAATAAATTACCTGATAATTGCAAATATACAAGTTCAGAAGTGTTTGTGAAAAACATAAAAGGTTTTAAAATAAAAAAATTTCCAAATAGTTTAAAAATAAATTCTAATAGGATATACGAGCAAACAATATATTTAGTAAATTAATTTACTTAAGGTCCAAATCTTCATAAGTTTTCCAGAATAATTCCATTTGCTCTTTAGTTCCAATACTTACTCGGATTGATCCTTCAATATATTCTTTGTTACTCATATTTCTAATAAGTACCCCTCTTTTTCGCATATCTTCTTCTAATTTATTTGGTTCTTTATTAGGCCACATTAGAAAATAATTGCCTCCACTAAAGTGGCTTCTTATATTTATTGTTTTGAATTTATTCATAATCCATTTTCTCGCGTTTTTTACTTGTAAAACATAATTACTTATATATTCATAATCCTCGATTGCAGCTATTGCTGCAGTCACAGCAAAACTATTTACATCATATGGCCCAGTAACTTTTTTAATATATTGCATTATTTTTTGATTGCCAAATGCAAATCCTATTCTGAGTCCTGCTAATCCAGCAGTCTTTGATAAAGATTGTATAACTATAATATTTTTTGTATTTTTAAAATTAATTTTATTAAGGAGACTATCACCTTCAAATTTCTCATAAAGCTCATCAACAACTATCAAAGCTTCTTTATACCTTTGCGCTAAATCAATTATCTTTTCAGCCTTTAAAATTGTTCCAGTGGGATTATTCGGATTACATATAAAAATTAATTTAGGATTATATTTTTTTATTTTATTTTCAAAATCTTTAATAGGGAATAAAAAATTATTTCCTTCATATGGAATTGTAATTATCTTCATTCCTTGTATTTCCGCACATGGAAAGTAATAGCCAAAAGTAGGATTAGTTGTTAAAAAGAATTTATTTTTTGCTCCAAAAGTATTAAATATCGCATTAATTGCAGCATCAGCCCCATTAAATATTCCTATTTCTTCATAATCAAAATTCCCATAATTTTGATATTTTGTGCATAAAATTTTTTTAAGAAAATTATATTCTGGATAGACAGAAATCTCATTAAGTTTTATTGATTGAATTGCTTCATAAACTTTTGGACTTGGACCAAGTGTATTTTCATTAAAATCTAATCTCAATAATTTTCTTCTATCCTCCAATGGTGCAGAATAAGATTTCATATTAATAATCTCTTTTTTTGGCTCAGGATAAAAATTATTTATATTTTTAAATAAAGCCATCACATTCTTTCAAGAGTTTCAATACCAAGAATATTTAAACTTAATTTTAATGTCTTTTCAGTTAAGTAGCATAATAATAGTCTGGATTCTTTGATATTTTCTTCTGCTTGTAGAATACTTAATTTATCATAAAATCTATTAAAAATTTGGCAGATTTCATATAAGTAATTACAAATTCTGTTAGGCATAAGTTCTTTTTCTGCAGAAATAATTATTTCATCAAATTGCAATAATTTCTTAATCAGTCTCCATTCCTGAATTTCATTAAATAATATTTTATCTAAATTTAATTCATCTTCTTTGAAATTATTTTTACGTTTTATTCCTGCAATCCTCACAACAGTATATAAAAGATAAGGCGCAGTATTGCCATTTAAAGCAAGCATTTTATCAAAACTAAACTGATAATTTGTAATTCTATTTTGGCTTAAATCAGCATATTTTACAGAACTTATTCCAATAATTTTTGAAGTATTTTCTATGAAATCATTGCTTTCTTTGCGATTTTCTTTTTCTAATCTAATCTTCAAATCTTTTTCTGCTCTTTTGATTGATTCATTTAATAAATCTTTAAGGCGAATCGTTTCACCCGCTCTTGTTTTTAGCTTTTTGCCATCAACACCTTGAACTAATCCAAAAGGGACATGGGTTACTTGGCAATTGTTTGGAATCCATTGTGCTTTTTCAGCAACTTGAAAAACAGCAGAAAAATGATTTGATTGACCTTGATCAGTTACGTATATTATTCGATATGCTCCATCTCCATAAGGTTCTTTATGAAATCTATATTTTAATGCTGCTAAATCAGTAGTAGCGTAGTTAAATCCCCCATCTTTTTTTTGAATTATTAGCGGTAATGGTTTACCTTCCTTGTTTTTCATGCCTTCTAAAAAGACACATTTAGCTTTTTGGTCTTCAACTATAATATTTTTAGCTTCCAGTTCTTGGACTATATTTTTTAAATATTTATTATAAAAAGACTCACCTCTTTCTTCAATTTTTATATTGAGAATATTATAAATACTATTAAATTCTTTTCTTGATTGATTGCAAAGCAATTTCCATGCAGATATTGATTCTTTATTGCCTTGTTGAAGGTTAATTACTTCTTGTCTAGCTTTTGCCTGAAAATCAATATCATTATCAAATCTTTTTTTAGATGATTTATAGAATTCTACTAAGTCACCTAAATTAATATTTTCTGTACTTTTTAGTGCATCTGGAAAAACATCTTTTAAATGACTAATTAACATTCCAAATTGAGTCCCCCAATCTCCTACATGATTAATCCTGAGAACTTTAAACCCTCTAAATTCAAAAATTTTAGCTAATGAGTCTCCAATTATAGTAGATCTTAGATGTCCTACATGCATCTCTTTTGCGATATTTGGACTTGAAAAGTCAATAATTATTTTTTTTTCTTTTTCTATTTTTGGGACATTAAGTCTGTCAGATTTATAGTTTAAAATTAATTCATTTATAAAAATATCTTTTTTTAATTTTATATTTATGAATCCTGGACCTGCTATTTCTAAATCATCTACCATATTTGTAATAGCATCATTGGCTCTTATTAATTTTAAAATTTCTGATGCTATAACTCTAGGATTTTTCTTGCAAATCTTTGATAGCATTAGACTAACATTAGATTGGAAATCACCAAACTCTTCTTTAGTTGAGGCTACTAAAATATTTTTGCGAACCTTATCAAACTCCTCTAATTTATTATTTAACTTAAGATAACTTAAGATGGAATCTTCAAAAACTTTTGTAAGTTTATTAAAGGTATGAATCATGAAATATATCTAAAAATGATCTATTTATTACTTAAATATAACGCATACTAAAATCAATCCACTTACTTTTTGTAACTGAAGAACTAGTTGAAATAAAATCTATACCTTCAATTAAATATTTATCAATTTCTAAGTGATTTATACCAGAAACTTCAATAATTAATTCCTTATTATTATTTTTTTTGTAAAGTCCTTTAGAAGTCATCCTTAATTCTTTTATAGATTTTCTTAGTAGGTCTGGATTTATTTCATCTAGTAAAATACTGTCTGCTCCTGCAACAATTGCTTCCTTAGCTTGTTCAATTGTCTCAGCTTCAATAATAATATGAGAAGTAAAAGGTATATTTTCTCTTAATTTCTTGACTGTATTTATTAAATTATCTGACCATGCGATATGGTTTTCTTTTATCATTGCAGCATCATAAAGACCCATCCGGTGGTTTATTCCACCACCGCATTTAAATGCATATTTTTCAAAAATTCTTAATCCTGGAGTAGTTTTCCTTGTATCGGCTAGTTTTATATCTGTATTTTTTAGTTTTTCTACTATTTTATATGTAAATGATGCTACTCCTGAGAGATGCATAGCTATATTTAGAGCAGTTCTCTCCATTGATAAGAGGCTTATGGCTTTACCATTTAATTCAAGAATTATTTGATTTTTACTAAATTTTTCCCCATCAGCTATCAAAAAATTATATTCAATTTTTTTATCAATTTTATCAAATAAAAGTTTTAGTATTTCTACTCCGCAGAATATCCCATCCTCTTTAGCTATCCATTTTGCGTTTACTTTATCTTTTGTAATTGCATATTTAGTTAAATCACCTTTTCCAATATCTTCATCAATCCATTCATCTATTTTTTTTGAAATGTATGGTGTATTCCAATGCACGATTAAAATTTAATGAGATATATTTTCTAAACTATTCTAGCCTTTTAAGTACTATTATTTATTTTCCAATACAAAATTTAGAAAATATATTATCAAGTAATTGTTCATTTAATTCTTCACCAGTTAACTTTGATAAGTTTTTAATACTATCTCTTAGTTCAATTGAGAGAAGATCAAATGGTAATTTATTTTTTATTATCTGTTTAGTATCATTTAGATTTTTTAAAGAACTAATTAGATTTGATAATTGTCTATCATTTAAAAAGATTTCGATATTTTCAGATTTTTCAGAACTACATTTTTTAATTATTTCATTAATAAGTTTTTGTTCTCCTTTCTTATTTTTAATGCTCATATAAATTGTATTTCGACATTGATTATTTGATTCTGAAAAATTTTTTTCTACAATATCTAATTTATTACCAATTAAAGTAATTAATTTTTGATTAGGAATTTTCTTTATTATTTTTTCATCCTCCAAATCAAGCCCTTTTTCAATATCAAATATATAAATTATATAATCGGCTTTTTTTATCATCTCTAAGCTTTTGCTAATACCAATATTTTCTATGATCCCTTTTGTTTCTCTTATTCCAGCAGTATCTATTATTTTTATTGGGATATTATGTATTGTTAAATCCACTTCTATAATATCTCTTGTGGTTCCTGGAATATTAGTAACAATTGCTTTGTCTTGTTTAGAAAGTAAATTTAATAAAGAACTTTTACCTGCATTTGTTTTCCCAATTAAAGCTATAGAAATACCATTATGAATATGTGAATTTCTTTTTTGGGTTTCAACTAAAGAATTAATTTCATTTTTAATTTTGTTTAAATTTTTTTCAAATTTTATATAGTCGAAATCTTTAAAATCCTCTTCAAAATCTACCCTAGCTTCAATTTCTGCGAGTTGTTCTATTAGATTATTTTTTATTGAATCTATTTTTTCTTTAATTAGTCCTTTTACTCCATTGAAGGCTAATTCTGCAGATCTAACATTTTTTGAACTTATAAGTTGATTAATTGATTCTGCTTGAGTTAAATCAATTTTCCCATTAAGAAAAGCTCTTTGACTAAATTCTCCATGATTAGCTAATCTTATTTTCCCTGTTTTTATCAGTAATTCTAAAATTCTGTTTACTACAATAATTCCTCCATGACAATGTATCTCAACAATATCTTCTCCCGTAAAGCTATTAGGAGATTTCATAACTAAAACTAAAATTTCATCTAAATATTTATTTTCGGAAATATCTTTAGCAAATCCATGGAAAACTCTATGGGTTTTCCATGCAAACTTTGATTTTGTTTCAATAATTGTCTTGCATATTTGAATTGAATCTGCGCCCGATATTCTAATGACCGCAATTCCACCTTCACCAATATTGATTGCAGTAGCAATTGCTGCAATTGTATCTTCCGTAGTAATTATTGAGTTCATTCTCACTTTGTATAAGATATTTAAGTAAGATAGATCTAAAAATCTGATCTTAGTTTTAATTGATGAAATTAATAAAAGATTTAAATTTTAAAAAAATTCTATCACTATTTTTGGAACAAAATGGTAGTCCTTTTTTTAATGCAAAAGGAATAGCTTTTGGTGTTTTTAGTGGATGTTTTCCTTTTTTTGGCTTTCAAACTTTACTAGGGGTATTTCTTGCACAAATAGGCAGAGGTAATATTGTTTTAGCAGCTATTGGAACTTGGGTCAGTAATCCTTTTACATATATACCACTTTATCTTTTCAATTATAAATTAGGAGCATTTGTTTTACGAAATCCAGAAAATATAATAATCCAACCTAACTTAATTAAAGAAGATTTTTGGGGTCAGGGTTGGTTTTTTACCTCAAGATTAATTATGGGCTCTTCATTAGTAGGATTATTGTTGGGGCTTGTTTCTGGATTACTAGCTTATCTTTTTTATAAAAAGAAATACAAAAATCTAATTTGATTATTTTTATTATTTTGTTAATTCAACTCTAGCAATATCAATAACATCTGCCATTGATTTAATTTGATCCATTGTTTTATTTAACTGGTTAGAACTTTCCAACTCAACGCAAAGATTTATTATTGCAGGTTTTCCAAATGCTGTTTTCACACTTGCATCACTTACGTTAATCCCTTTATCAGATAAACGCATCAATATATCTTTTAAGACTCCTACCCTATCTATTACTTCTATTCTTAATTGTATTGGAAACTTATTATTTTTAATTTTATTATTGTCATTCCATCCAACTGGGAGTCTTCTTTCTACAGGAATATTATTTATATTTTCGCACTCTATCCTATGAATTGTTATACCATGATTACCTAATGATACGGCTCCAATTATTTCTTCGCCCGGTAAAGGACTACAGCATTTACCAATTCTAAAGTCAAGACCTTCAATTCCTGAAATAGGAGATTTTGGAGTATTTTGGGACTCAGATTTGTTTGAAATATATTTCTCTTTAAGATTCTGAGTAATTGAGATATTAGTTTCATTCTCAATTTTTTCAGTGTTTACTTTAATTTCTTCTCTCAATCTATTCAGTACTTGATGTAATGTTAATCCTCCAAATCCTAAAGATGCCAGTATGTCTTCAGTAGATTTTAAATTACATCTTTGAGCAACTTTTTTCATGGCTTCACTTGACATTAATGCTTCAAATCCATTTTTCCCAACTTCCTTCTCTAATAAATCTTTGCCTCTTTTTATAGTTTCATCTCTATGACTTTTTTTATACCATTGCCTAATCCTATTTTTAGCAGTAGGAGTAACTACAAAATTTAACCAATCTAAGCTAGGACTGGCATTATTACTAGTTAATATTTCAATAAAATCACCGTTATTAAGTTTAGTGGAAAGAGGAGATAATTTTTCGTTAATTCTTATTCCACTACAATGATTACCTACTTCAGAATGAATTCTATAAGCAAAATCAATAGCAGTAGATCCCTTTCTTAAGCCTACTACATCTCCTTTAGGAGTGATAACAAAAACTTCTTCGTCAAATAGATCTTCTTTAATAGAAGCTAAATAATCATTATGGTCTTTTTCAGTTCCTTCCTCTTGCCATTCTACTAACTGTCTGAACCAATTAAATCTTTCAGCTTTGCCAATAGCAGGAGATCCTCCTTCCTTATATTTCCAATGTGCGGCGATTCCAAATTCTGCAACTTGATGCATTTCGCTAGTTCTAATTTGGATCTCAACTGGCCTAAATCTTCCAATAACAGATGTATGTAGAGATTGGTATCCATTAGGTTTTGGTAATCCAATATAGTCTTTAAATCTCCCTGGTATTGGTTTGAAAGTATCATGGACAACTGCTAAAGCTCGATAACAATATTCAGTATTAGATGTAATTATTCTAAGTGCAGCAACATCATAAATTTCGTGGAATTGTTTTTGTTGCCTTTTCATTTTGCTCCATATCCCATAAAGATGTTTTGGCCTACCTTTAATCTCAAAATTGGTTAATCCTGCATGAAGTAAATTATTTTTTATGAGATTTAAGGTTTCATCTAATCTTTTTTCTCTATCACTCCTTTTAATTGCAATTTGGTTCTTCAAAGTCTCATATGCTTCTGGTTCAAGAAATTTAAAAGCTAAATCCTCTAATTCCCATTTAAATCTATTTATACCTAACCTATTGGCTAATGGAGCATAAATTTCTTTAGTTTCCTTAGCAATTCTTTGTTGTCTCTCTTCATTTAGCCATTCAATTGTCCTCATATTATGAAGTCGATCAGCAAGTTTAACGAGAACAACTCTTATATCACTTGCCATTGATAGAAACATTTTTCTAAGATTTTCTGCCTGAGCTTCAGTTCTATTATTGAAATGAATACCTCCCAATTTTGTTACGCCTTCAACTAGTATTTTTATTTCTGAACCAAAATTTTCTTCAATATAATTTAGTTCAATACCAGTATCTTCGACAACATCATGAAGAAGACCAGCAGCAATAACAGAAGGGCTAGATCCAATCTCTTTTAATAATCCTGCCACTGCAATTGGATGAATGATATATGGTTCACCACTTGCTCTTATTTGTCCATCGTGTGCTTCATAAGCTAATTTAAATGCTTTTGCTATTAATCTTTGATTACTATATTTATCTGAGTTAGTATTATCTGATTTAAGAAGATTATCCTCTAGCCATAAAGGCAATTTAACTTTATATATAGAAGATTCACTTTCATATTTTTTATTTTCAGGCAAAATGGATTGTGAAACCTTTGGTTTCTTTTTCTCGTTTGAATTTGTTTGTATTTCAAACATAGAGGAATTTGCCTTTAATTTAGTTTATTTACTCCTGGTAAAGTTTGCTACAAAATCATGAATTTAAAAGCAAGAAATATTGTTGAAGCAAATAATTTAACAATTATTTATCCGTCAAATAATAAGTCAGTATTAAGGAATTTTAATTTAAAAATTAATAAGAATGAGCACATGGCAATAATAGGAGAGTCTGGATGTGGAAAAAGTACTTTTGCTAAATCAATAGTTCAAATGCTCCCACCAAATACCATTTGTGAAGGTGATTTGATTGTAGATAGGAAGGATTTAAGAAAAATAAATAAAAAAGAATTAATGATTTTCAGACGAACAAGAATTGGTTTTATTTATCAGGATTCAATTCAAAAGTTAAATCCTTTAATGACAGTTGGAGATCATTTATACGAATTGTTGAAAATACATTTGCCATCAAAATCAAATAAATATATTTCCCAAATTGTGAAAGAAACATTTAATAAAGTAGGAATAGAGAAAAATCGTTTAAAATCTTTCCCTCATGAGTTTAGTGGCGGAATGAGGCAAAGGGTTTGTATTGCCTTGGCAATTGCATTAAAACCAAATTTATTAATAGCTGATGAACCTACCACAAGTCTTGATAGTAATAATAGTTATGAGATTATGAACCAAATTTTATCTTTATGTAATCAAAATGGTAGTACTCTTATTTTAATAAGTCATGATATAAATCTTGCAGCTAAGTGGTGTAAAAAAATAGCGATAATAAATGATGGTTCAGTTGTAGAAGAAGGTAATATAAAGGATGTTTTAAAGTCTCCTCAATCATTCATTGGTAAAAAATTAGTTGAGTCATCTTCTAGATTATTGGAATATGATATTAAATCATATAAAAACAAGTATCCAATTCTTGAAGTAATAAATTTAAGATATTGGTTTAAGTTGAATTCATCTATATTAAGACCAAAATGGAACAAAGCTATCAATGAAGTTAGCTTTAAGTTATTCCATAACGAAACTCTTGGAATAGTAGGTAAATCTGGGAGTGGCAAAAGTACTCTAGGAAAAGCGCTTGTTGGTTTGATAAATAAACGAGGTGGAGAGATTAGATTTTTAAGAGATTATTCAAATATGAAAGGCAGTTTCAAAGTAAATAAGGCGAAAAATATACAAATGATTTTTCAAGACCCTTTTTCAAGTTTAAATCCCAAAATGAAAATAAAAGATATCTTAGGGGATGTCTATTCTATTCATAAAAAAGCAAATAATTTAAAGATGTCTAAAGAGCGCGATCAATTACTATCAAAATTGAATTTACCAAATAATGATTCTTTTCTTAATTCGTATCCACATCAACTATCTGGCGGGCAATTACAAAGAATTGCAATAGCAAGATCTTTATTAATTCAACCAAAAATATTAATTTGCGATGAAAGTGTAAATATGCTTGATGCTTGTGTAAAAATCGATATTCTTCATTTACTAAGGCAATTGCAAATAGAGATGAACTTAACAATTATTTTCATAACACATGATTTGAGTTTAGCTAAAAGATTTTGTAACAGATTGCTAGTAATCAGTAATGGTAAAATTGTTGAAGAAGGAAATTCTCTGGAAATTTTCAAGAATCCTAAACATAAAGTTACTAAAAATCTGTTAGAAAGTAGCCTAAATATCAATTAGTTTTGCTTATAACCTTTATTAATTTTTGAAATTCTAGAGGTAATTCTGCTTCGAACATCATATTTTCGCCATGTATGGGATGAATCAGACCTAATTTGTTTGCATGCAATGCCTGACCTTTTAAATTGCAGGGAAGCTTTTTACATCTCCCATAAAGTGGGTCTCCCACTATTGGATGCTTAATAAAAGAGCAATGTACTCTTATTTGATGTGTTCTTCCAGTTTCTAATTTAAAACTCATAAGAGAGTAGTTCCCAAATTTTTCAACTAGTTTCCAATTTGTGCATGCATATTTACCCGAATTCTCATCAACTACAGTATATTTTTTTCGATCATTGGGGTGCCTTCCTATGTTTCCAATTATTTTACCTTCAGATGTATTAGGTGCTCCGTGAATAATTGCAAGATAATTTCTCGAAGCTATTTTATTTTTTATCTGCATCTGTAAATTGACTAATGATTCCTGATCTTTTGCTACAACCATGCATCCAGAAGTATCTTTATCTAATCTATGAACAATCCCAGGTCTTAACTTTCCATTGATTCCTGGTAAGTTTTTACAATGAGCTAATAAACCATTAACTAAAGTTCCAGATTTATGCCCTGGAGCAGGATGAACTGTTAAGCCTGATTGCTTATTAATAACAATAATATGTTTATCTTCAAATAAAATATCAAGAAGCATTCTTTCAGCTTTTAGATAAGGAAGTGGTTCAGGGGGCGGCAACCAAATTTGCACATTATCGCCTTTTTTTAATGGAGTCTTTGACTTTGCTGTCTTATAGTTTATTAATACGAGTCCAGAATTGATGAATTTTTGGATGCTTGATCGACTTTGTTCAGGTCTTTGGTCTACTAACCAACGATCTAATCTCATTGGTAGGTCATAGTAATAGGTTATTTCAATCAGTTCGCCTTCTCCTAAACCAAATTGATTGTTTTCTAAATTCATAATGGAATCTCCAAACAAATATTTCCTAAAAATTGATTACGGAAGTCTTCTAATAATTTACTTGCCATTCTTCTTCTATCGCCTGAAGTATGTTTTTCTGCTGTAAGGAATAACCATTTATTCGGATCTTTAAATCCTTCATTAATATCAACTCCATATCTATTTGAAATTTTCTTTAAGGAAATATTATTTATTTTATTATTGCTTAGTTTTTGGATCATTTTAATAAACTCTATAGCAACAAAATCTAAGTCATAAGCTGCTTCTCCAATGTCATCACACAAAGCAAGATTTAAAGCCGATTTCTGATTATCTAGATAAGGAGGAATAACTCCAGGAGCATCCAATAGGTCTATACCATTTGATATTCTGATCCATCTTAAATCTCTTGTAACCCCTGCTTTTCTTGCGCTTTTTGCAACTTTCTTACCGGCTATCCTATTAATTAATGCTGATTTGCCTACATTTGGGAAGCCAAGAGTAAGAGCTCTAATTGGTCTTATTTTCATACCACGAGATAGTCTTCTCTCATCAATAGAAATTCTTGCTTTTGTGATAGCAAAAACAATCTCTTTAATTCCATCTCCCTTTTTTGCATCACACCATAGTGGAAAAATGCTATTTTCCTTAAACCAACCTTTCCAACTATCGATACATTCATTAGAAATCATATCTGATCGATTAATGACTAATATATGTTTTTTATCCTGAATCCACTTATTTAAATGAGGATGACCTGTAGATAGAGGAATTCTAGAATCTCTTACTTCAACGATAAGATCTACTCTATTAATTATTTGAGTTAATTTTTTTTCAGCTTTTGCTATATGGCCTGGATACCATTGAATTCTAGGTAATTCCACTTGAATATATAGTAATAAATTTTGTTATTTATTTATATATTGCCATACAATCTAATTTAAATACCTTTAAAGCATTAACTGTATAACAGTCAGATTAAACGATTATTTTAAATATTATTAAGTCATATTTCTTGGAAAGCCTTTTTTAACCCAATCAACTTTATAAAACGTTAGGGTTTTGATTGTATTTAAGTTGTATTTATGGCAAAGTTGTCTCTTTCAAGTCTAAACAAGACAGTTTTAGAAGGAAAAAAAGTTTTAGTTAGAGTAGACTTTAATGTTCCATTGGATGATAATGGAGTAATTACTGATGATACTCGTATAAGAGCTGCAATCCCTACAATTAAATATCTTGTAGATAATTCAGCAAAAGTTATACTCGCAGCCCATTTTGGCAGACCAAAGGGAAAAGTTAATGAAAAGATGAGATTAACACCTGTTGCGGAAAGATTGAGTTCGATCATTAGTAAAAAAGTTGTTTTATCAAATAGTTGCATCGGCGATGATGCCCTTTCACTATCAAATAAATTAGAAAATGGGGATATCATGCTGCTTGAAAATGTTCGTTTTTATGCTGAGGAGGAGAAAAACGATAACAATTTTGCAAAAGAATTGGCTTCCATAGCTGATATGTATGTTAATGATGCTTTTGGGGCTGCGCATAGAGCGCATGCTTCCACTCAGGGTGTTACAGAATTCTTAACCCCATCAGTAGCTGGATTTTTATTAGAGAAGGAACTTAAATATTTACAAGGTGCTATTGATAATCCTATAAGACCCCTCGCTGCTATTGTTGGGGGTTCAAAAGTTAGTAGTAAAATTGGAGTATTAGATTCTCTATTAGATAAGTGCGATAAGATTATCATTGGCGGTGGAATGATTTTTACTTTTTATAAGGCTAGAGGTCTTGATGTAGGTAAAAGCTTAGTTGAAGAAGATAAACTTGAGCTGGCAAGAAATCTTGAGGAAAAAGCTCAAAGTAAAGGTGTTAAATTACTTTTGCCATCTGACGTAGTTCTTGCTGATTCATTCTCTCCAACTGCAAATAGTAAAATATCCGACATTAATAACATAAGTGGAGATTGGATGGGCCTTGATATTGGACCTGATTCAATCAAACTATTTCAGGATGCTCTATCTGAATGTAAAACAATTATTTGGAATGGCCCTATGGGTGTTTTTGAATTTGATAAATTTGCTAATGGCACAAATGCAATTGCTTTGACTTTATCTCAATTAAGCTCTAATTCTGATGTGTGTACCATTATTGGAGGAGGGGATTCAGTAGCTGCTGTTGAGAAGGCTGGCTTAGCAGAAAAAATGTCTCATATCTCTACTGGAGGAGGAGCAAGTTTAGAATTGCTTGAAGGTAAAGTTTTGCCAGGCGTAGCTGCACTTGATGAATCTTAATTTAAAACTTTTCTAAAATATCAACTGACTTGGTAAATGAAATAAATCCCTTGGGGTGAGCTATTAATCCAGTCCAAATTTGAGTTCCAGGTTTACTTGGAGCTCTTGTTACTTTAAATAACCCTCCAGAGGCTAATGGTATAAGGTTAATATCTTTTTTAATTAAATTGTCTTCTTGGTATTCATCTATTGTACCTGCGATTATTGAATCATTTAATGGATTATTGATAACTATATCAAGGTCATAATTTGAACCAGTTAATACCTTATTAGGAATAAAAATATCTAAATCTAATTCTTTATTATCATTTCTAATTATGGTTAAGTGATTTTTAATTTGAGGATTTTTAAATTTTCCATTTTTTAAGGAAAATAAGTAATCGAAATTTGATTTTAAAGAGTATGTTTTGTCATTAATAACTTTGCTTCCAGTTAGATTAATATTAATTATTTTATTATTTGAATTTTTAGGTGAAATATTTCTTATTTCCCACTTTATATTTGGAAATTCATAAACAATTTTATTATATTTTTTTATTATTCTTTCCTTTTCAGTATCTTCAAATAATTTATCTATAAAATCAATATTTCTTTTATTTAGATTGCTTTCAAGATTTACTAATATTTCTTTTTGGAAATTCCCACTAATTGCATTCTTAGCTGATATGAGATAGAAAAAGATATAAACTAAAGAAAATAATTTAGAAAACAAATTTAAATTTAATTTAAACATTATTACATTTGCAATAACTCTATTTTAATTGATTAGATCTGATTATGAATAAAGCAGAAAATAATTTATTAATTGCAGCCAGCGGTACAGGAGGACATATTTTCCCTGCATTAACAATTGCAGACGAAATTAGTGATTATTGGGATATTACATGGTTGGGTATTAAAAGTAGATGCGAGGTAGATTTAGTACCTAAAAAATATTCTTTATTTTTGCTTGATTTTGAGACACCTTCCAAAAAAAATATTTTTTTATTATTGCAGTATTTAAGAATTATATTTGCTTCTTTTAGAGTTTTAAAAATAATAAATAAACGAAAAATATCCTTGATATTAACAACAGGCGGATATATTTCTGCTCCTACTATTATTGCCGCAAAAATATCAAATACTCCAATAATTATTCATGAGTCCAATGTTGAGCCAGGATTAGTAACGAAATATTTTGGAATGCTTTGTGATTTTGTTTTAATAGGATTTAAAGATACTGAACAATATCTAAGGCAATGCAGAACATTTTATACTGGGACTCCGCTTCGTCAGCAATTCTACACTTCTAATAAATTACCGGATTGGGTTCCCAATAATGATGAACCACTGATATTAGTAATGGGAGGAAGTCAAGGTGCAACAGGAATAAATCAAATGTTATATTATTCTTTGGATTTCCTTTTAGAAAAGAATATTAGAATTGTACATATAATTGGCAACAACGAAAATATTGATTTAAATTATAAAAAAAATAAAAATTATATTAGGAGAAGATTTATAAATAATATTGCTGCCCTGATGCAGAATTGTGATTTAGTTATTTCTAGATCTGGAGCTGGAGCCATAAATGAATTAATGTATACTCAAAAACCATCAATATTAATACCTTTTCCAAATTCAAAAAATAATCATCAAGAGAAAAATGCCTTAATACTTTCTTCTGCAGGTGGAGCAATTATTATAAATCAAAAACTGAATGCGAATATTTTCCTTAAGGACACCTTGGAGAGAATTTTCGAAAATGAAAGGAATAATAAAAGTAAGTTTAAAATACTTCAAATCATGCAAAAAAATATGCTGTCTCTCGAAAAAGATAATCCTCTAAGAAAAATCAAGAGAATTTTGAATCAATTTAGAAATGATTTGTGAATCTCATTTGCTATTTTCTTATTTTTTTGGTGTGTTTGAATACTTATTCTGGCCCAATTTTCATTGAGTGATCTAAATGATGAACACTCTCTTATAAGAATTCCTTTAGATGCTAAGTATTTAATATTAGGAGAAAAAGATGTTTGAGATTCAATTAAAAAAAAATTTGTTGAAGTAAAATGAACTCGAAGTTTATTAGTTTTTGACAGTTCATTAAAAAACCATTGTCTTTCAGTTTGGATCCAATTATGAATTTTTTTTGTCCAATTTTCATAATTTATTTTATTATTAAGTAATATTTTTCCAGCTTTGATAGCAAAACAGTTTAATGGCCAAGGATCTCTATTCTTATTAATTAATTCTAAATGTTTACTAGAACTTACTAAATAACCTAGTCTAATTCCAGCTATACTAAATAGTTTAGTCAGACTTCTAATTACAATTAAATTATCATAAGCTCCAACAAGAGGAATTAAAGATTCATTTTCACCGTTTGGAGTTACGGAAAGAAACGCCTCATCGCATATTACAAGTTTATATTTACTTAAAATATCTTCTAAAGACTTTCTAGACCATAATTGTCCTGTCGGGTTATGAGGATTGGTAATCCAGAGGACATCACTTTGTGTATTAATTGGAAATGCTTGAGGATTACTTGCTGGCCATTCTTTTGGTAAATTGCTAAAAAAATATTCTGCATTCCAACAACTAAGTGATCTTTCATAATCGACAAAACTTGGAATCGGCAAGCAATTTCTTCCAATTTTTGATGCTTCTAAACCTACCCATGTAATTAATTCTGACGCACCGTTTCCAGGTAATATCCAATCTGGATTAATATTATGAAATTCTCCAATTATCTCTTTTAAATCATATAAGCTTTTCTCAGGATAAAATCTATATGCACCATTTTTAATCTCTTCATATAAAGCTTTGATTAAGAATTTAGGAGGACTAAATGGAACTATAGAGGCGCTGGAGTCTATTATTTTTGTAATAGGGATATTATTACTTTTTGCATGTGAGTAAATATTACCACCGTGATTAAAAGTAAAGTCTTCCAATATTTAAATCATTTTATTTATCTTAGATGAATATTATATTTTTAGTAATTATTTAATCCTGCCATTTCATTCCTGAACCTATAGCATCTTTTATATTAGACATTTTATAAAATTCAAGTTGTTTCAAGATTCCTTTTGCTATTTCTGGAACTAGTAGGGGCCCTTTATAGATCCATCCTGTGTAGACTTGAATCAAAGATGCACCTGAACAGATTCGTTCCCAAGCGGCTTGCGGAGAATCAATCCCTCCAACCCCAATAAGAATTATTTTTTTATCATTATTATGAATATGCTTAATTATATTATTTGCTTTCATTTGAAGAGGCTTTCCGCTTAAACCCCCAGATTCATTCATTAACTTTTTGCCTGTTTGCGAAATAATACGATCTTCCATACCTAATCTATCAAGACTTGTGTTTGTCGCAATTAAACCCTCGATTCTCATTTCATTGATAAGTTTGCATATTTCATCAATTTCCTTAAAATTCAAATCTGGTGCAATTTTGACAAATAAAGGGGGGCATTCATTTAGAAGCTTGATCTCATAAAGTAATTCTTTTAAGAGTGATGGATCTTGTAATTTTCTCAGTCCTTCCGTATTAGGAGAACTCACATTAATTGTGGCGTAATCACAATAGGGTATCAATTTCTTTAATGATGCTAAATAGTCTTCTGTTGATTTGTCTAAAGGTGTTATTTTCGACTTACCAAAATTAATTCCAAGACATATATTTTTTCTATCTTTTGTTTTTTTTATTTTTTGTTTAATTAAATTATCCTCTAAGCTAATAGACCCATTATTATTAAAACCCAATCGATTTAAAGCTGCTTGTTCTTTCGCTAATCTGAATAATCTTGGTTTCTTATTACCAGGTTGTGGAAATTTAGTAACAGTCCCTAATTCAGAAAAGCCAAATCCAAAATCTCTCCATATATTTGCTGCGATTCCATTCTTATCAAACCCAGCGGCTAATCCTATTGGATTTATAAAATCAATACCACAAATATTTTGAGATAGTTTTTCACTTTTAATACATAATTCATTACTAATATTTTTAAATATATTTTTCATAATGGGCCACTCTCTTTTACTGGATGAGAATTTCAATATATTTAAAGATAAATTAGTTAAATATTCTGCATCAACCCCTTCATCATTTTCCAAAACAGGACTAATAATTTTCTCATAAATATTTGAAATTGAGGAAATTCTCTTGTTCATAAAATTTATTCAATATCTTTATTTTTTATAATTTGCCAATGTTGATCATTAATTGGTTTTAAAATCCAATTGCGCCATTTAAATTCTATATAATTTTCAATATTACTATTATTTTCTAAACCTAATAAATCAAATAATTCATTTGATTTCAATAAATATTTTTTCTTTGCAAAGTTATCAATTAAATCAATTCTGTAGAATAAATTTTTTAAATTTTCTGGGGCAATTTCTTTTTTATCTAAAATAGATATCTTTTTTTTTGAATTTTGGTCAATATTTATCCCTTTGCTGTAGCTTGTTGCAATTAAATCAACTCTTTCATTAGATGGATCTCCACTATGACCTTTTACAAATTCCATAGTTAAACCTGGAATTCTTAAAGAGTCAATTTGTTGCCATAAATCTAAATTTTGTACAGCTTTTCCATTACTTGTTTTCCAGCCATTTTTTTTCCAGTTTTTAATCCAATTTGTATAACCCTCTATAAGATATTTACTATCAGTTCTTAATTTAAAATTTTCCTTTAATCTGAAATTTTTAAGTTTTTCAATTGTTTTTATTGCTGCAGTAAGTTCCATTCTATTATTGGTAGTGTTTTCTGCAGCACCGCCAATCTCAATTTCACTACCATCAGCAAAAATTATTAAGCCACCCCATCCACCATTACCTGGATTACCACTACAAGCTCCATCAGTGGCAGCTTCGATTGCAATGTTATTTGTGATATCCATATATTTTAAGCCGATACAAATTAGTATCGGCTATTAATTCAAACTATATTTATTTAAGTGTAACTTTTCCCCCAGCTTCTTCAATCTCTTTTTTAAGAGTTTCAGCTTCTTCTTTAGCAACCCCTTCTTTCACCGTTTTTGGAGCTGACTCAACTAAAGCTTTTGCATCTCCAAGTCCAAGTCCTGTGGCATTTCTCACAACTTTTAAGACTTTGATTTTTGCAGCAGCATCAAAACTTTCTAGTACTACATCAAATTCACTCTTCTCTTCAGCTGCAGCAGCATCTCCATCACCGCCTCCAGCTCCTGGAGCAGCCATCACTACACCAGCGGATGCGGCAGCTGAAACGCCAAAAGTCTCCTCAATTTGCTTAACAAGCTCGGAAGCCTCTAATAAGGAAAGAGATTTAAGTGATTCAAGAATTTCTTCGGTTTTTGCAGACATTTTCTTTAGTTAATAAATGATTAGGATTTATGATTCTGAAGATTCAGAATGTTGTTTAAGTGATCTTGCAAGTCCTGATGGGACTTCATTTATACCAATAGCAATTTTGCTAGTCACAGCATTTAATGCACCAGCAATTTTCGCCATTAGTACTTCTTTTGAAGGAAGGTTGGCGATTTCTTTGATTTCAGATTCACCAAGAAGTTTTCCTTCGAATAAAGCACCTTTAGTTTCGGATTTATTTGTTTCTTTTTGAAAGGTCTGGATAGCTTTAACTGCACTACCCACATCATCTTTTATTAAAACAAAAGCATTAGTACCAGTTAATAAAGATTCAAGGCCTGTCCAATTACTTTGTCCATCAATTGCTCTGCGCATTAATGAATTTTTTGTAACTTTGCAAATGCCGTTATTTGATCGCAATTTTGCTCTCAAGTCAGACATCTCTTTGATAGTTAAACCTTTAAAGTCAAGAACTACTGCCATTTCCGATTCGTTTAAGAGAGTTTTAATCTCCTCAACGATTTGTTGCTTATTCTCTAGTGTTCGGCCCATTTTCTGTTTTTGGATCGTAGTTTAGGAAGAGCAGGAAATGCGGCAAAATTAAGAGAGGATGCCGCTATTATTCGATCCAATGGATAAAAAATTAACGCAACCTCGGTAGGATTTATTAATTTAGAGATCTAAATTAACCTACTTTCTTTGGCCGTATTATTGCAATATATATTGTACTACAAGAAGTTAACTTTCTTGAAGAAACTCCTGTAATCCTCCTATATCAACCTGTACGGAAGGTCCCATTGTTGATGATATATACATTGTCTTCCAATATTTTCCTTTGGCACCGCTAGGTTTATTTTTGTCAATAGCTTCTTGCAGGGTCTTAAGATTATCAAATAAAGCCTCAGATGAAAAACTTGCTTTCCCAAAACGTACATGCACTATGCCAGCTTTATCAGCTCTGAATTCTAGCTTTCCTGCTTTGAATTCCTTAATGGCATTATCAATATCATTTGTTACAGTACCCGCTTTAGGATTAGGCATCAAACCTCTAGGTCCTAGTACTCTACCTAACTTCGCAACCTTTGGCATCATGTCTGGAGTAGCTATTAATAAATCAAAATCCATTTTCCCTTTATTTATATCTTCAACTAAATCTTCTTCACCAAATAAATCAGCTCCTGCAGCTTTAGCTTTGGCAACATTTTCACCACTGGTAATAACCGCAATTTTTATACTTTGACCTGTTCCATGTGGTAGCGCAACAGTAGTTCTTAACTGTTGATCCGTATATTTAGGATCTATCCCTAAACGTATGTGAGCTTCAATGGTTTCATCAAACTTGGCATTAGCATTTTCTTTAACTATATTCAATGCATCTTTTGCCTGGTAGACGCGATCTTCAATCTTTTCAGAGAGAAGAGCCATTCTTTTAGATAGTTTTTTCATAATATTTTTTGGGTTCAATCGGTTTTGTAAACCTCCCCTGTATTTAATTTGATAGGTAATTAATCTGAAATAGAAACTCCCATATTTCGAGCTGTGCCCTCAATGACCTTCATTGCAGATTCAATACTTGTACAGTTTAAATCAGGAAGTTTAGTTTTGGCTATCTCTTCAAGTTGAGATTTGCTTATTTGCCCTACTGAACCTTTTGCAGATTCTCCAGCACCTTTCTCGATACCGGCAGCTTTTGTAATCAAAACTGATGCAGGTGGTGTTTTTGTAATGAAAGTAAAACTTCTATCTTCAAAAACAGAAATCTCTACTGGTATTACAAAACCAGCTTTATCTTGAGTGCGTGCATTATATTCTTTGCAAAAGGCCATTATATTCACACCATGCTGACCTAAAGCTGGTCCAACTGGAGGAGCAGGATTTGCTTTACCTGCTTGAAGTGCTAGCTTAATCAATGCAACAACTTTTTTTGCCATAATCTTTTAGGTTCGTTTTTAAATAGAAATGAGATAATCAACAAATTAATTAAAAACCTTTAATTCTGTTTGCTGATTTGTGAGAATTCTAATTCTACAGGAGTCTCGCGCCCAAATATTGAAAGTAATGCTTTCAATTTGTTTCTCTCTCCTGAAACTTCAATAACTTCCCCTTGGAAATCTTTAAACGGTCCACTAGTTACAATGATTCTGTCTTTCTCTTCAATATCTAATTTCACGATAGCTTTCTTTTCTGAAGCTCGTTTAAATATTCTATTAACTTCTTGTCTTGACAAAGGTCTAGGTTTAATATGACCTCTTGACCTACCACTGCTTCTACCATCTTCTGCACCAACAAAATTAATAACGTTAGGTGTACTTTTGACAGCCATCATTGTGTCCTCATCTAAAACCATTCTGACTAATACATATCCAGGAAAAACTTTTTCCTCAGTTGTTTGCCTTGAACCATCTTTTTTAAGCTTTATCCCAGGAGTTTGAGGTATTTCAATCTCTAGAATTCTGTTATTCACTCCTAAAGTGACTGATCTTTGTTCGAGAGTTGCTTTTACTTTATTTTCGCAGCTAGAAGCAACTTGAATGGCATACCATCTTGCAATACTAGTATTTGCTTTTGTGGAGATTAAATTGCTTGATGATTCGTTACTCATGTTAAATTAAAAAAATTTGAAATTAAATATATAAATTCATAAATTTGAATTCAATAATAATTTAGTTTAATTGAAAAATTTGTTCTGCAGCCCATCCATAGAATCGACTAACAGCCGCTATTGCGGCGGCAGAAAAGGATACCATTATGATTACAGCAACTGATTCACTAAATAATTGTTGTTTGTTAGGCCATACAACTAGTTTTAGTTCGTCATAAGTAGATGCAAAAAAGTTTTTCTTTTTCTTTGCTACGTCCATTTCATCGGAGGCTGCTTTTTTTTGGGGATCTTGATTGGTAGTTGGACTAGTCACGTATTTTAAATTTAAACTAAAGTAATTAGCTTAATTAATATCTTAACTTATTAATTTACTTATGAGCCAGGAGTAAATAAAAGTGAATCTTTATTTTTTGGATCTATTTTTATAAACACTTTCTTTTTGTTATTGAAATTTTCGTCCAACAGTTTTGTAGCTAGTGGATTTTCTATTTGCCTTCGTAATTCTCTATTTATAGATCTCGCTCCATATCGAGGTTCATATGCATCATTAGCTATTTTAATAACAACTTTTTTATCGATATTTATTTGAATATTCTGTTCAAGTAATAAAATTTTTAAATCTTCTATCTGCAGTAATACTATACTCTCTAATTGGTTTTTGGACAGTGGATCAAATTTTATTACTTCATCAATCCGATTTAAAAACTCTGGTCTAAAAATTGATGATAAAGATTCGGCTATAGCTTTTTCAAGGGACTCATTTAAAAGTTTTTTATTAAGATTTGATTTGTTT
Source organism: uncultured Prochlorococcus sp. (assembly GCA_902627335.1). Classification (GTDB taxonomy): domain Bacteria; phylum Cyanobacteriota; class Cyanobacteriia; order PCC-6307; family Cyanobiaceae; genus Prochlorococcus_A. Next base: position 40,354 of record CACOIV010000003.1, read on the forward strand.
GATTGTATTTGATTTTCTAAGATAGCCTTGCCTGCGAGATTACTGGTCATGATTATGACAGTATTTTTAAAATCAATAGTGCTCCCTTGAGAATCCGTTAATCTCCCCTCATCTAAAACTTGTAATAATATATTAAAGACTTCACTATGAGCTTTTTCAATCTCGTCGAGAAGAATTACGGAATAGGGTTTTCTTTTTACTGCCTCAGTTAATTGTCCTCCTTCTTCATAGCCTACATAGCCGGGAGGAGCTCCAAGTAGTCGTGCGACGGCATTTCGTTCCATATATTCACTCATATCAAGTCTTAGTAAGGCTTCTTCTTCATCAAACAATGAAGATGCTAATGACTTTGCTAATTCCGTTTTTCCTACTCCTGTTGGCCCCATAAATAAAAATGAACCTATTGGACGTTTCGGGTTTTTCATTCCGGCTCTTGCTCTTCTTATAGCTGAAGATATTGCAGTAATCGCCTTATCTTGACCGATAACTTTTTGACTAATTTCTTTTTCTAAATTGACTAATTTTTTTCTCTCGTTTGATACAACTTTGGAAATAGGAATGCCTGTCATTTTTGAAACCACATCAGCTATATCGTCTGGTTGTACTTCATAGTTGATAAGAAATTCGTTATTTTCTTTTAAAAACTTAAAATTTTCCTCAATAGTTTTAATTTCGCTTCTTATTTCTGATAAATACTGTTCAAACTCATCTAAATCAACTTTTATTAATCCTTTTGAGGAACCTTCTATTTTTTTTATACATGTTTCTTCTTCCGAAAAAAGAGATATTAATTGTGTTAAGGTTTTTCTCTGATTTAACCATCGCTCATTTATTTGAATTAATTTATCTGAGAGAAATTCTTTTTCTGATAAAAGAATAGTTTTTCTATTGAAATCTTCATAAGATAATTCATTGATTTCTATATTTTTTTCTTCTAATTTCTCTTCTGCTTCAATTAATAATTCAGGTTTTAAGCTTGATTCTATTTTGAGTTGCGCGGCTGCTTCATCAACTAAATCTATCGCTTTATCTGGAAGATATTTATCACTTATATATCTATTTGCGAGCTTGGCGGCATAATCAACAGCTTCTTTTGTGATTTTTATGCCATGATGTATTTCGTACTTTCGTTTTATACCATTAATTATTTTCGAACTGACTTGTAATGTTGGTTCATTCACAAAAATTTTTTGAAAGCAATTATTTAATGCTGGATCTTTTTCAATACTCTCCCTAAAACGCTCTGGTGTGGTTGATCCAATGCATCTAAGATCACCCCCTGTTAATAATGGCTTAAGCATACTACTAATATCTATAGTTGATCTTTCAGAAGTTAATATTGTATGAATTTCATCTATAAATAAAATTACTCCTTGATTGGGATCTTTCAATTCATCCAAAATTGATCTTAATCGTTCTTCTAATTGACCTCTAAATTTTGTTCCAGATACAAGAGCACCAAAATCAAGTAAAATAATTTTCAAGTTTTTTAATGAGTCTGGGACTTTCTCTTGAACAATAAGTTGTGCAAGTAATTGGGTTATTGCCGTTTTCCCTACTCCTGGGTGGCCAATAAGTATAGGATTGTTTTTATTTCTTCTTGAAAGGACTCTCATTAAATTATTAATTTCAACTTCTCTACCAACTACAGGATCTAGATAGCCTAATCTTGCTTCTTCAGTTAGATCTTTTCCATATAAAGAGAGTACAGATTCTTCCTTATTCTTTGCAAAAGAATCTACAATAGAATCATCTTTTGATGAAAGAATAATTTTATTTTGTTTAATTTCTTCTGATTTATTTTTATTTATATTTTCTGGAAAATTTTTATTATCAGATGAGGCTTGAATTTTTAATGAATCATTTTTTTGAGTTTTAGGAACTGTAGGGTATATTCTTAATTCGGCTTCTAACTTATCTACTGACAAATTACCTTCTTCAAAAACGAAGTAGCCTAATCTTTCATCCCTTGCAATTGCAATTAATAAGTGAGGTATCTCTATAAGATTTGACCCCCATTGAATTTTTATATGATTAGCATTATCAAGTAAAACTTCTAGATCCTCGCCAATTGTAAGGTTATCGGAATCATCAACAGGGGTTTCTTCAAGAAAATCCTCGGTTATATCTAATACTATGTTTTGATCAATTGATAATTTTTCAACAAAATTAGCAAATTCATTTGCTGTAAAAAGTGTTTGAATAATATGCTCAATATTTAATTCTGAATGTCCCCATTTTTTTGCAGTTTCTTCACCTAATAAAAGAAGATCCCAAGAAAGATTGCTAAATAATTCTGGACTAGAGGTAAGCGTTTTCTTCATAAAAAACTCAAAAATTCATTTTTATGAATGTATATCCAATATAAAATATATTATGATTAATATTCGATATAGTTTTTTTTCGAAATTATTTCTATAAAAAAATAAAAAAAATTTTGTTTTCATAACAAATCAATTAAATTTAAAAAGAAAAAAATATGTTTATTCAAATGTTTTTGTATAAATTTGCCTACTACATAATAGTTTTAATCAATAATCCTAATTTAAATTATTAATTCATAATTATAAAAATTGAATTAAATTTATTTCATAATTAGCCAAATACCTCAGCTATTAATAGGATTTATATAGCAATAATTGAAATGTGAAAGACAACTTTGATTTCTTGATCGACACTATTGAAGCAAGACAAGTGCTTGATTCAAGAGGAAATCCGACAGTAGAGGCTGTAGTCTTTCTAGAGTCTGGAGTCTCTGGTAAAGCAATCGTTCCAAGCGGCGCTAGTACTGGAGCACACGAGGCCCATGAATTAAGAGATGGTGGTTCACGTTATATGGGGAAAGGCGTTTTAAATGCTGTAAATAAAATTCATGAAATCATCTCGCCTGCACTATGCGGTTTATCTTCTTTGGATCAAAAAAATATTGATCAAGTGATGATTGAGATTGATGCTTCTAAAAATAAATCTAATCTTGGAGCTAATTCAATACTGGCAGTAAGTCTTGCCACTGCAAAAGCTGCTGCAAATGTATTGGATCTACCTCTATATAGATATTTAGGTGATCCCTTATCAACGCTTTTGCCAGTTCCTCTAATGAATGTGATTAATGGAGGTGCTCATGCTCCAAATAGTTTGGATTTTCAAGAATTCATGCTTGTGCCGCATGGTGTAAAAACTTTTAGTGAATCTTTAAGAATGGGTACAGAAATCTTTCATTCATTAAAGTCTTTGCTTGAAGCGAAAGGGTTATCTACTGCAGTTGGCGACGAAGGAGGATTTGCTCCCAATCTCCGATCTAGTGAGGAGGCCGGAGATTTGTTGTTAGAAGCTATTGAAAAAGCTGGTTTTGCCTCAGGCAAACAAGTTTCACTAGCATTAGATGTTGCAAGCACTGAATTTTATAAAAATGGGATTTATAAGTATCAAAATAAAAATTTAGATGCAGGTGATATGGTTGATTATCTTTCAAAATTAGTAAATGATTACCCTATTGTATCTATAGAGGATGGCTTAGCTGAGGATGATTGGGAGGGATGGGCAATGTTAAATAAAGCTATTGGTGATAGGGTACAACTTGTTGGGGATGATCTTTTTGTTACAAATACGGAGAGATTAAGAAAAGGAATAATTAATAAATGCGCAAATTCAATTTTAATAAAAGTCAATCAGATAGGTACACTCACAGAGACTTTGGAAGCGATTGAACTTGCTAAGAGATCTGGATTTACAAGTATAATTAGCCATAGAAGTGGAGAAACAGAGGATACTACTATTGCCGACTTATCAGTTGCAACAAGATCTGGACAAATTAAAACTGGTTCATTAAGTAGAAGTGAGCGAGTTGCAAAATACAATAGGTTACTGCAAATAGAAGAGGAATTGGATAATCAAGCTATTTTTGCAGGTGATGTTAGGTTGGGACCAAAAAATATGTAAAGTTATTTTTTTAATTTTTCTAATCTAGAGCCTTTTCTCATTTTTAATTGGCAATTAATCCAATCAATTGTTATTGGGCCTGCAAAAACCATTGGAAGTATTGCAATATTCGAATTATTATTGGTTACTAATAAAGCTGACGATATTGCTAAACTTCCTATTAAGATTGCATGTCCTAATGATTTTTGAGCTGTAAACATTTTTTTAAATTGTCTATCAGATTCACCCATCCTTATTTGAAGTTGTAAGTCTCCTTGTTCAAGCCTTTCTAAGCTATCGTCGATTCTTTTTGGAATTCCTACAGCTTTTGAACCTAATTCACCCACTTGTCTACCAAGTTGATTGATCAATTCATTGGGACTTTGATTGTTAGAAGACATAAGAGAAAGAAGATAAGGTTTTGTTATTGAAACAAGATTAAAGTCTGGGTCTAAGATTCTACCAACACCTTCAAATGTTGATAACGCTCTCATTACAAATATAAGATCTACGGGAAGCTGAAAGGGTGTTTCATAAACAAGTTCATATAAATCTCCAGAAAGTTTATCGATTATATTTGGGCTAAATGGAGGAGTTAGTGCCTCTTTTAACATAAGTCTAACTAATCTTCTAACAGGCCCAATATCGATATCTTTAGATATTAATCCTGCTTCTTGAAGTTGAGTTACTAATGATGATGCATCTCTTATGGCAGCTGATTTAACCATCGATCCAATCCTTTTTTGCAAATTATTTGAAATATTACCCATCATTCCAAAATCATAAAATATTAATTTTCCTGAATCAGAAACCGCTAAATTTCCGGGGTGAGGATCAGCATGAAAAAAGCCAAAGTTGACTAATTGTTTTAAATAACTTACTGCTCCAATTTCCGCGATCTTTGGTAAATCAAGCCCTTTTGATTGGAGTTCTTTAATGTTATTAATTTTTGTTCCTTTTAGATAACTTAAACACAGAACCTTATCAGTGCTCATATCCCAAAATACTTCTGGGATATCTATATTTTCATCATCTAAAAATTGTTGCCTAAATCTAGCTGCATATTGTGCTTCACAATTAAAATCTAATTCTTTCATTAATACTTTTCTGCACTCTTTGGCAATTTCTACCCAATTTCTACCCTTACTCCAGCTTTTATTTTTTTGCAAAATAGAGGCAATGTTCTGCATGATATTTAAATCAATAGTGAAAAGAGTCTGCAAATTTGGTCTTTGAACTTTGAAAACTACTTCTCTACCATTAAAAAGTTTTGCTTTATGTACTTGAGCAAGAGAAGCTGATCCAATGGGTAAAGGATCAATTTGTTTAACTTCCAAAAATTTTTCTTTTAATTCAGATGAAATTATTCCTTCAACAATTTCAAATGAGAATTGAGGTACTGAATCTTGTAAAGTTGTTAATTCTTCTATCCATGTTTTAGGGATTAAATCGGGCCTTGCCGATAATAACTGACCAATTTTTATAAAAGCAGATCCAAGCTTAATTAATTCATCTGTGAACCATCTTGCACGTATTCGTTGTATTTTTTCTTTTCTAGTATTATTTTTTATAAAGAATTGAAACAGTAAACTATCTATCCAAAGTTGAAAGAGTAAAAAAAACAGACTTCTCCATATAATAAAATTTCTCTTTAAATTATTAAATTTTAAATATAGAATTTTTTTAATCATTGAATATTAATTATCAAGAAAAGTATTAATTTCATTTAATTTTCTATTGATCAAAGATATCTTTTTGGATGTTTTAATAAAAATAGAATCATTGGTGCTATCTTCTTTATTAGGTGGTTCATTTTTACTTTCTTCCTCCATCCTTTTTGCTTCATCAATTATTTCATCTTTCAGGATTTCTATCTCTTTTTTTAAAAGCTCAGGAACTTCTTGTGCAGCTGTAGCGGCCTCATCTATTTTTGTAGAGAAAGTCCTATTAAGTTTTTCACTTATTGTTTTAATAGTAGCTCTTATCAAATAATCAGAATTGGACATGAATTGCAAATACTATAAGCTTTAAATTATTCTTAACTAAATAATAGATGAAATAAGAGCAAAAAAGTTGATAATAAAATAGAAGATCTATTTCTTTTTTAAGTTTAGGAAGAAATTTATTTGGTTGGACCCTATTTAAGTTTGTATCTATATTGTCACTTTTTAGTTTTTTTCTTCTAACTTATATATCAGGATAGAAATTTTTAATTTTTAACCTATTGTCCCAATCGTGCATTAATGGAGTTTCATAGAATTGGAAATTTTTGAATCTGATGTTGTTATTATCGGTGGTGGTCCTGCAGGGTGTACTTGCGCATTGTATACATCTAGAGCAAATTTAAAGACAATAATTTTAGATAAGAATCCATCTGTTGGAGCACTGGCGATTACCCATCAGATTGCAAATTATCCTGGTGTTCCTAATGATATAAGTGGAGAAAAATTACTTGATTTAATGAGAGATCAAGCTATTGAATATGGAACAGATTATCGTAGAGCCCAGGTATTTGGAATTGATGTTTCTTCTGAATCGAAAACAGTCTATACTCCTGAAGGTACATTTAAAGCAAAGGCTTTAGTATTAGCGAGTGGTGCTATGGGACGACCTGCTTCCTTTAAAGGAGAAGCAGATTTCTTAGGGAGAGGTGTAAGTTATTGTGCTACTTGTGATGGTGCTTTTTATAAAGGAAGAGAGGTAGCTGTTGTTGGTGCTAATAAAGAAGCAATTGAAGAAGCAAATGTACTTACAAAGTTCGCATCCACTGTGCATTGGATTACTTCTAGTGATCCTAAACCTGACAATATAGAAGCGATGGAGCTTATGCAAGCCAATAATATTAAGCATTGGAGTAGAACAAGATTATTAGAAATTGAAGGCAATGACATGGGAGTTAATGGGATTGTTATTAAAAACAAACAGGAAGAAAATCCTATTAATCTCACTTTAGACGGAGTATTTGTATATATGAGTGGATCTAAACCTATTACTGATTTTGTTGGAGATCAAATCGCATTAAGAGAAGATGGAGGTGTTATTGTAGATGACTTTATGTCGACTAATTCAGATGGAGTTTGGGCTATTGGAGATATTAGAAATACTCCTTTTAAACAAGCTGTAGTAGCAGCCTCTGATGGATGCATAGCTGCAATGTCAATTGATCGTTATTTGAATAGTAGAAAAAATATAAGAGTTGATTGGATACACTCCTGAAGATTTTTTAAAATTTCTTATTTAATCTTATAAAGGGGTTGCTTCCGAAATGTAAGCCACTCCTCCATAGTAACTTAATACAGATCTAATATCCTCTCTCATCTTTTCAATTATTTCTTGTTCGCAGAAAACTATAACGTGAGCATTAGCTCCCAAACCAGTAAATTCCATATCCTCCGTTACCACTCTTTCCGGACCTCTTCCTGTAGCATGTTTCATGACTGTATAACCAGGTACATTTGCTTTTTCAAGCGTATTTAATATGGCTTGAAGCTCTCTTTCACTAAAAATTAAATCTAATCTTTTCATTGTTAAAGCGGAGAAGTAGGTATGATTTTATTTACAAGACTCATATAAATTGGAATACCTAAGACAATATTGAAAGGAAATGTTAATCCTAATGTAGTTGAAATGTAGTAACTAGATCTTGCTTCAGGAACTGTCATTCTCATCGCTGCAGGAACCGCTAAATATGATGCACTTGCACATAAAACCACAAATAAAAGCGCATTACCAGGATCAAGAGCTAAAGATCTTGCTACCAAAACACCAATTAGAGCATTAAATATTGGCATTAGAATAGCAAAGCTAATTAAAAAGGAGCCTGCTTTTTTTAAACTTGGTAATCTTTGAGCAGCCACCATACCCATATCTAACAAGAAAAAACATTCCACTCCGTAGAATAGAGAATGTGTAAAAGGTTTCATTTTTTCTACAGCTAATGGATTACTTAAAGCAGTTAGAAATCCAATAATTAGGCTAGCAAGTAATAAGAATACAGAGCCATTTAAAAATGATTCATGTAGTATCGATCCTAAATGAAGTTTTCTTGAATCTGGCCTATCTTTTGGTGCTGCATACTTTACTAATAAAAGTCCTACTAAAATTGCTGGGGATTCCATCAATGCTAATGCTCCAATCATAAATCCATCTGAACTTATACTTTGGCTATTTAAAAAACTTTCAGCAGAAATAAATGTGACAGCACTAATTGAACCATATGCAGCAGCAATAGCAGCCGAGTTAAATACATTAAATTTAAGTCTTAAGATTACAAATCCTAAAAGTGGGATCAATAAGGACATAACAACTGCTGCACTTAACGTAAGTAATACTTGATCATTGAAAAGCCCGCTTTTTTGTATACCTATTCCTCCTTTAAATCCAATAGCCAATAATAGATATAGGGAAAAAAGTTTAGGTAAAGGTGCTGGAATTTCCAAGTCAGACTTACATAAAACAGCTATTACTCCTATGAAAAAAAATAATACAGTAGGTGCAAATATATTTTGAAGTAAAAGATTTAACTCCATAAAAATTATTTATTTAATTCAGCAATTGCAACTTCCAATGCTTCCTTTCTTGATTCAATAATTCCATCAACACCAAATTTAGTCAATCTTTCTCTAACTTTTTGATTGGCTCCTGCAACAAAAGCTTTTCTGGAATTATTTTTTGCCTCTTGCATCATATCTTCTATAGCAAGAGTTGCCGTTACACCAAGGCGAGGCACATCCGTTATGTCTAGAATTAAGATTTTATAATTTCGTACTAACATCATTCTCTCAGAAATGCCTTTTGCCGCTCCAAAACTCAAAGGCCCTCTTAGCCTGAATAACATTACATCTCCAGAACATTTGTCTAAGAGATCTTTTTCCTCAGTTGGCAGTAAATTATTAGTTTGTTCACGATCATTTACAGGATTATCAGCATCCATGCCCTCTAGTTGACTTTCAGTAATGGAATCTATTGTGAGCATATTTGCAATAAATACACCTACTAATACTGCCCAAATCAAATCCCAGAAAACAGTCATTAATAAGACTCCGTACATTACGGCAGCTGTTTTTAAAGAAAGTTTATGTGCTCTTCTTAAGAATCCCCAATCTATAATATCTAAACCAACTTTTATCAGAATTCCAGCAAGTAATGCAGTTGGTATTTTTTCTGCGAGTGGGCCAGCCCCTACAAGAACGATTAATAAGACAACAGAGTGCACCATTCCAGATATTGGGGTTGAACCTCCAGATTTGACGTTAATAACAGTTCTCATAGTTGCTCCTGCGCCGGGTAAACCAGAGAAAAGACCTGCTATTGCATTTCCTATACCTTGTCCAATTAACTCTCGATCTGAATTATGCTTGGTCTGAGAAATGTTATCAGCTACTAAAGAAGTAAGAAGTGAATCAATAGCACCAAGAACAGCAAGTACTAATCCTGCTTTAAAAATTATTGGGAAGTATTGATTAAAACTTGGCAAACTTAGAGAAGGAACACCTTTAGGTATTTCTCCAATCCTATCTATTGCTCCATCTCCAAATAATATCATTGATAATGGAGTGACGATAATTAAGGCTAATAAGGGCGATGGGACCCACTGACTAATTTTTCTAGGTGTTAGAAAAACAATACCTAGAGTCATCACAGCTACTCCAATAGCAGCTCCATTTGGTGTGAAATTTGAAGTTACTGTTGATAAAGACTCTATTACCCCTCCTCTAGTGGGAATACCAAGTAAAGGACCAATTTGTAAGGCAATAATTATTACACCAATTCCGGACATAAAGCCTGAAACAACTGAATATGGTACTAGTGTTATATATTTTCCAAGTTTAAGCAGTCCAAATGCAATTTGAAATAGACCTCCAATAACTACAGCGGCCATAACAAGGGGAAGTATTTCTCCTGCAGAAAGGTCGCGCGGGACACCTACAGCGGCTAAACCTGCAACTACTCCAGCAACTGTTACACTCATTGGCCCAGTAGGACCACTTACCTGAGCGGGGGTTCCTCCAAACAAAGCAGCTAAGAAGCCAACAACAACTGCTCCATACAATCCATAAATAGCACCACCAGGTCCAAGTGCAGCATTTCCGAATGCTAAAGCCAGAGGTAATGCTACTACTGCAGCAGTAATTCCTCCGAGAATATCTCCCCTTAAATTTTTAAGGTGTAAACCATTAATTAAGTTCAAATAATTTCTCCTTATAAAGAACTTTCTTGATTAAAAATAATATCCTGTTATGGTCCAATTTTGTTGAAAAATTAAGTTTGTGAAAAATTTTATATTTAATAATTTTGTATTATTTTGAGTTTTAATATTAGTTTGTAAGATTAAATTTCCTAAAAAATAATTATCAGATGTTCAATTTTGTGAGTTAATCAGTTTAAATATTAATTGACCTAATTAATTCTTATTCTTGAATTAATTTAAAACTCAGTAGATAAAGATGAATTCAATTATTAGACCAAGAAGGTTAAGAAGAACTGAGGCTATAAGAAAAATGGTTAGCGAAAATAAGTTAAGTCCCGAAGACTTTATTTATCCTCTATTTGTTCATGATAAAGACTTTAAAGAAGAGATTTCTGCAATGCCAGGAATTTTTCGTTGGGATATTAAGGGTTTAATAGAAGAAGTTAAAAGAGCTTGGGAATTAGGAATTAGATGTATTGTCCTTTTCCCAAAGGTTGATGATAACTTAAAAACAGAAGATGGTGCAGAATGTTTTAATGAGGCAGGTTTGATCCCAAGGGTGATTAGAAAATTAAAAAAAGAAGTACCTCAGATGGCAATAATGACTGATGTAGCTTTAGATCCTTATTCTTGTGATGGCCATGATGGCTTGGTAGATCAAGATGGCAACATCTTAAATGATGAGACAATTGTAATACTTGAAAAACAAGCATTAACGCAAGCAGATGCTGGGGCTGATTTTATAGGTCCAAGTGACATGATGGATGGAAGAGTTGGAGCAATAAGAAAGTCACTTGATAAAAATGGATTTATTGATGTTGGAATAATAAGTTACACAGCAAAGTATTCTTCTGCTTACTATGGACCATTTAGATCAGCTTTAGATTCAGCACCAAGATTAAATGCAAATAAATTAATACCAAAGAATAAATCAAGTTATCAGATGGATCCGGCAAATGCCAAAGAAGCTTATTTGGAATCTTCCTTAGATCAATTTGAAGGTGCTGATATATTAATGGTAAAGCCTGGTCTTTCTTATTTAGATATTATTTATAGGCTAAATAATTTTTCAAATAAGCCAATAGCAGCCTATAACGTTAGTGGCGAATTTTCAATGATTAAAGCTGCATCTATGAAAGGTTGGATCAATGAAAAGGATGTAGTTCTTGAAACTTTGCTAAGTTTTAAAAGAGCTGGAGCAAAATTGATTCTTTCATATCATGCATGTGATGCTGCTTACTGGTTAAAAGAAAATTAAAGCTCATTAATTAAATATTTTTTGTATATTCTTATGAAGAGCTATTTAAAGTTTTGGAATTAAAAACATCAAATGGTGTCAATAGAATTGGCCATGTAGCACTTAGAGTAAAGGATTTAGAAAGATCTAAATCCTTTTATGTAAATTTAGGGATGAAATTAATTTGGGATGATAAAGATTGGTGTTACTTAGAGGTTGGTGAAAGTAAGGATGGACTTGCTTTGCTTGGCCCTAGTTATAAATCGGCAGGACCTCATTTGGCTTTTCATTTTGATGATCGAACAGAGATTGAAAAAATACATTGTGATCTACAGAATTCAAGCATTAAGGTTGGAGAGATACATGACCATAGAGATGGCACTGCTTCATTTTATATGCAAGATTCAGAAGGTAATTGGCTTGAAATGATTTACATCCCAAAGGGAGGAATTAAATCTAATATTTGATGACATTTTTTCAAGATCTAGAAGCAGATAATTGTGATAAAGCATCCTTACCAAAGAACTTAAGTATAAGATCTTTGGAACTTTTAGAGTGGCCAAATTTGATAAGGCAAATTTCCTCTTTTGCTTCTACTCCAATGGGAAGAAGGGCAATATTAGATTTCCAAATACCTTCAACAAAAAGAGAGTCTGAGAATTTAATAAAAGAGACAATTGAAATGCATAATTTAGAAAATGAAACTGATCATAAAATTAATTTTGAAGGTGTATTTGATATTAAAAAGAATGTTGAGATTTGCTTTAAAAATGGAGTTATCAATGCAGTAGATTTATTAGAAATAGCAGATACAATTTCTAATTCACGAAAATTAAAGGCTTTTATTTTTAATACTGATTCAAGACCTTTACTTTCATCAATTCTAGATAACTTTGTGGATCATATTCAGCTTGAAAAGATTTTGAAAAATGGTATTGAAAAATCTGGCAGAATATCTGATAAAGCTAGTGAAAAACTTACTGAATTAAGAGGCCAATTAAATTATTTTAAAAATGAAAGGCGTCGTCTATTGGATGATTTCGTCAAAAATAATAGTAAATACCTTCAAGATTTATTTATTGGAGATCGATATGGTAGGCCAGTTGTAGCAGTAAAAGTAAATTATATCAATAAGATTAAGGGCATATTGCATGACTCTTCTTCTTCTGGGAATACCATTTTTATTGAACCCGATGTAATAGCTTCAAAAGGCAATAAAATTGCCTCTCTTAATGCAAAAATTTCTAATGAAGAATTTAAATTATTGAAAAAGTGGTCCTCCTTGATCTCTGAAAATCATGAAACTTTATTCTTAAATTCTGATATTTTATTAAAAATTGAAAATTCTCTTACTCGCTCTAGATACTCCAAGTTTATAAATGGTTTACCTCCAAAATTTAGTAATAATAATAAATTAACTATCACTGGTTTTACTCACCCATTATTGATCTGGGAATTTAAAAAGAAAAATTCAATACAACCAAAAGCTATTGATTTTTTAATAGCTGAAAATATAAAAGTTGTAGCAATAACTGGACCAAATACTGGAGGAAAGACAGCTGCTTTAAAAGGGTTAGGAATTTCTTTTTTAATGGCGAAGTCTGGATTGTTTATACCTGCAAATGCAACCCCAATTATTCCTTATTACTCTTATATCTACTCTGACATAGGAGATGAACAATCTTTAGAGGGTAATTTATCAACTTTTAGTGGTCACATAACAAGAATTAAAAATATCTTAGATGCATTAAATAGCAAAAATGGCTTATCAGTTGTTTTGCTAGATGAAATTGGTTCAGGAACTGATCCAGAAGAAGGAACTGCATTGGCTATTTCTCTTCTTAGAGAATTTGCAGATAAATCAGATTTAACAATGGCAACTACACACTATGGTGATATCAAAGCTTTGAAGTATAGAGATGAAAGATTTGAGAATGTATCTGTAAGTTTTGATGAAGAGTCTTTTCAACCAACTTATACTCTTAATTGGGGTATCCCTGGTAGAAGCAATGCCCTATCTATCGCAAAAAAAATTGGTCTAAGTGACAATATCATAAACTTAGCTACTGAGTATCTAAAACCGAAAGAGACTGAAAATATTAATAAAATCATTAAAGGTTTAGAACATCAAAAGACACTTCAACAAAATGCTGCTGAGGAAGCAGCCGCCTTAATCGCAAGAACCGAGATTCTTTATGATGAAATAAATAAACATCATCAATATCAAAAATCGCAAGCCAAAAAATTTCAAGAGAAAGAAAGAGAAAAATTAACTAAATCAATTAATCAAGCTAAATCAGAAGTTGTTTCTCTTATTGAAAAATTGAGAAATAAAAATGCTTCAGGCGAAGATTCGCGAAGAATTGGTGTAAGGTTGAAGGAAATTGAAAATAAATTGCTTCTTAAAGAAGATAAAAAGGTTGATAATTATGAATGGATGCCAAAAATTGGAGATTTTATTAGGATTAAAAGCTTAGATACCACTGGGAAAATAATAGGCTCTGATGAAAAAGGACTATCATTTACAGTCAATTGCGGATCATTTAAAAGTATCTTGTCTCTGAGTGATTTAGAAGGTCTTCATGGGGAACAGCCAATTATTCCAAAATCAGAAATTAAAATTAAATCTACTCAAGATAATTATTCTTCTTCAAATATTAGAACATCAAAAAATACTGTTGATCTTAGAGGTTTGAGAGTGCACGAAGCAGAGATTGTATTAGAGGAGAAATTAAGAAAATTTCATGGACCACTATGGATTATCCATGGTATAGGAACAGGTAAATTAAAAAAAGGCTTGAAGCTGTGGTTATCTCAATTAGAATATGTTGAAAAAATTGAGGATGCATCTCCCTCAGAAGGCGGTTCAGGTTGCAGCATAGCTTGGATTAAATAAAATAAATTTATATCTTTTAGCTATTTTTAATATTCCCAGTGCAATTTATTGATCAAGCGCAAATAATTGTTAGAGCAGGAAGGGGAGGTGATGGTATTGTGTCATTTAGAAGAGAAAAGTTTGTTCCAGCAGGAGGACCTTCGGGAGGTAATGGTGGAAAGGGTGGGTCAGTAATCTTTGAGGCTGATTCTAATCTTCAAACTCTTTTGGATTTCAAATTTCAAAGAGAAATATTTGCAAAAGATGGAGTTAAAGGTGGACCTAATAAAAGAAGTGGAGCAACTGGGGAGGACAAAATTATCAAGGTTCCTTGTGGAACTGAGATTAGGGATAATCAAACCAATATTATTTTTGGAGATTTAACGAAACATAAACAAAAAATAGTTATTGCATTCGGAGGTAGAGGCGGATTGGGTAATTCTCATTTCCTCAGTAATCAAAATAGAGCACCCGAATTTTTTATTGAAGGTAAAGAGGGAGAAAGTTGGAATATTAAGCTCGAATTAAAGTTACTTGCAGAAGTAGGTATTGTTGGTTTGCCTAATGCAGGAAAAAGTTCACTTATTTCTGCTATATCTTCAGCTCGTCCAAAAATTGCAAATTATCCATTTACAACCCTAATTCCGAATCTTGGAGTAGTAAGAAAAATAGATGGGAATGGTTGTCTTTTTGCTGATATTCCAGGATTAATTTCTGGAGCGGCAGAGGGAATTGGTCTGGGTCATGATTTTTTAAGGCATATTCAACGAACAAAAATTCTTATACATCTTATTGATTCTGCAGCTGAAAACCCCATAAATGACTTTTTAATAATTGAAGAGGAATTAAAGAAGTATGGGAATGGACTTTTAGATAAACCAAGAATTATTGTTTTAAGTAAAAAGGAGCTTCTAGAAAGTAATAATTTGGATGTAATTATAAAAAAGTTAGAAAATTTGTCTGGTAAGAAAGTTTTAGTTATTTCTTCATCTTTGCGAGAAGGTCTATCGCAACTTCTATCTGAGGTTTGGGCAGAAATTTAAAAGAATAAAAATTAACTGACCTAAACAAAAATACTTGATTTTAGGATTAATTTTCGTCATAAATTAGTAAGCACCTTAATTAATTAGTTATGAACTTCTACAGTTGTTTTGATAAAGCAGGAAAAGTTATTGCAAGATGTCAAACAATTCAGGATATTGAGGTTCTTAAGAAGATGGGGAGACCAATTGTTGAGATAAGAGAAATGAAAAGGGAGGAATCAGTGGTTTGTTCCCTCACTGGAAGCCCTTCAGATTACAATATGGATTACTAAAAAGGGGCTTTGAAACCCCATAGAATGATACTTTTTTTAAGGAAATTAATTAGTCATCATAAACTAGGCATTCTGGCTCATCGGGGTTTGCATCACAGAATAGTTCAAGGGCGTTAGGGTCGTGTTTGTCTTCAGGGTGATGATCTTTGTATTCTTCTAATTCTTTTAATTCTTCAGTCAAATGTCTAACCTTTGGAAGGTTACCTTCTGCTTTTGCAGATTCGATTTCCGATTGATCTTTTTTAATGTGTTCGTCAATGGATTTCATTTGCTGAATTCCTAAATAAGTAGATAAGTATAAGATAGTGAATTAAATCAAAAATTGCATCTTTTTTAAACTTAAATGTTTGATAATCATCAATTTTGAATAAAAGTTAATTTTCTAGTTATGTTTTATTATTTTTTCTAATGAATTCTTTAAGGGGACAATTTGATTAGGGTTTAGGGGAAAAAGTGCTGTGTAGTAATCTTGCATCCATTCCTTTTCAAAACATGTTTCTCGAACTTCTTTTAAATTAAAAAATTTTGATCTCCACATTATAATATTCTTATATTCAGAAATATTTTTTTCCGTGCATTTAAATAGAATACTGTAAATTAATTCCCACCTAATTAGCGTAGGAAATAAATAAATATCTGCAAGACTCAACTCTTGGCCAAGTAACCAGGGCCCATTTTCTTTAAGAATATCATCAACTTTATCAAGACTTGAAAATAAATTTTTGCTTGCTTTTTCATATGCACTTTGATTTCTCGCAAAGCCGCATTTGTATACCCCATCGTTTATTGAATTATGTATTAAGTCTAGTAACTGTTCACTACCATCAATAATTCTAGTTTTTTTAGTATTTTGATCATCTCCAATTTTATTAAGGATTTTTACTATTTCACTACTTTCATTGGAAATGGGTTCAATTCTTTGATTTTTAAAACTTATTAGAATAGGTAAAGTAGGTCTTGAAATTATATTTAATTTAGATTTTGAGTAGACCTCACTTAAGGTTTTCATTCCAAAGAAATGTTCTTTAAAAATCCACTCCCCATCTTGATATCTAGGATTTAAAAAAATAATATTAATTGTTTTTGATAGATTTTTTAATCTATACATTAGAAAAGTTCGATGACACCAGGGACATGTTGATCCAATAAGTAAGTAAAGATTTTTGGTATTTTGTGAATTTACTCCTGATTTTCTATTCTCCTTTTTTATTCCTTGTGGCCGCTTGTAGTTACCATAAAAATCTGATGGGGCGAAGCCATTCATCAGTTTTATCCAATACCAGATCCAAAACTTTCTAGCAAAAATTATGAGAAATTTGTTTTTTTTCATAGAATTGATTAAAAATCTGCAAAATGCTTGACAAGAAATTATTAATTGTTTCGGGTACTCATGGGAATGAACTCAATCCTGTTATGGCTGTTAATAAATTTAGGAACTTAACTTTAGCCGGTAATAATAATTGCTTTGAGTTTATTTTAGGGAATCCTCTGGCTTACGAAAAGGGTTTGAGATATCTCGATATAGATTTAAATAGATCTTTTGAGTTTAAAAAATCTTTATTAAACAAAGATCTTTATGAAGTTCAAAGAGCTGAACAAATAGTAAAAGAATTTGGTCCAGAAAGCCCTAGTGGATGCCAAGTAGTATTTGATTTACACACTACTACCGCTTCAATGGGTACAAGTCTTGTCATGTATGGGAGAAGAAAAAAAGATTTCTATATAGCTGCAATCCTGCAAAATAAATTTGGATTACCTATTTATTTACATGAAAAAGATTCTCAACAAACCGGATTCTTAGTTGAAGCCTGGCCTTGTGGATTAGTTATAGAGATAGGACCAGTCGCTCAGAATCATCATGATCCAATAATTGTTGAAAGATTTTTAATTCTTTTAAAATACTTAGAAAATCTATATGACGGCATAAATAATAATAATTTACCTTTACCTGATGAAATGACTATTTATGTTCATCAGGGAAGTATAGATTATCCAAGGGATAAAGAGGGAAATATCAACTCTTTAATTCATCCAGATAGAGTTATGCAAGATTGGGTTGAGATTAATAATGGTGATCCATTATTTCTTGATGAGTTTAATAAAGATATAAATTATATTTCTAAAGATAAAACTTATCCTGTTTTTATTGGTGAAGCAGCTTATAAAGAGAAGAAAATCGCTATGAGTTTTACAAAAAAAGAAACAATTAAATGTTCAAGAGAATGGATAAAAGATTTTATTTAAAAACTAATTTCTCATTAACTTTTTTAAAATCAGCGATTACAGATATTTATCTATTTGGAAAATTAATCTTTATTATAAGTTTAATTTATGTTAGTGATCAATATTCATAGGTGGAAGATCAGATAAAAATTATTGTTCCCTATACCCTCTGACTCCAGTAAATAGTAGCTCCGATTGCTTCTAATTCCAGTCTCCTACTTCTTGCTGAAGATAAAGGAACTACTTCCTTTGATCTCCTGCCATTAATCAAAAACTCTAGTAAAACCAATTTTGAGAGTAAAATATTAAGAAAATCTTAAATCATAAAGCCACTCTTTCTGTATAAATTAGTAAATCCTCTAATTTTTTATACAATTTTTTACACATTTTTCGTGATTTTGGTTTAAAGTTTTAGGAGCAGATTATGTCTGCTTTTATTTACACGCCTATTTAATAGGCATACCTTACGAACTCATGACAACTATTCAGCAGCAGCGTTCATCGCTGTTAAAGGGTTGGCCACAGTTCTGTGAGTGGGTAACATCAACTAACAACAGAATTTATGTTGGTTGGTTTGGAGTTTTAATGATTCCATGCTTACTTGCAGCAGCGGCTTGCTTCATTGTTGCTTTTATCGCAGCACCACCAGTAGACATCGACGGAATCAGAGAGCCAGTTGCTGGTTCATTCCTATATGGAAACAACATCATTTCAGGTGCGGTTGTTCCTTCATCTAATGCTATTGGTCTTCACTTCTACCCAATCTGGGAAGCAGCGACTGTAGATGAGTGGCTATACAATGGTGGCCCTTACCAACTTGTAATTTTCCACTTCCTAATCGGTATCTCAGCATACATGGGAAGACAGTGGGAGCTTTCATACCGTTTAGGTATGCGTCCATGGATCTGTGTTGCATATTCTGCACCAGTTTCAGCAGCTTTCGCAGTATTCCTTGTATACCCATTCGGTCAAGGTTCATTCTCTGACGGAATGCCTCTAGGTATCTCTGGTACATTCAACTTCATGTTTGTATTCCAGGCTGAGCACAACATTCTTATGCACCCATTCCACATGGCTGGTGTTGCTGGAATGTTCGGTGGATCATTATTCTCTGCAATGCATGGTTCATTGGTAACATCATCTCTAATTAGAGAAACAACTGGTCTTGAGTCACAAAACTATGGCTACAAGTTCGGTCAAGAAGAAGAAACATACAACATCGTTGCAGCTCATGGCTACTTCGGTCGTTTGATCTTCCAATATGCAAGTTTCAATAACAGCAGAAGTCTTCACTTCTTCCTAGCTGTATTCCCTGTTGTATGCGTATGGCTTACATCTATGGGTATTTGCACAATGGCATTTAACCTAAATGGTTTCAACTTCAACCAGTCAGTTGTTGACGCTAACGGTAAAATCGTTCCTACATGGGGTGATGTACTTAACCGTGCAAACTTAGGTATGGAAGTAATGCACGAGCGTAACGCTCACAACTTCCCACTCGATTTAGCAGCTGCTGAGTCTACATCTGTAGCTCTTACAGCTCCTGCAATCGGCTAAGCTTAAGGTTCTTAAAATAAAGACTCCCCATCGGGGGGTCTTTTTTTTATGTCTTATTTTTTTAAACTTTCATATAATAAAAAATAAATTACTTAAATCATTTATGGGTAATACATTCGGAAAAATTTTTAAGATAAGTACTTTTGGTGAGTCCCATGGCGGTGCTGTAGGAGTGATTTTAGATGGATGTCCACCTAGTTTAAAGTTAAACATTAATTTAATTCAAAAGGAATTAGATAGAAGAAGGCCAGGTCAGAGTCAAATAACCACTCCAAGAAATGAGGCTGATAAAGTAGAGATATTGAGTGGTATAAAAGGTAATCTTACTCTTGGAACACCCATCGCGATGGTTGTGAGGAATAAGGATCAGAAACCAAATGATTACGATAATTTAGAAAAGGTTTTTAGGCCTTCACATGCGGATGGTACATATCATTTGAAATATGGAATTCAAGCTGATTCTGGAGGAGGACGAGCATCAGCTCGAGAAACTATAGGAAGAGTAGCTGGGGGGGCTATTGCAAAACAATTACTTAAAAAATTACATGACATTGAAATTTTATCTTGGGTTCAGAGAATACATAATATAGAATCAGATATTAAGCATGATGAAATAACTTCTGAAAAAATTGATTCAAATATTGTGAGATGCCCTGATGATAAAATTGCAAGTAATATGATATCTCGAATACAGGAATTGCAGAAAAAAGGAGATTCTTGTGGAGGAGTTATTGAATGTTTAGTAAGAAATATGCCAGGAGGCCTTGGTATGCCAGTTTTCGATAAGTTAGAAGCAGATTTAGCAAAAGCTTTAATGTCTCTTCCTGCAACAAAAGGATTTGAAATAGGATCAGGATTTGATGGAACTTATTTAACTGGTAGTGAACATAATGATCCATTTGTATTCTCAAAGGATAAAAATAGATTGAAAACTATTGCAAACAAATCTGGAGGTATTCAAGGAGGAATAAGTAATGGAGAAGACTTAAAAATGAGAATAGCTTTTAAGCCCACTGCAACAATAAAAAAAGAACAGCAAACTGTTACTTCAGAAGGTAAAGAAGTGATTTTAAAAGCCAAAGGAAGACATGATCCTTGTGTCCTCCCAAGAGCGGTACCGATGGTAGATTCTATGGTTGCTTTAGTTCTAGCAGATCATTTACTTTTGCATCATGCGCAATGTCAAATATTGAATGAGTAATATTTGATTAGTTTAATTTCATTTTTAAATATTGAAATATCTGCGGGTCAAAATTTTCACCATTAAAACCTTTTTGACCAATGATGATAGCTTTATATCCTAAGGATTTATAGTCATCCAAGTCTTTTATTGATAAATCTCCTGCGCCGATAAATGTAATCTTTTTAAAATCGTTTAAATCTAATATTGTTTCCTTTTCTTTTACAGGAAAAATCTTGATTATTTTGCAATTATAAGAAATAGCCTCGTTTAGATGATTTAATTGTCTTAAGCCGGGAATGAGTAAGAAATTGTTTTCTTTGCTGTAATTAAATAATTCTTTATCCCAGAATCTCATCATTGAGAAGTTTAATCCAATCTGTAAAGAATCATCTATAGACTTTTTATTTTTAATAGTTGATGAGCCTATTTGAACATTAGGAAATTTTAATCTCAATCTTTGCATTAAAGTTAACCAGTTATCATTGTCTTCCCACGGTAATTCAAGAAACTTTAATCCAGAATCTATAATTTTTTCAACTCTTTGTAAAAATTCATTTTGATTGGTTTTGTTCTCATAGATATTTTTTCTAGGTCTTGCAAGCAGTATAAATGGGTGTTCTGAAATTTTTTTTTGGAATATATTTATTTTTTCTGTATATTTGGAATTTAGATAATCATCATTATAAATAATTTGCAACTTTTACCTCTGAACGATTTATTAGATCTTGTATGTCTTCAGAGTCTATAGTTTCTCTTTCTATAAGCATTTCAGCCATTTCATCCAACATTCCTCTATTTTCAGTCAGAACTTTTGTAGCTCTTTTGTAAGCAGAATCAACTAGTTCTGAAACTTCAGAATCAATAGTTGCAGCAGTATCTTCTGAGAAATCTCTTTCTGAAGCTATATCTCTGCCTAAAAACATACCACCTTGTGATCTACCTAACGCTACAGGACCAATTTTTTCACTCATTCCAAATTTTGTAATCATTTGTCTAGCAACGTTAGCAACCTGCTGCAAATCATTAGATGCCCCTGTAGTAACTTCTTCTTCTCCATATACTATTTCTTCCGCAACTCGACCCCCCAAAGCAACTGCCATTTGATTTTGTAAGTATGATCTGGAATAAAGACCTGATTCCATTCTTTCTTCACTTGGAGTAAAAAATGTTAATCCACCAGCTTGCCCTCTTGGAATAATTGAAACTTTAGCAACAGGATCATAGTCAGGCATTAAAGCTCCAACTATTGCATGCCCTGCCTCATGGTATGCAACTAATTCCTTCTTTCTATCACTAATTACCCTATCTTTTTTTTCTGGTCCTGCCATAACCCTTTCAATTGCATCACCTACTTCATCATTACTAACTTTGTCTAATTCTCTTCTTGCGGCAAGTATAGCTGCTTCATTTAAAAGATTTGCTAAATCAGCCCCTGTGAAACCAGGAGTTCTTCTAGCAACTTTATCTAAATCAACGTCTTTAGACAAAGTTTTATCCTTAGCATGGACATTTAATATCTGAAGCCTACCTGCATAATCTGGCCTATCAACAGTAACCTGTCTATCAAATCTTCCTGGTCTCATCAAAGCTGAGTCGAGAACGTCAGGTCTATTCGTAGCAGCTACAATAATAATTCCAGAATTCCCTTCAAAACCGTCCATTTCAGTTAAAAGTTGGTTTAAAGTCTGTTCTCTTTCATCGTTTCCGCCCCCTAGGCCTGCACCTCTCTGTCTACCTACTGCATCAATTTCATCGATGAAAACTATACAAGGAGCATTTTTCTTTGCTTGCTCAAATAAATCCCTAACTCTGCTTGCACCAACTCCAACAAACATTTCAACAAATTCAGATCCAGAAATTGAGAAAAATGGAACACCTGCTTCACCAGCAACAGCTTTTGCCAAGAGAGTCTTTCCTGTTCCTGGAGGGCCAACTAAAAGAACTCCTTTAGGTATCTTAGCGCCAACAGCGGTGAATCTATCTGGGCTTTTAAGAAAATCTACAACCTCAGAAAGTTCTAGCTTAGAGCCTTCGACTCCAGCAACATCAGCGAAAGTTACTTTAGTAGAGGGTTCCATCTGCAAACGAGCTTTGCTTTTACCAAAACTCATAGCAGGATTACCACCTCCACCTCCTGAGCCTCCTTGAGCTCTTCTAAATAAGAAAAATAAGCCACCTATTAACAAAACTGGAAATAGTAGACTACTTAAAGCTTGTTGCCATGGGTTAGCTAATCTTGTTGGTTGAACTGCAATATCTACATCATTTTCAGTCAATATTTTGAGCAAATCTTTATCTGGTGCTAAGTTTACTTCTGATCTACTTCCGTCATTTTCAACTACTTGCGCTGTTCCATTGTCAGGTGAAATTAAAACTCTACTTACTTCTTTTTCTTGAACAGCTTCAATAAAATCACTATACCTCAAAGTTTTAGTAGCATTTTCGGCATTAGGCTTATCTAATATAGATGTGCCAACAAAAATCACAGCTATTACTGCTAGAACATAAAGTCCGACGTTTCTCCAGCGTTTGTTCACGTTAATAATTTCTTGTTGTTTATATACTACTAATAATAAATCAATATTAAGACTGTCTTAGAACATCTACTACACTTTTAAAAGCGAACCATTCGGGAATAGGTTCTCCATTTCTTAATCTTTTTCTAAATTCGGTACCGCTTAGTTTCTTGATTTTATAATTTTCTTTGGATGCTTCTTCTGCTGTAATATACCCCTTTTCTTCTGTATAAACTAAATTTTTTGAAGGAACAATTTTCATATCTAGCTCTAACATTATTGATTTTGCAAAATTTTGCGCATCATATGGCCCATAAAAATCTTCTCCTGTAACTGAAGATTTACAACCTGCCATATCCCTACCAATTATGAAATGGGTGCAACCATAATTTCTTCTAATTAACATATGCTGCAAAGCTTCTCTAGGTCCTGCCATATGCATTGAATAAGGTAAAAATGCCCATTTTATGTTGTTGTCAGATATTTCCTCTGATAATTTTTTATATGTTAAATATCTTATTTTGCCTGGTATATCATCTTGCTGGGTTGGTCCACAAGTTGGATGAACAAGTACAACTGCATTTTTTGAGACATTTTCTGAGGTTAATGCGTTAGTGAATAACTCATAATGAGCTCTATGTATAGGATTTCTGCATTGAAAGGCTACTACATCATGATTTTTAGGTAATGATTTTCTAACTTCACTTGGTGTAGCGCATGGAAAATCTCTCTTTGGTAATTCAAATCCATAAACCTTTCCTCCTAAATAATATTTCCCTCGTTCATGGAAAATCATCTTTACAGCTGGATGCTCTAATGAATTTGTCCCATAACAATTTTTAGCTTCGAATGATTTATCTGGTTCCCATTTAGAACTTATTTCTAAGACCCCTAAGTTTTGCCCTTTGTAAGTAAGAAGTATTGTTTCACCTGTTTTTAAATTTGAATTATTTGTATCTAGTACAACAGGTAAGCCAAATAAGAAATTATTTGTATCTTTATTATTTTTTACGACTGATTCATAGTCTAGATCGTTCATAAATCCCTCAAGAGGAGAAAATGCTCCTATTATTAATAATTCAATATCACAGGCATTCCTTTCACTACATTCATGTTGATAAACTGTCGTAGATATTAGTTTATCTATCTTATTGGAATCTTTAACCATTAAATCTTTTAGCTCGCCCCCATAGGGTGCAATTAATCCATGACTTTCTTTGAACAAATCTTCCATAGTATGAGGATAAAATTAATTAATATTTTAAATTTGGAAAAAAAAAGAGGGTTATTAAATTAACCCTCTATGTAAAAAGCTTTATTAAGCCTTTCTTCCATAAAGTTGTCCTATTATTTTTACGTCTAAAGGATCTTTGGAACCCATATCAGTATCTGAAGGTTGAACAGCTTCAAAAGTACCTGTAAATTCCTCTGTATCACTATCAACGTTTGTAATGGAAAGCTTTACAGTACCTGTTCCATTTACATCAACTTTGATATTTTCTTTTGCTAGCTCTTCATCATCTCCTCCTAAAGCAACAAGACCTTGAGCATATTCAACTCCAGTATTTGCAGCTCTTGCTTTGGGATCTAAAAAGTCTCCAGTTCTATAGTTAGGGGTAAATGTCGTACCACTTAATTCTGTTCCTGGTTCTATGGAAGAGGGAATACTAGCAGTTAAATCCTTTGCAGAAAAAGCAAAAGGGACTTCAAGTCCGCCAGGTGTTAAAACAGTTATTAATTGAAAATCAATACCACCTTTTTCTGTGAACTTGCCTGAATCAATGTCTCCATAAACCTCCGTTACTGTTGTATTGTTCCTGGGGCTAATAATTTTGGTAGATAGAAATTCAGACTTTTGACGTTTTGATCCAGGAACTTTTACATAGACTTCTGTGGGGTGCATGCAAATACCTTTCAATGAGTCTCCATTACTTAGTGATATGGAGCCGATTGATGATGAGTCAATTTCTGGGCAATCATTTGCCTTTCCAGTATTCACAACATCTGTAAATTGAGCATTACCCCTTTCAGAAAATGCATATGTCTTTGCAGGAATAAAACCTAATGTCAAACAAAATGTAATGACTAAGGCTAAGAAAGAACGAATTCTCATAATTAAAATTTCAATAAAGTTCTGGGTCTTCCGGTAAAGTTTACCTTTAATGTTCAGTACGGATACTACAAGGGAAAGAGGCATAAATGTTGTTCTTTAAATTGCCTCGAAATAACCCGTAGCTTTTAAATTTTTTTAAAAACTGGATATATATTAAGTCAAAAATAGTCTATAGCTGCGTTTTTCAACATTATGATTACAAAAAAATACAAAAATTAAAATTTTAAATTATTTATCAATTGAAATAATTTTGTTTATTAATTTATTAGCCAAGTCAAATTTTGAAGTTTTTTTAATATGAAATTCCATTGCATATTTATCAAAAAGCCAGCCTTCATTTTGGGCTGAATATCCAAACCCTTGCCCCTCTAAATCAATAGGGTTTGCGAAGATTAGATCACAATTTTTGTTATGCAGTTTATTCTTAATAATTGGTCTTAGATTTTCCAGAGAACCACTGAAAGCACAAAATCCTATAAATAATTGATTATTTTTTTTATACTTACAAACCTCTTGCAAAATGTCTGGCACTAACTCAATGTTGTTAACTAAATGATTGTGGAGTTCATTTTTTGGGACTTTAGAATAAATACTATGTGTTAATCTAATGTCTGTCACGGCAGCATTCATAATTAAATAATCATAATTTTCAATATCATTTTTTATCGCAATATTTAGATCATTGCCGTTTCTTATTTCAAGTTTTTCGATCCCCTCTCCAATATCGCTATTTACATTTAAAGGACCATGGACATATTTGACTTTCGCACCTCTAAATTTTGCTATTTGAGCTAAACATAAGCCCATTTCTCCAGAACTATTGTTAGTTATGCTTCTAGCAAAATCAATTTTTTCAGTTGTAGCTCCTCCAGTGATCAAAAATGATTTCTTTGATAAATCTAGAAAATTACAGTTTTTCTCTTGAATTAAAAGAAACTTTAAAGCTAATATTATGTGTTCATTGGAGGCGATCTTGCCTATACCAAATTGATCACAGGCTAAAAGCCCCTCATAAGGTTTTATGGTTAACACATTTGGATAATCTCTGATCTTTTTAAAATTATTTTGAACTGCAATATTTAACCACATATTATTATTCATTGCGGGAACTGCTATTAATGGCTTTTGGTTAGCAATCAAAATACTTGTTACCAAGCTATCAGCATTTCCTGTTACCCATTTGGAAAGTGTTGTAGCTGTCAAAGGAGCAATTATTAAAATATCTGCCCATTCAGATAGATTTATATGAAGTGGGCTATTACTGTGTTTACCCCATTGATCATCATCCAAAATACACTTATTTCTACTTAAAATTGATAATGAGAGAGGTTGTACTAATTTTTCAGCATTTTTTGTTAATACGCATTTCACTTCAAAATTTTTTTTAGCTAGGCTGCTTACCAAGGTTGGTATTCTTACAGCAGCTATGCTTCCAGATACTAAAAGCAAAACGTTTATCTTTCTCTGCTTCGAAAAATCAATCAATGTCTTTGAAATTTTACTTTATTTTAACGTATATCAAAAGCTTAACTCTAGGTAAAATTTTTGACTTTATAAGTCAAATTGGTAATCATTCAAATATTCAAAAATTATTAAATTAAAGACTAAAAAAAATTAATTAATTAATATGTATCTAATTATATGTTTAAAATGTCTCAAACGAAAAGAGAACAAGTCGTTAGTCATCTCAGATACCTGAGGCTGGAATTAAGGGAGATGCATTTAGGCATACAGGAAGATGGATTCTTTCCGGAGCCAGGTGAGTTGAGAGGAATTTTAGCTCAAATGGAAGCATTGTTGGAATTATTAGAGGGGGCTCCGAAAGCAAAGCCTGCATCAGATTTAGTTTAAATTCTTGTCAAATATGGTTATTAAACCGCAAAGAACCAAGTTTCAAATATATGTGATTGATAATATAAAAACTTTGAATTTATGGGCAAATAATCCATGGAGAAAGTATTCCCTTGCATTAATTATATTTTTTATTGGATATTTCTTTGGAAGCTCTCTAGGGATGATTAGTGCAGTTTTTGAATTAATGGATCCTATAAGCGCTCTTGTATCAATCATTATTATTGAAATTTTAATTAAATTAAGAAGAACTCTTAACTTAAACAAAAATAAAAAGTTTTTGACTTTACTAATAGATTTCCTAAGAATTGGATTATTTTACGGATTTTTTACTGAAGGACTAAAATTGCTCTAATTTTTATTGTATTTTGATAGTAAATATAATAAAGCCATCCTTACTGGAACTCCATTACTTACTTGTTCGTTGATTAAACAGTAGGGATAGTAATCCACAATTTGGCTACTTATTTCAATACCTCTATTAACTGGTCCGGGATGTAATATGGGAATTTTTTTACTAATAATATTTAATTTTTCTGATGTTAAACAATATTTTTCGCTATACGAATCTAGGCTTTCAAGAAAATCTTCCTTCATTCTTTCCTTTTGTAATCTTAAAGAAATTATTGCATCAGCATTTTTGATACTTTCTTCTAGAGATCTTGAAATCTCAATCTTTCCTCTTTGACAAATACTATCTTTTGCCTGATTTAAAGGAAGTGATTTTAGAAAAGTATTAAATTCTTGCGGTATTAGTTTTTCAGGTCCGCATAATACTATGTTTGCTCCAAATGCAGTGAGAGCCCATATGTTAGATCTTGCAACTCTTGAATGAAGAACATCCCCAACTATTAAGATTGTTTTATTACATAGAGTATTTGGGTTTATATTATTTGGATCGAAAAATTTTGAAAGTGTATATAAATCTAAAAGTCCTTGACTTGGATGGCTATGAGTCCCGTCACCAGCATTCAAGACGCTTGTCTTGAATTTTTTTGATTCAAGTTTTTCAGCAATTTCTAAAGGAACATTACTAACTGAATGCCTTACTATTAGAACATCAGATCCCATGGCTGAATAGGTGAGTGCAGTATCTAAATAAGTTTCTCCTTTAGATAAAGAACTTGTGGAAGGAGAAAAACTTTGTAAATCAGCAGAAAGTCTTTTTGCCGCTAATTCAAAACTGTGCTTAGTTCTAGTACTGGCTTCAAAAAAAATTGAAGTTACAAGCAAACCTTGTAAAGCAGGCACTTTTTTAGTGCCAGTTTTATTAATAGAATTAAATTTATGAGCTAATTCTAAAACTGATAGGTAATCATCTTTTGAAAAGTTTGAGAGAGATAGAATATGTTTATGGGGCCAGGGTTTCATTTGGGATTAATTTCAAACTGATCTAAAAAAAATTTTTTAGGGTTCTTATCTCCTTTCTCTCTCTTACTTATACTTCTTGAACTTTTTAAATACCACCTCCATTTTAAATCTGTAGCTTTACTAATTCCTATTCTAGTCGTTTGTAATAAATCTTCTTTTCTAACTTTAATATCTCTTTTTAAGATTTTTAGATATGAGTTGTCATAACTTTTTAATCCGTTAAATGTTTTATTAATAAGAAATTTTTTTGTTATTAATCCAGGACCAGATGATATCCTTTCATCTTCATTTTTTATAAAAACTGATCTTATTAAAACTCCGCTTGCAAAATTAATTTTATGAGTAACAACATTTAAACAATGATGTACACCATATGATTTATAAACGTAAAAATTTCCTGGTTCTCCAAAAAGAACTTCATTTGAATTCGTTCTTTTATTAAAGCCATGGCATGCTTCATCCTCTTGAGAATAAGCCTCAGTCTCTACTATTATTCCCTGCAAAATATCTTTATTCTTATTACTTCTAACTAATCTACATCCAATCAGTGAGGGAGCTACAATAGTGGAGTGATGCGCAAAGAAATTTTTCTTAAGGATTTGATTGATTTTGTTTGCCCATAACTAACTTTATTTTTAGCGGCGAATTACCTTAAAGTCTAGTTTTTAATAATTTAATATCTATATGTTTATAAAAGGTAATTTTGTTTTAATATTACAAGTGTATGATATTACAAAAATGAGCAGAATTACAGAAGCCCAGGTAAAAAAAGTGGCTGAATTAGCTAGGTTAAAGCTAGATAATAATCAAGTAAAGCATCAAGCTAAACAAATTGAAAAAATTCTAGATTACGTGAATCAGCTTGAAAAAATTGATACTAAGGGGGTAGCTTGTACAACGCGTGCAATAGAAGTTGTGAATGTTCTTCGAAGTGATGCAAATAATAAATTTGAAGGTAGAGATGAATTATTAAATCTTGCTCCGGCTAGAGAGGATGATTTTTTTAAAGTACCTAAGATTATAAAAAGTTGATTAATTATTCATTACCTATGTAAGTAGCATTTATAAGTTTTAGTATATATTTTTTTAATTTTGAGATAGGAATGTAGTGAATTAACTTTCTGAGCATACCTCTCTTTTTTGAATGACTCCGCAAGCCTATTGTTAAATCATATAAAAAATTCAAAGTATCTTCTTTCGTTTCAAATATACCTACTCTTTGGGGCGATCCTTTGGCATCTAAAAGAGGTTTGGTTTTTTCATAAGCAATTTTGTATTCAAACCAAGGAATAGATGGCCATAAGTGATGAATTAGATGATAATTCTGGCCCATTATTAAGATATTCATAAACTTACTAGGATAAACTCGTGAATTAACCCATTTATTACGGGAGCGAAAAGGCCTGTGGGGTAGGTAATCAAAAAATATACCTAAAGTTACTCCAACCATTAGAGCAGGACCAAACCATAAATTATAAATTAAATTCATAAAGTCAAATTTTATCCCCGCTAAAATTAAAGTTACAAATATTGATCTTTCTATTCCCCATTGAAGAAGTTCATATTTTCTCCATAATTTCCTTTGAAAAAAAAATATTTCGTGATAAAAGAATCTCGGTGCAATAAGCCAAATTGGTCCATAAGTACTAACGATATGATCTGGATCATTTTTAGGATCATTTACGTGTATGTGATGCTGTAAGTGAACTCGTGTAAAAACTGGAAAACTAAAGCCTAGAAGGATAGCAGAACCATGTCCCATAAGTTGATTTATCCAGGGGATAGGATGAGCAGCTTTATGGCAAGCATCATGAATTACAGTGCCCTCAATATGAAGAGCTAAAAATGCTGTTGCGACTAAAAGGGGTAGTGGCCAATTTCCCCGGTACCATTGCCATATACTTAAAAAAGCAAGTGCATATCCACCAATAAAAAGGCCAACAGTAGGGTTCCAAAAATTTGGAGGATCGACATAGTTTTTAATCTCCTTCTGCCAATTAAGAGCAGAGGGAGAAATTTTGAACTTTTTACTTTGGATGCCGAGTTTAGCTATTTTTTTATTAATTCTATCGTTAATATAACTAAAAAATTGCTTAATTTGTATTGTTCAAATAATTTTTTTATAAGAATTTCAAATCCATTATCGTTGTTAATTTTCTTGAAAAAAATCAATCTTTTTTAAAAATAGTAATTTAACTCAAAAAAGATTTTCAAATTGCTCTTGTCTGAACTAATATTTAATATGAGCGGTCGTGGCGGAATTGGTAGACGCGCGAGTTTTAGGTACTCGTATCCTAGGGTGTGGGAGTTCAAGTCTCCCCGACCGCATTAAAAATTTTTTTGATGAAACTCATAAAAGATAATTTTTAAATATTTTATTAGTATGGTGAAGGTATTTAAATTTAAATCTTTTGGTACAAATTTTAAGTTATGTTTATTTTATATTAGGTTTAGCATATCTTTTTGTCCCATCAATAGCTCTTGAATTGGGAAGGCCTAAAGACTTACTAAAAGGTGGACTTTTTTTTCTTTTAGCGATCTTTTTACTTATTAAAAAAAATACTTTTACCAGCTCAGACTTAGTAATAATAGGATTTAATAATCTTATTTGTTTTATTCTTATCGCGGAGATCAATTTAAGTAGATGGAATAACTTATCAGAATTAGAAAAAAAAAGTTTTAGAAATTTCTCAGAAATAAAAAATAAGTTTTTACTATTTTTAGATGCTCTGAAATTGGGAAATAAAAACTTATTATTTAAATCTGTAAAAGCTAATGCTTTAGATAAAAATTCTGTTAAAAGAGTTTGGGTTAGACCTGATAAAGGTAATTTAGAGGATAATAGTAGTCAATTTCCAAATTTAATTGCTAAAAATTCTGATGTAACAAATCTCACTAAAAAAGATATAATGATTGAAGATAATAATCAATGAGTAAACAAACTGTTATATCAATTTAAGCACCAAGTATGAAAAAACAGAATCAAAAGGAAAACAGTTCTAAATTCTCTTATAAAGATTCATTAAATTTATTAAAAACAGATTTCTCTATGAGAGCAAACTCCCTGCAAAGGGAGCCTGAAATTCAGAAATTTTGGTCACAAAATAATATTGATTTAGCATTAGGTAATAATAATAATGGTGAAGTTTTTACTTTGCATGATGGTCCTCCATATGCAAATGGTGCGCTGCATATGGGACATGCCTTAAATAAAGTATTAAAAGACATAGTTAATAAATATAAAACCTTAAAAGGGTTTAAAGTCAATTTTGTTCCAGGATGGGATTGTCACGGATTACCGATTGAATTAAAAGTATTGCAAAATTTAAAAAGTGAAGAGAGAAAAAATTTAACTGTATTGGAGCTAAGAAAAAAAGCCACTGAATATGCAAATATACAGATTAATGATCAAAAAGAGGGCTTTAAAAGATGGGGAATTTGGGGGGATTGGGATAACCCTTACTTAACCTTGAAAAAGACTTATGAGTCAGCTCAAATTGGAGTATTTGGTGAGATGTTCCTTAATGGATATATTTATAGAGGTCTTAAACCTGTACATTGGAGTCCAAGCTCGCGCACTGCATTAGCAGAAGCTGAATTAGAATATCCAGATCAACATTTTTCAAAGAGTGTTTATGTTTCATTTTCTGTAGAAAAATTAAATGAAAATATTTTCAAGAGTTGCTCTAAAGAATTGCTTAATAATGAAATTTGTAATGAAAATAAAAAGATATTTATATTAATATGGACTACAACGCCATGGACATTACCAGCTAATGAGGCAGTAGCTATAAATCCAAAAATTAATTATGTTTTTGCCTCTGGTGATAGTGAAAAAATATTTTTATTTGCTAAAGACTTATTAAATGATCTTAATAGTAAATTCAAAATGAATTTTGAGCCAATTTTAGAGATAAAAGGCTCTGATTTAGAAGGGATTGAATATAAGCATCCCATTAAAGATAAAATCTGTAAATTGATTTTTGGAGGGGACTATATTAATACAGATTCTGGAACAGGAATTGTTCATACTGCACCAGGACATGGTATGGATGATTTTAATGCTGGAATAAAAAACAAGTTACCTATTACATGTGTAGTTGATGAGAAAGGGATCTTAAATGAAGATGCCTCAATATTTTGTGGTTTAAATGTATTAAAAGATGCAAATGATCAAATTATTCAATATTTATCAGATAAAGGTAGTTTGATTTTAATGGAAAATTATCAACATAGATATCCTTATGATTGGAGGACTAAAAAACCTACTATATTTAGAGCTACAAAACAGTGGTTTGCTTCAGTGGAGGGGTTTAGATCATCTGCATTAGATGCTATTGATCAGGTTGAATGGATGCCAAAAAGTGGTAAAAAAAGGATCCATTCAATGGTTGTTGGGAGAAGTGATTGGTGTATCTCAAGACAAAGATCTTGGGGGGTACCTATTCCAGTTTTTTATCATAAAAACGGAAAGGATATTCTTCTGAATAAAGATACTATCGCTCATATTCAACAATTATTTAAACAATTCGGTGCTGATATTTGGTGGAGTTGGAATGAAGATAAGTTATTACCTAATAAATATCTTGTTGAGGCTCAACTTTGGTCAAAAGGGCTTGATACCATGGATGTATGGTTTGATTCAGGTTCAAGCTGGGCCGCTGTATGTGAGCAAAGAGAAGAGTTGAAATATCCAGCTGATTTATATTTAGAGGGCTCAGATCAACATAGAGGATGGTTCCAATCATCATTGCTAACTTCAGTAGCTGTTAATAATAAAGCACCATATAAAAAAGTTTTAACACATGGATTTGCCTTAGATGAAAATGGCAGAAAGATGAGTAAATCAATTGGAAATGTTGTTGATCCCAACATTATTATCAAAGGAGGTTCCAATCAAAAATTGGAGCCTGCATATGGAGCAGATGTCTTAAGATTATGGGTAAGTTCAGTTGATTATTCTGTAGATGTTCCTATTGGAAAAAATATTTTAAAGCAGTTATCAGATGTTTATAGAAAAGTTAGAAATACCGCAAGATATCTGCTGGGTAATTTGCATGACTTTAACCCTATTTATGAAAATATAGAAATTGATAAATTACCTATATTAGATCAATGGATGTTGGATAGGTTGACTAATGTTGCAGATCAAATTACATCTGCTTATGAAAGTTATGAATTTGCAAAGTTTTTTCAAATACTGCAAAGTTTTTGCGTTGTAGATTTATCTAATTTTTATTTAGATATTGCGAAAGATAGATTATATGTAAGTGCACCTAATGACTTTAGAAGAAAATCTTGTCAGTTCGTACTTTCAAAAATTATAGAAAATTTAGCTGTTCTCATTTCGCCTGTACTAAGTCATATGGCAGAGGATATTTGGCAAAATATACCTTATGAAATTCATGAAAAATCTGTTTTTCAAAGGGGATGGCCTAACATGCCTTCTGAATGGAAGAATCCTAATATTGAGAAAAAGATATTAATTTTGAGGAAGTTAAGAAATGAGATTAATAAGTCAATTGAAAATTGTAGAAATAAACAAACAATTGGCGCCGCTTTAGAAACGCAAGTAAGATTTTATCCTATAGATAAGGAATTAAATAATGCATTACTTTGGTTAGAAAAAAGTGGAAATAAAAAAGTTGATATTTATAGTGAGTGGCTTATCGTCTCTGACTTTGAAATTGGAGAAACCTCTTTAGAGGATTCTTTGATTAGTGAGGATTGCGATCTTGGGAAGATACAGATAGCAAAAGCATTTGGATGTAAGTGTGATAGATGTTGGCATTACCAAAAAGAAGTTTTTGATGGAATAAATAATACAAAGTTATGCAAGAGATGTGCAGAAATAATTAGATAAAATTGCATTTTGAATTAATTCCAGAAATTCCTATCTAAAAAATTCTTTATATCTTCGCTTGTTTTAATTATGTAGTTTTCAGATTCTCCTAAAGGAGCTCTAAGTAATTCGCATTTTGTAAAGATAAAGTCTTTATCAATAATATTTTTTTCTAAATCATGTTCTATTTTATGGGTTGTAGAGCTACTGAATCCCTTAAAAATAATTACTTCAACAAATTCTTCATTTTCAAGAAGGATACCTTCAAGTCTTAATACTCTATGCGGTAATTTTGAACTAATTTTTTCAAGTTTATTTATTAAATTAATTGTCTCCATAATCTGAAAAATCTGAATTTCTTCCTGTTCTTGGAAATTTAATAATGATCCATTGAAGTAGTCCTAATAAATAAATTAATAGTGAAAATAAACCTAAAAACTTTGCAACTGGTTCAGAAAAATTACCACCTAATAGGAATCTAAATGATTTATTTATAATAGAGTATAAGTTTTTTGAAGGCTCAATCCAAGGAATACATTCACTTGAATTAATTGATGTAATGCAAGATAAATTATTGATTCCTTGCGCAATAAATGCTACTGCTATAAAAGTTATAGCCCATCTCCAAACTTTTGTTGTAAATGTAAGATAATGAGAAATTTTATATTCATTTAATTCAGTATTAATATCACTCCAAAACCAGATGCAAATAGTATTTAAGATCATCGATATATTTAAAACTAAAAGTGAAAAATTTACTTTTCCAACAAATAATATTAGGCTTATAAAAAATAGGATTGATATTTTCCAGTAATTTGAAAGTAATTTTTGAATTACTTTATTTTTTTCCTTTGAAGCCCAGACTAGTAGAACAATAGGCAGCCCTAAAACAAAAATAGCTGAAATTCGAAAAGTGATCCAAATGGTAATTTCATTAAATAACAACAAAACTTTTTCTTTTTAATACACTTAAATATTAAACCTCACCATACATTATGTGTAATTGTTATTGTCATAGTTATGAATATTAATTCTTTAATTGATTTTATTTTAAATCGGCAAGGAACTAATTCTTTTAGTTTTTCGGCTTTATCTAACGATCCCTCCTTAGATAAAGCAGTTGAAGAAGTTTGTTTGAAATTAAAAAATTCGCCGAATGCTGATCTAGCAATAGTTTTAATATCATCAAATTTTGCATCAGATTATCCTCGATTATTACCTCTATTACAAAGAAAATTAAAATATAAAATGTTGATTGGTTCAGCTGTTGGAGGGGTTATTGGATTAAGTAAAAATAATTCCCTTCAAGAAAATTTTAACGTACCATCTTTATCTATAACTTTACTAAAATTGCCAAATTCTAATATTATTCCTTTTCATATTCCTGAAGATGTGAATATGGATATGGATAATCCTTGTAAAGTCTGGAAAAATTGCATCAAAGACTTTAATAATTTAGACCATAGTATTAATTTTTGTAGTGCGATAATGTTCGTAGATCCATCGATGAGAATCATAGATCAATTAATAGGTTCATTTGATTTTTCTTTTCCTAAAAGTAATTTAATTGGGGGAATTGCGACCTATCATCCCTTTTCATATGGATCATTATTTTATCAGGATAAATTATGTGGTGGCGCGACAGGATTTTTAATTTATGGAGAATGGGAAATAGAAACTCTTGTTACAAAAGGAGTTAAACCTTTGGGACCTATTCTTGAGGTTCATTCGGTTCAGAAAAATGTAATCTATAAAGTTAAAGAAAATAATAATTTGGTTAGTCCTGTTGAATTTATCCAGAAGCTTATTGGGGAATTACCTTTACAAGAACGTGATCTACTTCAGCAGTCTTTATTTTTAGGAGTGGAAAATAAAAACTTAAAAATTACAGATAAAGGGAAGTTGTTACATGATGGAACGTTTGTTGTAAGAGATCTATTAGGTATTGATCCCACAAATGGTGCACTGGCTATTACTGATAGGTTAACTGTGGGACAGAGGGTTCAATTTCAATCACGAGATATAGAAATCTCACAAAAAGAGATAGAATTGGGTATTAAAAATATGTTAAAAAAGACTGGAGAGAAGCCAATTTTAACTTTTTTACTTTCTTGTGTAGGGAGGAGTACATCTGGTTCTGGAAATAATTATGGGGATTTGCAATCTGTAAAAAATCTTTTAGGATCAATCACTCTTTGCGGTGCATTTTTTCAAGGTGAAATAGGTCAAATCAATGGCAACTCGCATTTGCATTCATATTCTTCATGTTGGGGTTTATTAGTTAAAAGAAAAACAAAATAAATTATTTGTATGCGTCAACATGTAAATCCATTAAGTAAATATTTTCAAGAAATTGAATCAATACCTAAAATTGATCAAATTTTTAAAAATTCTTTTTTACCTACTCATTTAGATATAGGTTGTGCTTCAGGTAAATTTCTATTCCAATTAGCAGAAAACAATAAAAATTGGAATTATTTAGGTATTGAAATACGGGAGAAATTAATTATTAATGCAAAACATAAATTAAAAGAAAAAGATATCGATAATTTATATTTTATTTTTGGAAATGCAGATAATTTATTAAAGAATTGGATCGTTCAATATCCTTATAAGACTTTCGATAGTGCGTCTATTAATTTTCCAGATCCTTGGTATAAAAAAAAACATCATAAAAGAAGAATTATTCAGACAGAATTTTTGAATAAACTTTCGTATATTATGTCCGATAAGTCTCTATTGTTTCTGAAAAGCGATGTTGAAGAGTTGTATCAGTATATGAATTCGGTAATATCAAATTCTTTGATTTTTGAAAAAGTACAAAATAAATGTATAAATTATCTAGAAACTTTTAACCCTTCAAACATTAAAACTGAAAGGGAAAAATATGCTATTTCAAAGCAGCTTAAAATTTATCAAACAATTTATAAAAAAATTATTAATGTTTGATTAGATCTTCAATTTTTTTTTGTGATTTGTATAGAACAATCTTTTAAGAGTATTGTATTTTCAGCTTCAACTAAAACTCTTAAAAAAGGTTCAGTTCCACTTGGTCGAACAAAAATTCTGCAAGGTTCTGCAATACTTGAAAGAGTTTTTTGTATGGTTTCATCAATGCTTAATAATATAGAAGAATTTATTCTATGAGGAAGAGGAATATTTGTAAGTTCTTGAGGAAAAGCTGAAAAGCTAGTTTTAAGCCAGTTTTTTAATGTAATATTTTTTTTCTTACAATATCTCGAAATTTGAATAGCTGTTAATATACCATCTCCACAAAAATCATTTATTTTCGAGAGTATATGCCCAGATTGCTCTCCTCCTAAATAAGCTTTTTTATTAATAATTTCTTCGTAAATAAATTTGTCCCCAACTTCTGTTCTATGGAGTATTCCTCCTAATTCTATCCAAGAATTTTCGAACCCTAAATTTGCCATTGATGTTGATATTAGAATATTATTTTTTAGTCTTTTTTCTAGCATGAGTTCTCTACCCCAGAGAAATAAAATATGATCACCATCAAGAATATTTCCGTCTGAATCTATTCCTATTACTCTATCTGCATCACCATCAAAACTAAAACCGATATCAGCTGAATTTGCTTTAACTGCTTTTTTAATTGGATCTAGGCAAGTTGAACCGCATTGTACATTTATTTTTAATCCATCTGCTTGAGAATGAATTACTTTTATATTCGCACCTAATTTTTTAAAAATTTTTTCTGCGCAAGATGTTGCTGAACCATGGCATGTATCAAGAATTATTTTAATTCCCTCTAAATTTTCATTACCC
>CACOIV010000004.1 GCA_902627335.1 uncultured Prochlorococcus sp.
ATCTTTAACTTTAGAAACTGAAGCTGAATTTATCAATATTTTAGGTAAAGAAAAATACTTTAATCAATTTTTATACGATTCCTTAAAAACCTTATCAAATTTTAAGTTGTCTGAAGATTATATGCATAATCTTAAAAAGTTTTCTTTAACATATCAAGATTATAATCAATTTGATTTACATCAAAGAAAAAGAGTAGTAATAGATACTCGAAAAATACTTTTTAAATTAAGCAAAAATTTAGAAACCCCACAACAAAATAAGACTTTATCAAATAAGTTAATGTCTGTTAATTCAGATATTGAGATAATTAATGGAGTAGGAAAGGTAATAAAGGATAAATTAAATCAATTAGGATTATTCAACATAAATGATTTATTAAAATATTTTCCTAGAACTTATTTAGATTATACAAATAAAGAAAAAATAATAAATATGCGCCCAGATAATATATATACATGTAGTGCTTTTATTAAGAAATTTTATATTTATAAAAGTAAAAAAAATAAGAATCTTTCAATAATGAATATTATTGTTTTTGATGAAACATCATCAATTAAAATTACAAAATTTTTTTTAGGCAGAAGATTCCGATCATATAGTTTTTTCTCAATTCAAAAAGAAAAATTTAAGCCGGGCATAAAAGTTGCAATATCTGGAAAAGTTAAATTTTCAGAGTATGGTAGAGCATTTGTAGACCCTCAAATTGAAATTTTAAATGATACTAATTCTATAAATTTTTCTGGAAAAATTCTTCCTATATACTCCTTATCTGAATCTATTTCGAATTTTACTTTCATAAAAACTCTTAAAAAAGTATTGCCTTTTGTAAGTGATTATCAAGATTTTTTGACGAAGAATCAATTGGAGAAATTATCTTTATTTTCTTTGAGCGAAGCTTTAAAAAATATTCACTTTCCTAGATCTCAAGTTTGTCTTATAGAATCAAAGAAAAGATTATTATTTGATGAGTTATTGCTTTTACAAATAAAATTTTTATTAAAGAAGAATAAAAGAAATAAATTATTTGTAAGTAATGATTTTTATTTAAAAAGAGCTTTACTTGATAAGTATTTAGATAGCCTTCCCTTTAAGCTAACAAAATCTCAAAATAATGTTTTAGAAGAAATAAAAATAGATCTTTCAGGACAAAATCCTATGTCTCGATTACTCCAAGGTGATGTAGGTAGCGGCAAAACTATAATCGCAATAGCTTCTCTTTTGTATATTGTTGAAAGAGGAAACCAAGGAGCCTTTATGGTTCCTACTGAAGTATTAGCAGAACAACATTATCAAAATTTATTAAATAATTTAAGCTCTATGTTTGTTAACGTTGAGTTGCTTACTGGTAATACTTCTCAAAAAAAAAGAAAAGAAATTTTTAGAAATTTAGCCAATGGACAAATCAATATACTTGTTGGAACGCACGCATTATTTGAAGAAAAAGTAATTTTTAATTCTCTTGGTATTGTGATTATTGATGAACAACATAGGTTTGGAGTAAGTCAAAGAAATCGTTTGTTAAAAAAAGGTGAAAATGCTCATTTATTATCAATGACAGCTACACCAATACCAAGAACACTTGCTCTTTCTATCTATGGAGATTTAGATGTCAGCCAAATCACTGAATTGCCACCAGGCCGTATGCCAGTCAAGACTTATATTGTAAGCGAAAAAAAACTTAAAGACTTATATGTAGAAGTTGAAAGTGAAATAATAAAAGGTAAACAGGTTTACGTTGTTTTGCCTTTAATAGAGGAATCAGAAAAGTTAAATTTAAATTCAGCTAATAAAGTTTTCGAATACCTATCTAAAGAAGTTTTTCAAAAATATAATATTGGTCTTTTGCATGGGAAACTTAATTCATATGAAAAAAATGAAATTATAGAATTATTTCTTAGGAATAAAATTAATATATTGGTTTCAACTACAGTAATTGAGGTGGGTATTGATGTACCTAATGCCTCAATAATGATCATTTATAATTCTGAAAGATTTGGTTTGTCTCAGCTACATCAACTTAGGGGTAGAGTTGGTCGCGATTCCTATGAATCACACTGTTATTTAGTTACGGACGAAAACAATATTACAACTAATAAAAGACTAGAAGTTCTTAAAAAGTCAAATGATGGATTTTTTATAGCAGAAAAGGATTTAGAATTACGAGGTCCTGGGCAAATATTAGGTTATAAACAATCTGGACTGCCTGATTTTGTTCTTGATAATTTGCCAAATAATAAAATTCTTATTGATAAAGCTAGGGAAGAGGCGATAAATATTCTTGCAGAGGATCCTAATTTAGATAAAAATATTATTATAAAAAAGGCGCTTAACGATAATTTAAATAATAAATATACACATGATTTCTTAAATTAGTCGAATAATTAAATTATTGATGTTTTCTATTTTTGTGCAAATATAAAATTATCTCAGAAATTTATTACTTTTGAAACCTTGGAATCAAATACCAATTATTGATAATAGGGAGCCATTAATATCAATTGAAAAATACTTCAAACTTATTGATCCTCATCCTTATTATAGATTAGGTGCCCCCTATAAGGATAAAAGTAAAATTTGGAGTCTTAGAAAGGGTGTGGTTGATAAGTTAATTAATGCTAACAAATTACTTAAAATTATTAATAAGAATTACTCGCTCATTGTCTATGATGCATGGAGACCTATTGAGGTGCAGTCTTTTATGTTTAATCGGGCTTTAGAAACTGAGCTTAATCGTAAAGGGCTAAGCATTTCAAAAGATAAAATTAATAATCATCCTGATGTCTTAAAAAAGGTAGAAAGATTTTGGGCATATCCTAATTTAAATAAACAATATCCTCCTCCACATTCTACGGGCGCAGCAATAGATTTAACTATAATTGACAGTTCAGGAAATTTGATTGATATGGGTTGCGAAATAGATAATTTGGATAGCAAGTCTATTCCTGATTTTTACAAAAATAGTTCTTCAAAGGATGGAATGCTTTGGAACATTAGGCGGAATTTACTTAAAAATGTAATGTGTTATTCTGGATTTTCCCAGCATCCCAATGAATGGTGGCATTTTAGTTATGGTGATC
Organism: uncultured Prochlorococcus sp.; assembly: GCA_902627335.1. Taxonomy (GTDB): domain Bacteria; phylum Cyanobacteriota; class Cyanobacteriia; order PCC-6307; family Cyanobiaceae; genus Prochlorococcus_A. The sequence continues at coordinate 3,079 of CACOIV010000004.1, forward strand.
AATTATGGGCATGGCAAAATGATTGTAAAAAAGCAATTTACGGCAGAATTTAATTAAAGATTAATTTGTTAGGTGATCTAAAATAAATTCATCATCATTTTTATTGATAAAATCTCCAAAGTCTTCTACCGAGGATGTCTTTTTCCACTCAAGAAGTAAGGGCTTTAATGTTTTTTCTAAATCATCAAGTGCCATTCTTTGCAAGTATGGTTTTGCTAATCTTCGTAGATTTTTGCTCCCCCCTAACCAGACTTGATACTTATTTAATCCGCTACCTACTAATGCAAGTTCTGCCATATATGGCCTTGAACATCCATTTGGACAGCCAGTAATTCTAAATAATATTGTTTTATCTATTTCGCACTCTTTGAGAAGATCATCAATTCTCTTAAGTATATTAGGTAATATCCTTTCAGCTTCAGTCATTGCTAATCCGCATAGTGGAAGTGCTGGGCAAGCTAAAGCGTGTCTTTGAATATCATTAATGTCTTCGAGATTACCATAACCAATCTTTTTTAAAATATCTTTTACTTTATTTTTATGTTTGTTATGAATATTACATAGTAAGAAATCTTGATTTGGTGTAAGCCTTAAATCTAAATCAAATTCCTTAACTAGCTTTCTAATGAATGTTTTTTTCTCACCGGCAAGTCTTCCTGAAAGAAGTGGCAAGCCAACAAACCAATGATCTTTATTTTGCTTTTGCCAGCCTAAGTAGTCTATTAATTTATTTTCAGGCTCTTTTCTGATTGGTTTAATTTCTTTTTTAAAGTATTTTTCGGTTAATATCTCTTTAAACCAAGATATACCCTTATCGTGGAGAAGATATTTCATTCTTGCATTTTTTCTGGTTTTCCTGTCTCCATAATCTCTTTGGACAGCAACAATACTTTGAACTAGTTCAAAGATATCTTTTTCTTCTACATAACCAAGAGGATCTGCGATCCTTGCAAAAGTTTCTTCATTATTATGAGTTCTCCCCATTCCTCCACCAATATAAAAATTACATCCTTCTAAAAGACCATCATTATTTGTAAACGCGACAAGTCCTATATCATTTGTAAGCAAGTCAACAGAATTATCTCCTGGAACTGTCACTGCACATTTAAATTTTCTTGGCAGATAAGTTGAACCATATAGGGGTTCATTCTTTATTCCGCTATAAACATTTTTATTAAATTGTAATTTTCTATTGGCTTCAATTTCTTTATCAGGTTTAATTCTATAAGCCAAATCACCATCTGCCCAAAGTTCTAAAAATGTTCCTTGAGCAGCAACAGGAGTTAAAAGATCTGCAACTTTAATTGCTAAATCCCTGGCAATTTTATATTCAGAGGTTTCAAATGGGGCAGCTGGCGCCATCACATTTCTGTTGATATCTCCACAAGCGGCTAATGTTGAACCCATGGAATTTACTATAGTTTTGATTACTGTTTTTAAGTTATCTTTTCTAATCCCATGCATTTGAAAGGCTTGCCTTGTTGTAATCCTCAATGTTCCATTTCCAAGGTTATTAGATAAATCGTCTAAGCATAAGTATAGTTTTCCAGGAATTTCACCCCCGGGGCTTCTAAGCCTAAGCATCATTTGCCAATCTTTTATCCCTGGTTTTCTATTCTCTCGATCATCCTGCTGGTAACTTCCATGAAACTTTAGTAGTTGCACTGCATCATTAGTGAAGTGATCACTATCGTTCTTTAATTCACTTGCTAGTGGCTCTTTTAAGAATTGACTGCCTTTTTTAAATTCTTCAAATTTTGACACTTCTAACCCATTAGCCAAGCAAGCGGTTGGCTTTTTATCCACCTTTTTCTTCTTTTTGACTTTTTCGACCTTAATCACTAAATGACTAAATAGTATCTCTTTTTATACATTAGCTAAAAGCTTATTTAACTGGTAGTAAATTATAGTTGTATTAGTTAAATTTTTATTTTTGTCTACATATTTACTTGAAATTGGAACAGAAGAGTTGCCAGCAAAATTTGCTGAAACTATTGTCAATCAATTTAAATCTTTAATTGAATTCGATTTAAATAAAAATTTTATAAAGTATGAAAAAGTTTTTTGTTCTACAACCCCAAGAAGAATAGTCCTTATGATTTTTGGCATTATTGATAAAGGGGAAGATAAAATTGAACTTAGGAAAGGACCAAAAGCGGAAAGTGCTTTTAAAAATGGATCCCCTACTAATGCTGCAAAGGGTTTTGCTAAAAGTTTAAATATAGGAATTGAAGATCTACAAATAAAAAATACTGATAAAGGTGATTTTGTCTTTGGAGAAAAAATTGAAAAAGGCCAGTTAGCAAAGGAATTATTATCAATTATTGTTCCAAAAGTTTTAAAGTCATTGCAAGGTCAAAGATTTATGAAATGGGGTTTTGGAAATTTTAAATTTTCAAGACCTATTAGATGGATAGTTTCTCTTTATAATTCTGATTTACTTAATTTCTCTTTAAAAGATATAGATAATGACCTTGAAATTGGAAATATATCAAGAGGCCATAGATTATTTAAAAATAAAATATCAATTATTCATCCAGATAGTTATATAAGTCTTTTAGAGAGTTCAGGAGTAATAGTCAAAAGAGATTTGAGAAAAGAATTTATATTAAATCAGATTAAAAATACTACAAATAAATTAGCTCTTTACCCAGATTTACCAGATCCATTAATAAATGAACTTACAGATCTTGTTGAATTTCCAAATCTTATTTTAGGTGAATTTGATAAAAGTTTTTTAAGTTTACCAGCTGAGGTTCTCTGTACCGTAATGAAAAGTCATCAAAGATATATTCCACTTTTTAAGACGACTGACAATATTAATAAATTACAATTGAGTTCTGAAAACATACTAAGTACAAAATTCTTATGTGTTTCAAATGGTTTGTCGGCGGCAAGTGATTTAATTCAAAGAGGAAATGAAAATGTTCTTAGAGCAAGATTTGCTGATGCAAAATTCTTTATAGCTTCTGATAAAAAATCTACTTGTGAAGAAAGAAATATGAAAATAAAAAATATTTCATTTATGAAAGGGTTAGGAAGTCTCTCTGATAGGGTTAATCGCATTGAATTTATTTCAGAACAAATTTTTAATCAAATAAAAGATAATGATTTAAATCTTCCAGAAATTTTACAGGCAGCAAGATTATCAAAACATGATTTATGTTCTGAAATAGTTTATGAATTTCCTGAATTGCAAGGAGTTATGGGAGGTAAGTATTTAAAGAATGAGGGATATAGCGAAAATATATCTTTAGCGGTTTCTGAACATTATTTGCCTAGATTTAATAAAGATGACTTACCTTCAACAAAATACGGATCTATTACATCTATCTCAGATAAATTTGAGACAATTATTAGTCTCTTTATTTCTGGGAAAAGGCCAAGTGGATCATCAGATCCCTATGCTTTAAGAAGAAATTTAAATGGTATTATTCAAATCGCATGGAATTTTAACTTTGGTATAAAATTTGATATCTTATTAACAAAGTCTCTAGACTTTTGGAAGCAAAATATTAATAAAATAAGCTTTAATTATGAAGATATTTCTAATGAAATTTTAGATTTTATTAAGCAAAGAGTTTTAAGTTATTTAGAGGAAATATCTATTAAAAAAGATATTGTTAATTCAATCTATAGTTCAAAACTTATACAAAAATCAAAATTATTAGACATTTATGATCTAAAAAATAGAATTAGTATTATTAATAATATTAAATCTAATGAAGATCAACTATTATTAATAAACATAATATCTAGATATAGTAAATTAGCTGTTAAAGGAAATTTAGAGACTAATATATATTTTTCAGAAAATATAATTAAGCCAAAACTCTTTGAAAAAAATACTGAAAATGAGGTTCTAAATCTTATAGAAAAAATTGAAATGTTAATTTCAAAAAGTAATTGGAAATATAATGAACTAATAGATTTATTTATCAATCATCTTGATATATTAAATGATCTTTTTGATGTTAATAAAGGAGTTATGATTATGTCTGAAGATTTAAGTATAAGAGAAAACCGCTTAAATCTTATTAGTTTAATTAGAAATTATTCATTACTATTATGTGATTTCACACTTTTGAATTCTTAACTTTTATACCACCTTTAATAGCAAAATTATTTAACATTTTTTCTACTTCTTTCTCCTCTCTAACAGCACTATTAACTGGTTTATATTTTAATGGAGCTAAAGCTTTACCTCTTAATATTGAACCAAGAGTAAGAAAAGTTATTTTTATTTGTTGCAGTGGCTTCATTGCAACAACTTTTTTATATAAATAGCTATCAAATGTTAGCCTTTGAACATCCATATCATCACACATTTCAACAAATGCTTCTCTTGCAGAGTCATTACGATAAAAGATGTTTTGTAAAATTTCTAAAACTTTGTATGTAGTGCCATATTTTTTATCCCATTTCTTTAAATAGTTTTTCAAGTCACTCTCAGATGGAATTAACTCTCCATTTTTAGATGCTGAAACAATTTCTTCAGCGCACATTCTCCCACTTTTAGCTGCAAAATAAATGCCTTCTCCTGAACTTTTTGTGACATAGCCTGCAGCATCACCAACTAATGCCATTCTTCCAACTACTCTTCTTGGTCTGGGATGTTCTGGGATTGGGTGTGCCTCAACTTTTATGACTTCACCATTTACAAGTCTTTTTTTTGCTCTATTTCTCACTCCTTCTTGAAGGCTTTTTATTAAAGATTGATTTTTTTGCATAGTACCTGTCCCTACAGCGACATGATCGTATTTAGGAAATACCCAGCCATAAAAGTCAGGAGATACATCTTTACCTACATACATTTCTGCTAAGTCCTCGTAGTAGCTCATTTCCTCTTTTGGTAACTTTATCCTTTCCTGAAAAGCTACTGCTACATTGTAGTCTCCAGCATCCATAGCTTTTGCTACTCTGCTATTAGCTCCATCTGCACCAACAATAAGATCAACGGTGAGCTCTTTTATTTCACCTTTAGAATCGTTTTCTGTAAAATCTGAATAAGTAATTTTATATGGGCCTAAATTATTTTTACCTGTATCAATAGTTGTTACTAGACCATTTACAAGTGTAGCTCCTAAATCTGCAGCTCTATTCCTCATAAATGCATCCATAACTTCTCTTCTACACATACCTATATACTCATTTTCACTTTTGCCATAAACATTATCTAAACTTATATCTACTTCTCTATTGGAAGGAGAGATCATTCTCATATTTCTCACTTTCCTGTCGATAATAGATTCTGGTAGATCAAATTCTGATACCATACATAAAGGGATAGCACCTCCACATGGCTTTGCATTATCTAATTTTCTTTCAAAAAGCCAAGTTTTAATTCCAGCCTTAGCAAGTGTTTCAGCAGTACATGAACCACTAGGACCACCACCAATAACAGCAACTCTTAACATAAACAAATTAATTCCTTTTTAAAACTACAACGATTTTGCATAGAAAAGTGCTTTTTTTTAAAAAATAGATAATATCGAAACATGAATTTTAGATTTTTCACGTTTGTTTGACAATATGGAACCCATTAATATTGAAAACATTAAAGTTGCAGAAAGAAAATACTTTGAGGATAAAAAATATAGAATTTCTAAAATACTTATATCGACTATCACGATAATAGGTTTTATCTTATTAATATTTTTTTTACGAAAAAGTTATTTCAACTCCTATGAAAATGTTTTAATTGGGGAGATAAAAGTTAAAGATGACAAAATCTTAGGCCACTTCCCCTATCGTGAAACCTCATTTGAAAATCTTGTTGAAATAACGCCAGATATTTTAGTCCATAAAAAAATGTATAAATCACTTTTGAAAATGAGAGATGATGCAAAAAAAGATGGCGTTTATCTCGTCTTCTTAAGTGGATTTAGGTCAATCGAGTTGCAAAATGAAATCTTTTATTCTCTAAAGTCAATCAGAAGTCAAGTAGCTATGGAAAGAGCAAGAGTATCTGCTCCTCCGGGATATTCTGAACATAGTACGGGTTTTGCTATTGATATTGGGGATGCACTTAATAGAGAGACTGACTTTGAGGTTGAATTTGAAACTACAAGCGCATACAAGTGGTTAGAAAGGAATGCTGCTAAATATCACTTTAAATTATCTTTTGATAGAAAACAAAATTCTGTAGATTATGAACCCTGGCATTGGAGATATGAAGGTAATATTGAAGCTTTAAAAATTTTTGAAGCCTCCAATAGACAGAAATTAAAATATTAGAAAATTATTGTAAATTTTAAAATTTAATGATCTTTTATTTTTCAATAACTTTCATAAGCTACGTTCTTTACGTTAACCTTATAGATGATTAAGGAGATTATAAATTTTTTAAATATGGAATCCACTTTAAAAGATATCAGAAACGTTGCAATAATTGCACATGTAGATCACGGCAAAACAACTTTAGTGGATGCTATGTTGTCACAATCTGGAGTATTCAGGGATAACGAGGTTGTGCCAACCTGTGTCATGGACTCTAATGATTTAGAGAGGGAGAGGGGTATTACAATCCTATCGAAGAACACTTCAGTTACTTATAAAAGTACGAGGATTAATATAATAGATACTCCCGGCCACGCAGATTTTGGTGGAGAGGTTGAAAGAGTCTTAGGAATGGTGGATGGATGCTTATTAATTGTAGATGCAAATGAAGGGCCCATGCCTCAAACTAGATTTGTCTTAAAAAAGGCTTTAGAAAAAGGACTTCGTCCAATAGTTTTTGTCAATAAAATAGATAGACCACGAGTCATTCCTGAGATAGCTGTAGATAAAGTCCTTGATCTTTTTTTAGAACTTGGAGCTGATGATGACCAATGTGATTTTCCTTACTTATTTGGCAGTGGCTTAAGTGGTTTTGCAAAGGATGATATGGATTCTAAAAGTGAAAATATGATGCCTTTATTCGAATCAATTTTGAGACATGTGCCCCCACCTGTAGGAGATAATAATAAACCTTTACAACTGCAAATTACTACACTTGATTACTCCGATTTTTTAGGGAGAATTGTTATTGGAAAGTTGCACAATGGAAAAATTAAAGCTGGTCAACAGGCAAACTTAATTAAGGAGGACGGCAAAATTATAAAGGGTAAGATAAGTAAATTACTGGGATTTGAGGGATTGCAAAGGATTGAAATCAATGAGGCAAATGCTGGAGATATTGTTGCATTGTCTGGTTTTGATGATGTCAATATAGGAGAAACAATAGCCTGTCCTGAAGAACCTTTACCTTTGCCGCTTATAAAAGTTGATGAACCAACTTTACAAATGACTTTTATTGTCAATGATTCCCCTTTTGCTGGTAAAGAGGGAAAGTTTGTAACAAGCAGACAACTTAAAAATCGACTTGAAAGAGAGCTACTTACTAATGTTGCATTGCGTTGTGAAGAGACAGATTCTCCTGACAGATTTGCTGTCTCAGGAAGAGGTGAACTTCATCTTGGAATACTTATAGAAACAATGAGGAGAGAAGGTTTTGAATTTCAAATTTCGCAACCCCAAGTTATATTTAGAGAAATTGATGGTAAAGAATGTGAACCGATAGAAGCACTTGTATTGGATGTGCCAGAAGTCTCAGTAGGAGCATGTATTGAGAAATTAGGATCTAGAAAAGCTGAAATGCAAAATATGCAAAGCAGTGTAGATGGTAGAACTCAATTGGAATTTTTAGTTCCCGCAAGAGGTTTAATAGGATTTAGAGGGGAATTTGTTAGATTAACAAGAGGAGAAGGTATTATGAGTCATTCGTTTTATGAGTATAGACCTAAGATGGGTGATTTTGAAACGAGAAGGAATGGGGTTTTAATTGCTTTTGAAGAGGGTGTCGCTACATTTTACGCGCTGAAAAATGCAGAAGATAGAGGTTCTTATTTTATTAAACCTGGAGTGAAGGTTTACAAAGGTATGATCATTGGGGAGCATAATAGACCACAGGATTTAGAAATTAATATTTGTAAGACAAAGCAACTCACTAATATGAGATCTGCTGGCGCTGAAGAGTTAGATACTTTACAATCACCAGTTGAAATTACTTTAGAGAGAGCTTTAGAATATATTGGACCTGATGAAATGTTAGAAGTGACCCCAGAATCTATAAGATTAAGAAAGTTAAGTAAGAGAAGACAAGCAAAAAAATAATAAAATATGGATGATTTCCTGACATCAAAAAATTTTACAGATTCATTAGATGCTGCTTTGGATTTATTCAATAATAAAAAATGGTACGAAGCACACGACGCTTTTGAGGAAATATGGAATGGTCTTTACGGAGATGAAAGGCAAATTATTCAAGGCATTTTGCAGGTTTCTGTATCTCAATTTCACTTAAGTAAAGGAAATTTAAATGGTGCTATGATTTTACTCGGTGAGGGTTTAGGAAGAATTAAAAGTAGAGTTTCTGTAGATTTAGGACTTGATCTTTTTTCTTTTTGTAAGTCTTTAGAAGTATTATTAGAAAAATTACATTCAAAAGTCCCTCTAAACAATGATGATGTGCCTCTCTTGAAAAAGAATGATGAAATTAGAAGTTAGAAATGTTTCTTTGAAAATTAATGGAAAGATAATTGTTGAAAATGTGTCTCTTTCCATTATGCCTGGAGAAATTGTTGGCCTTTTAGGTCCAAATGGAGCTGGAAAAACATCTACCTTTAATCTCGTAGTTGGTAATTTAAAACCAAATAAAGGAGATATCTTAATTAATAATAAATCAATTTCAAATTTGCCTCTACCAATGCGCTCAGAATTGGGTTTAGGTTATTTACCTCAGGAACCAAGTATTTTTAGAGATTTGACAGTTAGAGATAATATAAATCTTGCTTTACAAAATTCAAAATTAAGTAAATCTATTATTCGGACTAGAAGAGAATCTATTATAAATGAATTTAAGCTTAATAAATTTGTTGATAATTATGGATACCAGCTTTCGGGGGGGGAGAGAAGAAGGTGTGAAATTGCGAGAGCTTTATCAGTAGGTAGAAATGGACCAAAATATTTACTGCTAGATGAACCCTTTTCAGGAATTGATCCTTTAGCAGTAAATGATCTTAAAAGCCTTATTATTAATTTAAGTAATAATGGTGTGGGAATATTAATAACCGACCATAATGTTAGGGAAACGTTATCGATAACAAAGAAATCCTATGTTTTAACTGAAGGGAAGTTATTAGCTTCTGGATTGTCGAGCGAACTTGCAAAAAATAAAAATGTGAAAAAGTTTTATTTAGGAGAAAATTTTAGTATCTAAAAAATACCCATTTAATGTTTTTAATTAAACTTAATTTTTATAAAGATTTTCTCCTTTTTTCAAAATCTAATTTATTTTTAAGCTATAAATTTCTTAATTTTATTAGTAAATAGGCTGTGTTTCAAGATGTTTATCAAAATTTATTACTTGATCCAGTTACTTCATTAGGAATTTTAGCTTTTTATGTTTTATTGATTTCTTTTCCAATAGCATTAATATCTTTATTTAATAAATCATTATCTTGGCTAGTTAGTTCAACAACAATTTTGGTTAATATTTTATTAGCTTTGCAGTTGGTTTGTAGGTGGATTATTTCCTCACATTTTCCTATAAGTAATCTTTTTGAATCGCTTTGTTTCTTATCTTGGGGGTTAACTTTAGTTCAATTGCTTTTACAAAAGGAATATCAAACTTCAGTAATACCCTGTCTTGGAATTCCTGCTTCATTACTAACTCTTGGATTTGCTTGCTTTGTTTTACCTGATAATTTAAGAATAGCCTCCAATCTTGTCCCAGCATTAAGATCAAGTTGGTTGGTAATGCATGTAAGTGTTGTAATGCTAAGTTATTCTGCACTTATTTTTGGATCTTTACTTTCAACATCTGTTTTAATTGTCGATAATAAAAAACCACTGCAAATTAGAAGCAGCTCAATTGGAATCGGCGGATATAAAAATTTTAATTTAAATAACTTTAATAAATTTCCTCATGAAACTGATTTTTCTCCTTCCGAAAAGCTTGACACACTTAGTTATCGGTCAATCCTTATCGGATTCTTCTTGTTAACGTTAGGACTTATTACGGGAGCAATCTGGGCAAATGAAGCTTGGGGAACATGGTGGAGTTGGGATCCTAAAGAAACTTGGGCCTTTATTTCTTGGATATTTTATGCTTGTTACTTACATATGAGAATAAGTAAAGGTTGGCAAGGTAGGAAACCTGCAATATTGGCTACAACAGGTTTTTTTATAGTCTTAATTTGTTACTTAGGAGTAAATTATTTAGGTGTAGGATTGCATAGTTATGGTTGGTTTTTAGGATAGCAGTTTTTAATTAGGTTCAGGTAAAACATCACCATTTTGAGCATTTTTTGCGACTTCTCTTAATTCATCGCAACCCTCTTTAAGTGTTGGGTATGCGAACATTCCACTTCCAGCAATAAAGCAGTTTGCGCCAGCTGCAGCACACTGTGAAATTGTCCAATTTGCTTTAATTCCTCCGTCGACCTCAATATCTACATTAAGGTTATTGTTGATAACAAATTCCCTTATCTTTCTGATTTTATTTAACATAGTAGGAATATATGCTTGTCCTCCAAACCCAGGATTTACTGTCATAACTAATACATGATCAACCATATCCATTACGTCTTTAACCATCTCAAAGGGAGTATGGGGGTTTAAAGCTACTGAGGGAGATCCTCCTAGATCTCTAATTCTTCCCAAAACTCTATGTAAATGTACATTGGCCTCGACATGAGCGATTACTACACCAGGTTCACCATTAGAACCTACAGATGCTTTAACATAGGAATCAAGCATTGTTTCACAGTTATATTGACTGACCATTAATTGTGTCTCAAATGGGACATTACAATATTTTCTGCAAGCAGATATCATTTCGGGGCCAAATGTGAGATTTGGGACGAAATTACCATCCATAACATCAAACTGAATTCTATCGACCCCAGCATCCTCAAGATTTTTTACGCATGCTCCCATATTGGCCCAGTCTGCAGGCAAAACTGAAGGAATTATTTGAACAGGACGGATTACACCCTTCGGGTTAGTTAGTTTTGTTTCGGTCATTTATTTTAAAAATATTTAATAAAGATACTATAAATAGGCTCTAATTCCTAATTTACTTACTTGGCCTGATAAAGTAATCACTGCAAAGAGTTAAAAAAATCTTATTCCAAGGAATACTTCTTATCAAAATGCTAGTTTTGTGAGACTATATTTTTAACCTTTTAAAAATTTTTTTTTATTTTTTAATTGTGGATCAAACTTTAATTCAAGAAATTCTCGAAGTAGTCGAGCAAGCAGCCATCGCTTCAGCAAAACTTACTGGACTTGGTAAAAAAGATGAAGCAGACGCGGCTGCTGTAGAAGCAATGAGATTGCGGATGGGGAAAATTGATATGAAAGGTAAAATTGTCATTGGAGAGGGGGAAAGAGATGAGGCTCCCATGCTTTACATTGGTGAAGAGGTTGGCAGTGGTAATGGCCCAGGAGTGGATTTTGCTGTTGATCCCTGCGAAGGTACAAATTTATGCGCAAACAATCAAAGAGGCTCAATGGCTGTTCTAGCGGCCTCTGATAGCGGAGGCTTATTTAATGCCCCTGATTTTTATATGAATAAATTAGCTGCTCCACCTGCAGCTAAAGGTAAGGTTGATATAAGAAATACAGCTACTGAAAATTTAAAAATCCTTAGTGATTGTTTGAATTTATCAATTAATGAATTGACTGTTGTTGTTATGGATAGAACAAGACATGTTGAATTAATTAATGAAATAAGAGACTGTGGCGCGAAAGTTCAACCTATTTCAGATGGTGATGTTCAGGCCGCAATTGCATGTGGTTTCGCTGGAACAGGAACTCATTGTTTAATGGGAATAGGTGCTGCTCCTGAGGGTGTTATCTCAGCAGCAGCAATGAGAGCTTTGGGTGGACATTTTCAAGGACAACTTGTTTATGACCCAGCTATAGCTAAAACTACAGAGTGGGCCGACTATACCAAAGAGGGTAATATAGCTAGATTAAATGAGATGGGAATTACAGATATAGATAAGATTTATGAAGCAAATGAATTAGCCTCTGGTGAAAATGTTGTTTTTGCAGGAAGTGGCATCACAGATGGGCTATTATTTAATGGAGTCCAATTTGAGAGGGATTGTATTAGAACAAGTAGCTTGGTAATTAGTACGCTAGATAGTACCGCTCGTTTCACAAATACAATACACATAAAAAATGGTGCTAAAAGGATTTCTCTCTAAAGTTCTTATTTATCTTATTTAGATTATTTTATGCATATTGTTGTCGTCGGACTAAGTCATCGCACGGCACCGGTCGAAGTGCGAGAGCAGTTAAGTATTCCTGATTCATCGATTCAGGAATGTTTAACTTTGCTTAAGAATTCATCTGAAATACTTGAAGTATCAATTTTAAGTACTTGTAATAGGCTAGAGATATATTCATTAGTAAAAGATATAGATATTGGTTTATCCTCAATAAAAATCTTCATGTCTCAATATTCAAATGTTAATCAAATCGATTTAGAACCTCATTTATTTGATTTTAGGCAAGAAGAAGCAGTCTTACATTTAATGAAAGTATCAGCTGGTTTGGATAGCCTTGTCTTAGGAGAAGGCCAGATTTTATCTCAAGTAAAGAAAATGATGAGATTAGGGCAGGATTATCAATCTACTGGACCCATCTTGAATAGACTATTAACTCAGTCAATAAGTGCTGGAAAGAAAGTAAGATCAGAAACAAACTTAGGAACAGGGGCTGTGTCTATTAGTTCTGCTGCTGTTGAATTAGCTCAATTAAAACTAGGACAATCGCAAGGAATTGATAATCTAGTAAGTCTTCAATCAGAGAGTGTTATTGTTGTTGGTGCGGGAAAGATGAGTAGACTTTTGATTACTCATTTACAAGCCAAAGGTTGCAAAGAGCTAGTATTACTTAATAGAAATATTGAAAGAGCTAAAAATCTTGCTAAAGATTTTCCAAATATAAAAATAATTTCCAAAGGATTAAATGCTCTCGATGAAAATATCGAAAGTGCTTCATTAGTTTTCACAAGCACAGCCTCTGATAAACCCTTTATTGACTTCAAAAGAATTGATGCTTTAGAAATAAAATCATCTATTAGATTAATTGACATAGGAGTTCCTAGGAATATTTCAAACGATGTTAAAGATCACGAGTTAGTAGAGTCATATGATGTTGATGATTTGCAAGAAGTTGTTTCAAGAAATCAGGAATTTAGAAAAAAAATTGCTCAAGAAGCAGAAGAACTCATAAAAGATGAAAAAGGATTGTTCTTGGAGTGGTGGGCTAGTTTAGAAGCTGTTCCAACGATAAATAAATTAAGGTCAGATTTAGAACTTATCAGAAAAGAAGAATTACAAAAAGCTTTAAGCCGAATGGGACCAGATTTCTCAGCTAGGGAAAGAAAAGTTGTTGAGGCATTAACAAAAGGGATCATAAATAAAATTCTTCATACCCCTGTTACAAAATTAAGAAGTCCACAATCTCGTCAAGAAAGACAAGCTTCCTTAAAAATTGTTGAAAAATTATTCTCTCTAGAGGAAGAAGATTAAAAATTTTTGAAATTTATTCTTAAGAATTTTGCGTAAATAATTTCAATACCTTTATAAAGTGGCCATTTTAATTTTTAAATAAGCACTTTATCAAGTAGTTTAAGCATGTATATACCTGCTTTAGGTTAATGAAGCGCGTTCTAGCAATTATCCTCGGAGGAGGAAAAGGTTCAAGACTCTATCCTTTAACAAAAATGAGAGCAAAACCTGCCGTCCCATTGGCAGGTAAATATAGACTAATTGACATACCTATTAGCAATTGTATTAATTCGGGCATTAATAAAATGTACGTATTAACTCAGTTTAATAGTGCTTCTCTTAATAGGCATATTGGTAGAACTTATAATTTAAGCGCTCCTTTTGGACAAGGTTTTGTAGAAGTCTTGGCAGCACAACAAACTCCTGAAAGTCCCAAGTGGTTTGAAGGTACTGCTGATGCTGTTAGGAAATATCAATGGTTATTTCAAGAATGGGATGTAGACGAGTATCTAATCCTTTCTGGTGATCAACTTTATAGGATGGACTATAGTTTATTTGTTGATTATCACAGATCAAATAATGCTGATTTAACAGTTGCAGCTCTTCCTGTAGATGATTCTCAGGCTGAAGGTTTTGGTCTTATGAGAACTGATGATTTGGGAAATATTAAGGAATTTTGTGAAAAGCCTAGTGGAGACAAGCTTAAAGCTATGGCTGTTGATACATCTAAATTTGGTCTTTCACCTGAATCAGCAAAACAAAGACCCTATTTAGCTTCCATGGGTATTTATGTTTTCAGCAGAGATACATTATTTGATCTATTAAATAAGTTTCCTAGTTATACAGATTTTGGTAAGGATATAATACCTGAATCTCTTAAAAGAAAAGATGTTTTAAAGAGTTATGTCTTTGATGATTATTGGGAGGATATTGGAACAATAGGGGCCTTTTTTGAATCAAACTTGGCATTAACAAAACAACCTAAGCCTCCTTTTAGTTTTTATGATGAAAAATTTCCAATTTATACAAGACCAAGATATCTACCTCCTTCAAAGTTAGTTGATGCGCAAATAACGGATTCAATTGTTTGCGAAGGTACAATTTTAAAGTCATGTAGTATTTTGCATTGTGTTTTAGGTGTAAGAAGTAGGATTGAGAGCGATGCTGTTCTAGAAGATACCCTCGTTATGGGAGCTGATTTCTTTGAATCACCAGAAGAGAGAATTGAATTAAGAAAAGGGGGTGGAATCCCACTTGGAGTGGGCGAAGGTTCAACTGTTAAGAGGGCCATATTAGACAAAAACACTAGAATCGGTAACAATGTCGTAATTGTAAATAAAGATAGGATTGAGGAGGCTGACAGACCAGATGAAGGTTTTTATATCAGAAATGGAATTGTTGTTGTAGTTAAAAATGCCACTATTACTGATGGAACAATAATTTAATATTTTTTTCGATCATTTATTGCTGACATAAGTACTATTTTTTGAGCAATTTTCTTCAGTTGAAGTAAAAATATATTTATTGAGTTATTTATTTTTATGTCCAAGGCACATTTTGGTTTAATCGGTCTTGGTGTTATGGGAGAGAATTTAGTCCTTAATGCAGAAAGAAATGGTTTTTCAAGTATTGTTTATAACAGAACTTTTTCTAAAACAGAGACCTTTTTAAAGGGTAGAGGTTTTGGAAAGAATATCGAGGGAGCTAAAACCATACAAGAATTTGTTGATAAGTTGGAGAGACCTAGAAGAATTCTTATGATGGTAAAGGCTGGCTCGGCTACAGATGCTGTAATTAATAATATCTCCGAATACCTTGAAGAAGGCGATCTATTAATAGATGGAGGCAACTCCCAATTTCAAGATACAGAAAGAAGAGTAAGACAACTTGAAAGCAAAAGTTTTGGATATATTGGTATGGGAGTTTCTGGTGGAGCTAAAGGGGCACTTGAAGGCCCAAGTATGATGCCTGGTGGCACAAAGTCCTCCTATGACGCCATTGAAAATTTGCTTACCAAAATGGCAGCAAAAGTTGATGATGGCCCCTGTGTTTCTTATGTGGGACCTGGTGGTTCAGGGCATTTTGTTAAAACGGTACATAATGGTATTGAATATGGTATAGAACAGATACTTGCTGAAGCATATGATTTGATGAAAAGAATTTCAAGATTAGATTCTAATCAAATGAGTCAAGTTTTTTCGCAATGGAATAAAACAGAGGAATTGTCATCATATCTCGTAGAAATAACGGAAATTTGTCTTAAAACAAAAGATGATTTTTCGGGTGAATTTGTAGTAGAGAATATTTTAGATAAGGCCGGACAAAAAGGTACAGGTTTATGGACTGTAATAAGTGCACTTGAGCTGGGTGTTCCTGTCCCAACAATTTATGCATCTCTTAATGCAAGAGTAATGAGTTCATTAAAAGAACAGCGTATGGAAGTAGAGAAATTTTTACCCTTTGATGTTGATCATGAATTTAATTTTGGGAATATTTCTAATTCAATGAAACCATTATTTGATGCAGTAGTTCTATCAACAATCGCAAGTTATGCCCAGGGAATGGATATTCTTAAAGAAGCTTCAACCTTTTATAATTACGATTTAGATATGCCCTCTATAGCTCAAATATGGAAAGGAGGATGCATCATAAGGTCAAAACTTTTGAAAAGGATTCAAGATGCTTATGAAAAAGATCCCAACTTAAAAAATCTCATATTTGATAGTTGGTTTAATAACCAAATTTCTAATAAGCTAGATAACTTATCATATGTAGTATCTGCGGCAAGTAAGGCTTCAATTCCTGTACCTTGCCTTTCTAGTACACTCGATTATTTGAATAGTTATAGAACTAATAGGTTGCCTCAAAACTTAGTTCAAGCGATGAGAGATTGTTTCGGGTCTCATACTTATGAAAGGATTGATAGAGATGGAAGTTTTCATACTGAATGGCTACAATGATAGAAAAGATAATAAATAATTATCATTTAATTATTTTTAAAGACAAAAGTGAACTTTCGATAAAAGTTTCTGACTATATTTCGGAAAGAATAAAAATAAATTTAAATGCTAAAGATAGATTTCAATTTTGTGTCTGTGGTGGTTCGACACCAAAAAATGTATATAAATTCCTCTCTGAGAAAGAATTAAATTGGGAAAAAGTTGATGTCTTTTTGGGAGATGAAAGATGCGTTAATCCAAAGTCTGAAGAAAGTAATACATTGATGATAAATAATTCATTATTAAATAATTGCGCTTCAAAAGCAGATTTCTATAATATTTTTAGTGATGAAAAAATTAATGAAGATATTTCAAAAAAATTACTTTTAGATGAGTTAAAGAAAAAATGTGAGGGTTACCCTCCAATTTTTGATTTTACCCTACTTGGACTTGGAAATGATGGACATACTGCTTCACTATTTCCCAATAAAAATAATAATACTGATGAATTTGTTATTACTACTTTTGGTAACGGTCTTAAACGTATATCCTTTACTCCAAAAGTTTTATCTGCCTCAAGAAAAATCGCTTTTGTTGTGAGTGGTGCATCTAAACAAATAGCTCTTAAAAGATTATTCAGTAATTCAGAATCATCTGATAGAACCCCAGCAAAATTAATTAAATCAAAATCGAAAATACTTGTATTTTCAGATTTAGAGGCATCAAAAGATTTAGATTTATAGTTATTATCTAATTATTAAATAATTCGTAAATGTCAATTAAAAAGGTACTCTTTCAGAAAAATGATTTTGAAGGCTGGAATTCTTTAAACGATACTATTATGGGCGGTTCTAGTGTAGCCACTTGTGAAATTACTAATGCAGGACTAATTTTTAAAGGTAATATTATCGAGAAAGGCGGGGGATTTGTTAGTTGTAGATCATCAAAATTTCAACCTTCTTTAAATGTCTCGCAATATAAATGCTTCGAATTAAAAATTGATGGCCAAGGAAGAACTTTTAAATTTGCAGTTGCATGTCAAGATGAAGTTTTTGGCCTTACTGAATTTATCCCGGGTGGTTTGAGATGGATAAAATCTTTTCCTACTAAGAAATTTGGGACTACTATTGTTAATATCCCTTTTGAAGAGTTAAGACCCTCTATAAGAGCAAATAAAGTAAACCTGCCATTTAAATTTAAATCCGCAAAAATTAAAAGACTTCAACTTTTACATTCAAAGTTTGGAGATGAAGGAACCTTAAATGATAAGTTTATACCTGGTCAAATAAAAGTATTAATTAAGTCTATAAGTGTTTTTTGAAGATCAAAAAGAGAAATTTGAGGCTATCATTGCTAAATCTGCGGATCTTACGAATAGACCATTTCTTCATTCTGTAGTCAACATAGTTGGTGAGTATGATTTTTATGATCCTAATCTTGATTTGACAGTACATATTTTATGTAGGGATTTAGATGGCAAAAGATTAGATCTTTATGATCTTGAATTGGAACTATTTAGGTCAAATAAGGATTTGGTTTTAGTAATTTCAAAATTAAACTTTCCTGAAGAGCCTATACTTTGGAGCGGAGTTAAAACTTTATGGATGAATAGTAATAACGGAAAACAATGTAATCCTCCCAATTACAGTTTTGTATTAGAAAACCTTGCGAATAGAATAAGAACCTACATAGAAGAAAGCGGAGTCTATATCTCCTGATCAGTTACAGCACCTAGGCTGGAGGTACTAACAATTCGTGAGTATTTAGCTAAAACGCCCTTTTTATACTTAGGCATAGGTTTTACCCAATTCTTTCTTCTTTTTTCAAGTTCATCATTGCTTAATGAAACTTCAATTATTTGATTTAGAGCATCAACTGTTATTTGATCACCTTCCTTAATTAAAGCTATATTCCCTCCGACTGCAGCTTCAGGTGCTATATGTCCTACAACTAAACCATAAGTACCACCGCTAAATCTTCCATCAGTTATTAAAGCAACTTTTTCTCCTAAGCCTTGACCTACTATCGCGGATGTAGGTGCAAGCATCTCTCTCATTCCAGGACCGCCAACAGGGCCTTCATTTCTTATTACGACAACATCTCCAGCTTTAATTTCATTGTTAAGTATGGATTGAAGACAAGATTCCTCACTCTCAAATATTCTTGCTGGACCAGTTAAAACTGGATTTTTTACACCACTAATTTTTGCGACACTTCCTTCAAGGGCCAAGTTCCCTTTAAGTATAGCTAAATGTCCTTTTTTATAAAGAGGATTGTTTATTTTTCTAATAACATTCTGGCCTGATGGAGGTTCATCAGGGACATCCTTTAAAGACTCTGATAATGTTTTTCCTTCAATATTTTTACAATCTCCATGTAAAAGGCCTGCATTTAAAAGGATTTTCATGACTTGAGGAATTCCTCCAGCATTATGCAAATCTACTGTTACATATTTTCCGCTAGGTTTAAGATCGCAAATAACAGGAACCCTTTGTCTTATTATTTCGAAATCATCAATATTTAATTCAACCCCTGCTGTTCTTGAAATTGCTAATAAATGAAGAACAGCATTGGTTGAACCTCCTACAGCCATAATAACTGATATCGCATTTTCAAATGACTTTCTTGTCATTAAATCTAGTGGCCTAATATTTTTTTTAATTGCCTCGACTAACACTCTTGCACTTTTTTCTGAACTAAGTTCTTTCTCATAGTCTTCTGCAGCCATGGTTGAACTATGTGGAAGACTCAATCCCAGAACTTCGATAACAGCGGACATTGTATTAGCTGTAAACATTCCACCGCAACTACCCGCTCCTGGAATGCAATTTTTTTCAACCTTATTAAGTCTCTCTTCGCTGATTTTTCCTGAAGTCAATTGACCTACTGCCTCAAAAGCACTTACAACTGTCAGGTCTTCTCCATCAAGTTTTCCTGGTTTTATAGTTCCTCCATATATGAATATTGATGGTATGTTCATCCTCGCGATCGCCAACATTGCCCCAGGCATATTTTTATCACACCCCCCAATAGCGCAAACAGCATCCATACTTTGAGCATTACAGGCAGTCTCAATAGAATCTGCAATTACCTCTCTGGAAACTAAGGAGTATTTCATACCTTGGGTCCCCATTGATATTCCATCACTAACAGTTATTGTTCCAAACATTTGAGGCATAGCTCCGGATGACCTTATTGCTTCTTCTGCTTTTTTAGATAATTTATTTAACCCCATGTTGCAGGGGGTTATCGTGCTGAAACCATTAGCTACTCCAATTATTGGTTTTGAAAAATCTCCGTCTTTAAATCCAACGGCTCTTAGCATAGATCTATTAGGAGATCTTTGAACACCTTGAGTTATTGCAGATGATCTTAGTTTTGACATTATTATTTGAGAATCTTTATTAATCTTGACCTAGCTCCTCTAACTGTCTTCGAACATCTGCTATGGCCGTATTCAACTGTTCTACTTTTTGCTCTAGTTTTTCGCCCTTCACTTCTTTTAAATTTTCGTTTGTATCTATTGCTTCAGATCCATCTTGAATCCTTGATGAATACATCATTGCTCTCTGTTTCTTAGTCTCCTTTCTTTTATCAGCCTCTGAAATCAAATACCAAGCAAGACCTGCTGCTCCAATAAATGCACCACTTATTAATGATAAAAGATTATTAGAGGATGAATCTCTGTATTCAGTCATTAAGTTATTCATTATATATATATATATTAGTTCTTTTCTTGAAACATAGTACTTAAACGGGAAATGGGATTCCCGATCCCTGGATCTAAAACATTGTAGCTAACACTCTCTTTATCGATGCAAGATGTGTAAATGATTTGTTCTGGAAATATTTTACCAATTTCATTTAAACCTTCATTACTACAAATACATGAAATTATCAATATCCTATTTGATTTTATACCTTTTGAACTTAATGTCTTAAGTAAGTCTAATGTTGAACTATTCTTAGTTATTTGATCTCTATAAAGAATAATGCCCTCATTAGCTGAGATGTTATCTGGTATTGTCCCTAGCGAAAGTCTTCCATTTGGAATTACCTCTTTTGATCCAAACCAAAGTGTTAATCCCTCAGGTATTTCGGCTATTATTCTCACTGGATAATTATTATCGATATAGACGCCCTCTGTCTTACCTGTTCTTGTAACTATTAATTCTTTTTTGTAAGGTAGCCAATCTCTTAAGGCCTCATATGTTAGCCATTTACCAATTTGTTCATAACCAGTTGAATATAAAATATTTGGTGTATCTGGATCTCTAAGTATGGATAACCAATGTTTTATTAATGGATGAGGTGGAACAATTACCTTTAGTGACATTGACATATATTTTCCTATAAAATAAAAATACTAATTCACTTAGACTCTAAACTACATTTCTCTGATGATTAAAACAATCCGTTTTTCTTTAATAAAAAACATAATAATTTCTATGTTGGCTTTTGGGATATTGTTCTCTAATTTTGTAAATTGCGCTTGGGCCAAAAGACCTCCTGAAATTAGAAACCAGCAGGATTTAGATCTTAAGCAAGATATGCATGGTCAAGATCTAAGTGGTAATGAATTTGTAAAATTTGATTTACACGGTTTTAATTTTAGCGATAGTAATCTTCAGGGAGCTGTTTTTAACAACAGTAAATTAAATAATGCATCCCTCAGTGGTGCTGATTTAACTGATGCTCTTGCTTATGCAACTGATTTTACAGATGCAGATTTGACAGATGTAAATTTTACCAATGCATTACTTATGGAAAGTAATTTTGATGGAGCAAAAATAGATGGTGCAGATTTTACAGATGCCGTTTTAAGTAGAATTCAACAAAAAGACTTATGTAAGAAAGCTAATGGTGTTAATTCAAGTACTGGTGAAAGCACTGAATATAGTCTGGGCTGTTAGTACTTGTGAAAAAAAGATTACCTGTAATAGTTGTATCTGGATTTTTGGGTTCAGGTAAGACAACCTTTATTAGATATTTATTGAAAAAAAGTAAAAAAAAATTTGGACTGATTATAAATGAATTTGGTGACATTGGAATTGATGGCTCATTATTAAAGAACTGTAATCAATGTAATAAAGTTGATTTCGAGTCAGTAATTGAACTTAATAATGGATGTTTATGTTGTACCGTTCAGGATGATTTCATACCTGCTATTAATACTTTATTAAAATCATATTCTGAAATTGATGCAATTTTAATAGAGACGAGCGGTTTAGCTCTCCCAACACCTTTATTAAAGGCTTTAAATTGGCCTGAAATAAGAACTTCTATATATTTAAAGCAAGTTATTGGAGTGGTAAATGGTGAATCGATGATCAATAATTTACCAATTAATGATTTAAAAGAAATAGATCATCAATATGAAGATACTAAAATTATTGAGCATAAGTCTTCTATTGATGAATTATTTAAGCAGCAATTAGAGGTTTCAGATTTAGTTATTATTTCTAGGTCTGACATACTTAGTGAAAATGAATTTGAATCTGTTAAAGAGAAATTAAGACATAAAATTAACCCTGAAATCCCAATAATTCGTTCCTTGAATGGATTAATTGAATTGGGTTTTGTTTTTGATTCAGAAATTAAAACAAATTATGAGAATTATTTATCTGATGAACATGAGCACAGTCATCCTGAATTGTTTTCATCAACTATCAAATTTAATAATTATTTTTTAGAAAAGCAAGAATTTGAGTTTTTAATGAAAGAAATTTTGCAAAAATTAAATATTCTAAGATTAAAAGGAAGGATTTGGATTCCAAATAAATTATTGCCTTTGCAGGTTCAAATAGTTGGAAAGAAAATTAATACCTGGTTTGAAGATGTTGATGAGGATTGTTGGAGGCCTTCAAATAATGCAGGCATTGAATTAATAATGATTGGTTCGGAAAAAAAATCATTTTTTACATTAGAAAGAAAAATTAAAGAGAAATTTAAGATTGTTAGTAATCCAAAATAGAGTTTTTGATTTTATAGTATGCAATTGAAAAATATAATATTTTATATAGTTAATGAAAAATCAAGAACTTTCCTTATCTACTGAAAAATATACTAATTTAGATCTTAATAAGAACAGGAACATATGCTTAAAGTGCGGTGGAAGTGGAAATTTAAAAACGCCTGAAAATTCAAGGAGAACATGTCTTTCATGTTTTGGAAGGGGATTTATGTCTTCATAATTAAATTAATATATTCATTTATATGAATATATTTTTCTTCAAATTAATGCTATTTAGCTTAATTTGAATTAATGTTCAATTAGAAATATTTTTAAATCTTGAGCCAATTTCTTGTAAAAGTTTTTATTCGCCTAAGACCCTCAGTTCTAGACCCTGCAGGAGAAGCTATAAAATCTGCTGCGAACAAACTAGGAGTTGATGGCATAAATTCACTAAGAATAGGAAAGTTAATAGAAACTGAATTAGAGGCTAGTCATGAAAATGAGGTGAAAGAAAAGATAGAATTGCTTTGCGACAGATTATTTGCAAATAATGTTATTGAGGATTATGAATATCAACTTGAGAAGAAATAAATGACATCATATACAGTTGGAATTGTTGTTTTTCCAGGATCTAATTGTGATAGGGATGTATCCTGGGCACTCGAAGGATGCCTTGATATTAAAACAAAATTTATTTGGCATGAATCTTCCGATTTATCAGGAATAGATTCTGTAGTGTTACCAGGTGGTTTTAGTTATGGCGATTATCTTCGTTGTGGCGCAGTAGCACGTTTCTCTTCATTGATTAATTCTCTTCATGATTTTGTTCGAACAGGAAGGAAAGTACTTGGAATTTGTAATGGATTTCAAATTCTCACAGAGGCAGGTTTTCTACCTGGTGCATTAACTAATAATAAAAATTTAAACTTTATTTGTAAAGATGTGGAATTAAAAGTTCACTCGCAAAAAGGAGGCTGGTTTAAATCTTTTATTGATAAAAATATTACTCTCCCAATAGCTCATGGGGAAGGCAGATATTATTGTGACGATTACACTTATAAAGAATTACTAGATAATGACTTAATAGCTTTAAAGTATATTGATAATCCAAATGGCTCTACTCATGAAATTGCTGGCATATTAAATAAAGAGGGCAATGTTTTAGGATTAATGCCACATCCTGAGAGAGCTTGTGATAAAAATATTGGTGGTATTGATGGAGAATTTATTTTAAGAAACCTTGTAAAATATTAAAAAAAATCGCCTTGATAAGGCGATTTTAGAAGAAAGAGGTATAAGTATAAATATTAGTATTTGTAGCCAGCTACAAATAGTTGTTCATCAGAAGATGGTTGAGATCCTGGAACATATGCTCCCTTTGAAGCTTCTGAATTAGCCTGAGCCCTTGCAATTAACGCTTTCTGACCAGCCTCTAGATCACTGCCTTTCCAAGCTTTTAAGCATGAATGCTGTAGGGCTCTACCGTATGAGAATGAAACGTTCCACATAGCTTTTCTATAAAGATTATTCATATTATTCAGATAAACTGAAGCCGCTTCCTCGCTCAAGCCTCCTGATAAAAAGACAATTCCTGGTACAGAGGCTGGAACACATCTTTCCATAGTTCTGATAGTCATTTCCGCAACCTTTTGAGGATCAGCTTTATCTGAGCAATCTGCACCGTTTACTGTCATTGATGGCTTTAAAAGAGTTCCTTCTAGTAAAACACCATTAGTTTGACATGCTTTGTAAACCGTTTTAATTACTTCTTCTTGGACTTCAGCTGTTTTTTCAATGGTGTGATCACCATCCATCAAAATCTCTGGTTCAATAATTGGAACTAATCCTGCTTCTTGAACGGATCTTGCATATCTTGCTAATCCCCAAGCATTCTCTTGTATAGATAAATTTGAAGGACATCCATCAGAAGTTATCTGTAAAACAGCTCTCCACTTGGCAAATCGTGCGCCTTGTTCGTAATATTTTGCTGCTCTTTCTACTAATCCATCGAGACCAGAACAAAATGTCTCTACATCTTTTCCACCAGGTAGAGGATTTAATCCCTTATCAACTTTAATTCCTGGAATTATACCTAGGTCATTTAATTTTTTAACCATTGGTTCGCCATCTGGATGATTTTGAAACAATGTCTCTTCAAATAGAATTGCACCACTAATGTATTTACCTAAATCTTTTGTTGTGAAGAGCATTCCTCTGTATGCTTTTCTATTTTCTTCAGTATTTTCAACTCCAATACCAGCTAATCTTTTACCAACTGTTTTTGTAGATTCATCCACAGCAAGAATACCTTTTCCTTTGGAGGCAAGTAACTGTGCATTTTCTTTAAGTTCTTTTGCGTAATAATTTAGAGCCATGCGATAAGTAAAACGAATGCGTTGATTTTTTCAGAATATGGTAAATTATAAAAATAAATATTTTACTTAGTCAAGTAACAAATATTACATCATAAATTTCTAGTAAGTAATTCCTGACGCTATTCCTGAAATTGAGGATTCTTTTGCCGCTTCGCAAACCCTTTGACTATTCAGTCCCTCACTTAATCCTGGGATTATAGGTTTTTTTTCTATAATACTATTTGCCCACCAATCATGAATTCTTTTTACTGGGGCAATTCGGCCATCTGCCCATGTCCTATTAAATAAAAATTCATCATCTGGATTAATAGTAGTTACTTTATCAAGTTCATCCATGTAGGTTAAATTAAATCCATGAACATAATCTTTCTGATTTTCACTCCTTAGGAATAACGTTCCTTTACTTCCGTAAACTTCTAGGCAAAAACCTCTTCCATTTTTAGATACAGATGACAAGGACACTTGGCATGGAATAATTTCTTCTGGGTGATTTGATAATTTTAAATTTGCAATGCATACATCTTCGCTGGTCACTTTCATCATCTGATTAGTTTGAGGTCTTTCTTTTATAGATGTATATGTTTTAGCGATGACTTCAGTTGTAGGGCCAAAAAACCAATGCAATATATCAAAGGCATGAGTACCTAAAGCTCCAATAATTCCTCCACCTTTTTCAGATAAGGAATACCAATTCCATACTCTATTTGGGTCAAATCTACTACTCATCAACCAATCAAGTTTTATAAGATAGATTTTTCCTAATTTATTATTATCTATTAATTTTTTTGTTTGCATAAAAAGAGGTACGGCTCTGTATTCAAAATCAACACAGACGCTTAAGTTTTTACTGATAGCTATTCTTTGAAGATTTTGAATCTCCTCGCTTTTTATAGCAACAGGCTTTTCCAAAAGAATATTTTTGTCATGTTCTAAAGCTTCTTTTGCAAATTCATACCTTACATGCGGGGGGGTTGCAATAATTACTCCATCAATATCACTTCTAACTATAGAATTCCAATCACTAAAACATTTAACACCAGTATAAGTTTCAATCTCATCAATTTTATTTTTATTGTGGTGATATAAATACTTCAAGTTAAAATGATTTGACTCTTTTATCGCTGGAATATGAACTTTTTCTCCAAAGCCTAATCCTGCAATAGCAATTTTTAATTTACTCATTTATCAGTTTAATCTCCTCGCATGATTTGCTAATTACTATATCTATTAATTCATCATTATCAGAGCTTCTCCATTTTGCCTTTAAATTTGGCATACCATTGATTGAGGTATCCTTGAATTCTTTAGTTTCACAATTTATTCTCATAACATAAAGAAGTTTTTTACCTTTAGTCTCTGGTTCTTTTGGAGTCTCAAAAAATCTTGTTAATATACTTATCTCATTATTAGGATATTCTTTTATACTTCCTCTATCAATCCATTGCTCTCCATCATTATTCTTTTTTAGCAGAAACCAATCAACATCTTTGGCAGCATACGAACCAAATGAAAAAGGAAGTAGAATTAATAAAAATGAAAGTAAGTAAAATACTAAAGAATAAAATAATTTTCTCATGGATCTAACTTTGTATATGTTGTTCAGTTACCCCATGAATTTTTAAAATTTTAGTTAAGGTATTTTTTAATTCTTTTCTGTTGATAATTGCATCAACAAAACCATGTTCAAGTAGATATTCTGCAGTTTGAAAATTATCAGGTAATTTTTCTCTCAAGGTTTGCTCTATTACGCGCCGTCCTGCAAAGCCAATTAATGCTTTTGGTTCGGCTAATATTAGATCACCCAACATCGCAAAACTGGCAGTTACACCTCCTGTCGTTGGATGGGTTAATAATGGCATATAAAGTAAGTTTTTTTCCCTGTGTTTTTTTAAAGCTCCAGATATTTTAGCCATTTGCATAAGGCTTAACATTCCTTCTTGCATTCTTGCTCCACCAGAAGCGCATACAATTAATAATGGATATTCTTCCTTTGTAGCTCGTTCAATAATTCTTGTTATTTTCTCTCCAACTACAGAACCCATGGATCCTCCCATAAATCTAAAATCCATTACTGCTAGGGCTAATGGTAGTGAATTGATGGTACATAATCCAGTAATAACTCCATCTTTTAGACCAGTACCAGCTTGACTTTCTCTGATTCGATCAGAATATGATCTTCTATCCTTAAATCCAAGTGGATCTGTTGGACTTAAAGAGGCATCTAATTCTTTAAAAGTACCATCATCTGAGATTATCTTTATCCTTTCATCGCTATTAATCCTATTATGATGATTACAATTGCTGCAGACATTTTGATTAGATATTAAATCTTTTCTATAAACAACCTGTGAACATTCTGAACACTTTACCCATAAACCATCGCTTTCATCAGTTTCTTGAGAAACTTTTCCAACGAATTGATCTTTACGTCTAGCGGCAAACCAATCAAATAGAGACACTTTTATAAATGTTTTCTTAATTAAAGGCTAAAGATGGTCCTTTAATCAAGATTTTTTAAGACTTAATCAACTTTTATTACTTTTTAAAGTTAAGACGCCTTTTTTTCTTCAATCATTCTATGAATAATTGGTGTCAGGATTAATTCCATAGCAAATCCCATTTTCCCACCATTCACGACAATACTTGTTGGACTTGACATAAAAGAATCATTTATCATCCCAAGAAGATATTGAAAGTCAATACCCCATTTTTCTCTCGCTCCTTTCCTAAAATGGATTATTACAAAACTTTCGTCAGGTGTTGGTATATTTCTGCAAATAAATGGGTTGGAAGTATCTATTGTTGGTATCCTTTGAAAATTTATGTCTGTTTTACTAAATTGAGGGCAAATATGATTAATGTAATCAGGCATTCTTCTTAGGATTGTATCAACAATTGTTTCTGCAGAATAACCTCTCTCTGCATTATCTCGATGAATTTTTTGAATCCATTCTAAATTTGTTATTGGCACAACTCCGACTAATAGATCAGCATAAGATGCGACATCATAACCTTCTCCTACGACTCCTCCATGTAGACCTTCGTAAAAGAGAACATCTGTCCCATTAGGAATGTCTTCCCAAGGTGTAAATTGGCCAGGTTCCAAGTCAGTTCCAAGTCTTGAATTATGTTCTTGAGCTTCCTCAGTACTGTGAAGATAGTACCTTTTTTTTCCACCGCCTGTTTCTCCATAGACTTTGAAAAGTTCTTCAAGTTTATCGAATAGGTTGGCTTCTGGACCAAAATGCGAAAAGTTTTCTCCTTTAGCAAGGGCATCTGCCATCGCTTTTTTCATAGGCAATCTTTCGAATCTGTGATAACTGTCTCCTTCAACAACGGCAGGAACGATATCTTCTCTTGCAAAAATATGCTCAAATGCTCTTTTGACTGTACTGGTACCAGCACCTGATGATCCTGTTACAGCTACTACTGGATGACTTTTAGACATTTTTAAAATACAACATATAACGATTGTGACAGGTCAACCGCTTATTTTTTAAATTTATTTAAAAAATTTTTTTATTTATTACTTTTTTAATCATATTTCTTGAATTATTTTTTCCCCCATTTCAGTACAGCTTAAAATTTGGGTATCCTTACCCATTAAATCACTAGTTCTAAATCCTTTTGAAAGAACATTGTCAATAGCTAATTCAATATTATCTGCAGCATCTTGCTCGTTAAGGCCAATCCTTAACATCATTGCCGTTGATAGGGCCATTGCGATTGGATTCGCGATATCTTTTCCAGCTATATCTGGAGCTGATCCATGAACAGGTTCAAATACTCCTGGACCGTCTTTGCTAAGAGAAGCGGAGGGAAGCATTCCAATAGAGCCACTTAACATCGCAGCTAAATCACTTAAAATATCGCCAAAAAGGTTATTAGTTACTATTACATCAAACTGAGAAGGATCTCTTATAAGTTGCATTGCGGCATTATCAACGTACATATTAGTAAGCTCTATATCTGGATGATTCTTCATAATTTCTTCTACTGTCTCTCTCCATAATTGGCTGACCTCTAAAACATTTGCTTTGTCAACAGAACATAATTTATTATTTCTTTTTTTTGTGATTTTTATCGCAACATCAGTTATTCTTTTAATTTCGCTGGCATTATAAGTCATTGTGTTAAATCCTTTTTTTTCACCCGATATATTAACGATTCCTCTAGGTTCTCCAAAATATATTCCACCTGTAAGTTCTCTAACTACAATCAGATCAACATTTTCTATGATTTCTTTTCTTAGAGAACTTGCATTTAAAAGTGATCTCCTAATTTTTACTGGTCTTATATTTGCAAAAAGGTTTAATTCTGATCTTAGTTTAAGTAAACCTGTTTCCGGTCGTAAATCTCTTGATAAAGAATCATACTTGATATCACCAACGCAAGCGAGTAAAACAGCATCACTAGATTTGCAACTTTCTAATGTTTCTTGAGGTGCGGGTAAACCCTTGTGATCATATGCGATTCCGCCAAATAATTCTTCTTTTAATTCAAAATTAAATTTATATTTTTCAGATAATTTACTTAATAATTTTTTTGAAACTTCAGATATTTCAGGACCAATTCCATCTCCTGAAAGTAGGACGATTTTATAATTATTCATTATCAATATAAAAATGTTTGTTTCACAAAAATAATAATTTATTTTTTGTCCAGTTGTCTAAGCTTTTTTGCTAAGTCAGGTAATTTTTTAAAAAGACTAGAGCTTCTCAACCATAATTTGTTTGGGATTGCTGGAAATCCGCTAATAACTTCCCCATCATTTACATCTGCATGGATTCCACATTTTGAACTTGCGATAACGTTATTCCCTACTTTTACCCTATTATTTACTCCTACTTGACCAGCTAGTATTACACCATCACCAATAATAGCTCCTCCTGCAATTCCTACTTGGGCTGCAAAGACGCAATTTCGCCCTATTTTTGCTCCATGACCAATTTGTACTAAATTATCGATTTTCGTTCCTTCTCCAATAATTGTTTCTCCTACCGCTGGTCTATCTATGCAGCAATTGGTTCCTATCTCAACTAAATTATTAATTATCACCCCTCCTGTCTGAGGAACTTTTAGCCATTTTCCGTCTTTTGGAATAAAGCCAAAACCTTCAGAACCTAAAACAGTATTTGAATTTACAATACAATGATCTTTTATCTTTGTATTTTGATAGATAACACAGTTCGGACTAATTATGTTGTTATCTCCTATTTCTACGTTATCTAAAATAACTGTTCCAGGATAAATAAAATTATTTTTTCCAATATATGTATTTTTACCAATAAATACTTTAGGACCTATATAACAATTATCTCCAATTTTGGAAGTTGAACTTATTACGGCTGAACTATCTATACCGCTTTTAGGAGTTATTCCTTTTTCAAAAATCTTTAAAATTTCAGCAAATGCTATTTTTGGATGAGAAACTACAATTGTAGAAATATTTCTTTTATGAATTTTTTGAAGTAATTCTTTGTCATTAAAGAGAATTATTGCAGATGCGTTTGTTGTCAAAATATTTTCTTTAAGATCATTATTTTCCTCTAAAAAGGTGATTTGATTTTGAGAGGCCAATGTTATGGAGGCAGGGCTAATAATGTTTATATCCTCTACAAAATGAGATTTGATATAGCTTGATTTGCCATTCTTGATAAATTTTATTATTTCTGTAAAAAGCATTAATCCAGTTTATATAAGTGCAAGGACATCACGATGAACAACTATTTGAGAATGTATATTATTAATTTTTTTATCCATTATATTTTTTATTGAATCACTACTCATGGATGTTATACCTTTTGCGACTTGTTTTTTGTTTTTATTTAGTATTCTTACAGGTTGATTAGCTGAAAAATTACCTGATATCTCAATAATTCCGACTAGTAAGAGAGAGGCTCCTTTATTTTGTATTGCAAAACAAGCTCCATCATCTAAAGTGATTTCTCCTACTGTTTGTATAGCGTGCGATAACCAGCTTTTTTTATTTCCTATTGGTTTTTCACAAGGATTAAAAATAGTTCCAATATTTTTATTATTAAATACATCAAAAATGTTGCTTTCATTTCTTCCATCCACTAATTGAACTGTAACGCCACTTTTAGTTGCAATTTCAGCAGCTATTAACTTAGTAGTAATTCCTCCAGTGCCCCATTCATTATTTAGATTTTGCATATTTCTTTCTTTTATTTTTTTAAGTTCATTATTGTTAACTTCTTTAATAGGTTTTGCATCATTATTTGTCTTTGGATCTTTCGAGTAAAGATTGTCAATATCTGTTAGCAAAACTAATTTATTTGCATTTAATGCAACTGAAACTAATGCAGATAATGTATCGTTATCTCCATATTTGAGTTCTTCATTAGCGATGGTGTCATTTTCATTAACAATAGGTATGACATCCAAACTTAATAATTTATTAAGCGTTTTTGATGCATTTTTAAACGAATCACGAGTATTAAAATCAGCTTTGGTTAAAAGAACTTGTGCAATATTAATTCCTTTTTTATTCATTTCTTTCTCATAATAAGACATTAAATTAACTTGACCAATTGCTGCCATAGCCTGAAGAAGACTTAATTCTTTTGGTCTTTGTTTGAGAGATAGTTTTTTACAACCTAAACCAACTGCACCACTAGTAACTAAGACAACTTTATTTCCTTTAGAAATAAAATCATAAAGATGATCACATATTTTTTTAATTACCTCCTGTGTAGAGATATTTTCAGTACCTCTGATAATACTTGTACCAATTTTTATAACCCAAAGTTCCATTTAAAAAAGTAAGAGAGATAAAATTCTTTCAAGAATGAGAGTAAGATTAATTTTTACTGGTAAACCCTCCCTATTTAGACGTGCAACTAAAATTGTGTTGATTTTGCATCTATTGCCTACGATAATATCTGTAAAAATCCTGTCACCAATAATTGCAATATTTTTATTGGTTTCGTTCATAATATTAATTATTTCGAGAGTAATCTTTTTTGAGGGTTTAAGAGCTTTAAATTTATATGATATTCCTAACTGATCGCCAATACTTGAAATTCGCTTCTCTGAAGGATTATTGCTAATTAAATACAATTTAAATAAATTTTTTGATGTTTTAATCCAACTTTTAACTTCATCTGGGATTTTATTAGTATTTCTATTCAATAATGTTCCATCTACATCTAATAGTAAACATCTTATTCCTTGATTATGAAGCTTTTGAGGAGAAATTTTATAAATAGGTAATTTCGAGTCCCAATCTGCCTTAGTTAATGAGCTCATAATTAAATTATTTGGCTGTCTTTTCAATTTCTGATTCAATTAGAGGTTGTATTCTGTCAAATTCTTCATCTTCTATCAATAAGGCCCCACCATCTATTAGAAGTTTTCCTACAATGAAGAAAGGATCTAAAGGTACATATAAACCATATTCTTCATTTTGAACATTAAAATTTACTAATAATTCGTAAGTGTCACTATCGTCGTTGAAATCTTCTTCCTCTAGATCATCGTATATTGGTTCTTCGAGTTCACCTGAAACAGTTAAAGTTACAGCTGATCTAATTAAGGTAAGATCATGCTCTTGAAGAACAGCATCAGCATTTTTAAGAATTTGTTCATTTTTTTCAATTTTGTCAATTAATGTGGGTTCATCTTTTTCTCCAATCTTAAACAAAGTTACAGGAGTATCTACAGGGGTTAAAAGAGCGTATTCTTCGCCTTTAATATCTACTATTTGTTCTAAATAACAAAAAAGCTCATTTTTATTAGAATCTTTTAGCAAAAGTGTAGGTGCTTCATATTTATCTGTGTTTTTTTGTTCTTCCATTTGTAGAAATTACGTATCTATTTATTTTAGTTGTTTTCTTGATGATTAAAAACATATTCCTTTAATTCTGGACCTTCCATTATCCATTGTTCCAATATTATTTTTGCCGATAAACTATCAATTAATCCTGTTTTATCTTTTTTTAAACCAAATCTATTCAAAGACTCCCATGTAGAGCTATGTTCATTTACGTAAGCAAAGGGAAGTTTTAATTTATTAAAAACAAAATCACCATAAGTTTTGCAATCAATGGCTTGTTTAGTCATGCAACCTTTCTCATCAAGAGGTAGCCCTGCAATTATTCCTCGAATATTATGAATACTTATAAAGTGTTTAATTGTATCTAATTCAAAAAAATCTTTGGTTCGTTTTACCGCGGGTAATATTGAAACTGTAATATTAAGTGCGTCACAATATGCTAAACCAATTCTTTTTTGACCTATATCAAGTCCTAATACAGATCTAGGTTTTGGTTTGATAAATTTCATCTAACCCTTATAAGGATAAGGAGATGGATATGGATTCACTTGGGGATTAATCTTTTCCATTATCGATTCGATCGATTTATTTAATTTGTTTGAGGTCTTTAAGTCTCTTTTTATAAAAGTATTTCTTACTAGCAATAATTCATTCTTAATCTCTTTCAGACCTATTTTTTTTAGGAAATTATTTAAATCAACATCTTTTGATGAGGTTTTAAAGAATATATTTTTATCTTTTGTAAAACAATATTGGGCTAAATTTTTTAGGGGTAATTCAATTCTTGTATCCCAACTTATTCCTCTTATTAAAGAATATACATTTTTATTTGAATAACTTATATCCTTTAATAATGCCAGAATTATATTATTATCTTTAAAAATCCCTCCAGAAAGTTTATTATTCCTTTTTATTATATCTTCCTGTTCTAAATCTATGATATTTCTTAGAAAGAGTGATTCACTAGATCTTATAAAGTTCAAAAATTTTTTTAGATTTGATTTTTTAATTTGAATAAAATTTTCTAAGTTTATATCTATTAAATTATTGCTAAATTTGAAAGTTTTATTATCAATAGTCCAGAGTTTTATCTCTTGCAATGGTTGAAAGCCTAGTTCTCTTGAGCAAGAAATTAAATCTTTATCTTCTATTTCAGAAGTAATAACCCAGCTGGCTGTTTTAAAATCAGTATTGATAATAGAATTTTGTATTAATTTTAGAATTAATTCCCTTTTTGATAAAGAAATTTCATTAGCAATAATACTGGGGGAATTAATTTTCAAACATGTTTTCTTTTCATTTAAAGGATAAGTATGGACATAACCAATTATTTTTTTATCTTGTATTGCTATTGTGCATTTATTTTTTAAACCATCAATAGCATTTAAAATTATTCTTAGATCATTAAGGGTGTTTAAAATAGCCATTTTATAAAACCAACTGTTTTCTTTTTCATTTTTCAAATCTATTAAAAGATTTAAATGTCTAATATGTAACTCTTCAAATATTAAATTTTTATCTTTACTGAAATTCATAAAAACTCTTAAACTTTTCCTCGTACTATTACTATAGGAGTTTTTTCATCAGCATTGCCAGCTGGATTTTTTTTTAAAGCTATTTTTAGTAATTTAATTATTGATTTGTTTGAACTAGCCAAAATTTTTACACCTCCTAAATCATTTACATCTGCAACTGCAACATCTATTTTAAGAACTTTAGAAACTTTTTCACAAAATAATTTAGGATTACATGGTCCTAGAACAATAGTTTTATCATAAGGCATTATTGTTCCACTTATATCATCTATCAATGAGGACTCTGGATTTGTAAGTCTATAAAAAATTCCTTTAATTCCTATAAATTTAAAGATAAAACCAAAAATTAATGAAATTATTATTCTTGTAAAACCAATTTTATTTATTAAAATTTGCATGCCTGATGCAGATGCTAGGCTACTTGTAGGATGAAAAAAATAACATAAAAATTTTGAAAAAATATCATATTCTATATTCAAATAATTTTCATATCTACCTTGCATTATTGCTAAAGGAGACTCACCAATAACTAAAATATCATTTTCTTTAACTAAATTCTTAGAGTAATTTATTACTGTTTCTACAGGTTCATCAAAGGCACCAAGCAAACTTGTTTTTACAGGAAAGACTTCTAGTCTTTGATTGATAATTTTAGGTTTAATATTATTTTGATTACGATATTTATTGTGGGTATTTAATAAAAAGAAATTTTGTTTATTAATATTTCCAAAATGTCCATAATTATCCCAATTAATTTTTAATACTAAAAAGTCTTCATTTTTTAATAAGGCATCTTTCAACTTAATTTTTAAAAATATCTTTATAGTTTCATTTGATTTAAGAATTAATGTCGACCAATAATTTGTTATTGTTTTTTGGTATTTATCAAATCTTATTATCATCTCTTTTTCATAATTTAAATCTGACAATTTTCCATTTTTAAAAAAATCTAATTCAATATTTAGATTTGGAATCATAGTCTCTTTTCTTTTACTAAAGTTAGTTATCTCAAATTCACATCTAATTTCGTTTTGTTTATTTATAGACAATAAATTATATTTAATAGGAAATATTTTAAGTTTTGATTTAGGTTTTAAATAAATATAAAGATCAATAATTAAAAATAAAATTAAAATAATTATTAAAGATTTTATAAAAAACATTATAGTAAATTAACTTTTTGAATTTTTATTGGTTTTTTTAGAAATTTGACTATTGTATTCATTAAAACTCTCAACAGTGAATGAAGATTCTTCTAGTTTTATACCTTTTATTTCACTAATAACTTTATTGACTTCATCTAAATCTATTAGACCATTTTTATCGAATTTCACTGATCCTGTTTCATCTAAAATAATTGTTTGAGGAATATAACCGTTCCAATAAAAACCTTCTTCAAGAGGATCAGTGAAATCTTTATTTTGTAATTCATCTGTTGTAAGAGGAATTATATCAATATTATTTTTCCAAATAAGATCTAATCCAGCAATAACTGGTGCTAAAGCTTTGCTATCAGCACTATCATCTAAATAAAAAAATAAAATTGATACTCTTTTATTTTGAATAGATTCTTTTAATGAGGTTTGTGGAGGGACTAATGATCCGTTCCCTGCATATATAGGAAAAATATTTCCATCATAGCTATCAGATATTCTTGATCCAAATGCAGGAAAATTTATGAATGTAAATATATATATAAAAATTATAAAGTTATAAAGTAATTTCATTGTTGGAATTTATTTAGAGTTTGTTCTACCTAAGCCTTGTAATATACCTTTGCCAATTAATCCAATTGATTTACCTACTATTTTAGTTAAGATTGTTACCACAAAATCACCTATGTATCTAACTATTATTTCTAATTGTGGGGCTAATGCGTCTCTTATCTCAATAATCAAAGTAACCTGCCTTTGAAACCACTCTAGATTTCTTAAATCCTTTTCTCTATTTTCACTTTTATAGTATCTAATAAATTTATTATCCATAATATCAATATATTCTCTCTTGCTTTCATAAAAATTTATAGGCATCCTTATATTATTATGCCAACGATTATAGTTGTTTATATTATTTCTAAATCTTTCAAAGTTTCTTGTAGATAGTATTTTGTTATTAATTAAATTTGCTCTTAATTCTGGGTATTCTGAACATAAATTAAAAATTTCTGAGGCTAAATTATTGCATATTCTTATTACCCAATTTGAGATGATTTCCTCAATTAATTTAAAAGATTCAGTTTCATATAAAGGAAGTATTCTGCCTTCAAAACTTAAAGGTTCATTATTAATTATGGGTTTAAAAAATAATTCTGCTTTATGAGATTCAGAGTCATCTTCAATTGTTTGAATATTATCAGATAGGAATTTACTTAAAGAGATTAAATCGTTATCTTTTTTTACTCTAAAATAAGAATCTTCAATATTTATTAATGTATTTTTCTTAAGCTCACTGATTAAAGAAATAAATTCCTCTTCTTCAAAATTATCAAAAGAGTTATCTTTTAAATTATTTATAAGCTTATTTAATTCACTGAGTGTATTAGTAAGTAATTTATTTATATATTCTTTCTTTAAACCTGTAAGGATCAAGTCTGGATTTTTAAGATCAATTTTTATTTTTATTGAACTATATTTTTTTATGAGCCTACTATATATTATTTCCCAGATGTCCAAAGAATTTTTATTTTTTATGAAAATAGTATTATCTTTATTATTAAGATCTGATTTTGGACTATCTGTAAAAACATTATTTGAATTCATTTCTATAGTATTTCCCCATAAAAATATAAGTAATGACTTTGCAGTAATTAGTTCTCTTAATCTACCTTTTAATATGAATTTATATAGCTTAGGAGTCTTATCGTAGTTTAAATAACTGAAGATATTATTAATTTCACTATCAATTTGTTTAAGACCTGATGTAAGAATTTTTTGATTAAAAGTTAATTCTTTTCTAGTTTTGATTTTTGAAGGGTATTTTGCGTTAAGGTCAAAGACCCTTCCACCTTCTAAAATTATATTTATTGATTCCAGAACTTTTTCTACTTGAGGATTTAATATTATTCCTTCACAATTCAAATTTGGCAAAGGAGTATCTTCTTCCTTTATAAATTCTCTTGAGAAAATTATTAATAACTTTGAGTCTGTCCATTTTTCTTTTATTTTTATAAGTTCTATACGAATCAAATCTTCAGATTCATAGTTAAGAATATTCCAGATTATTAGGTCTGGATTAGCTTTAGGATCATTTCGATCTAATGAAATGTTGAGATCATTATCTAATGATGTTAATTTTAAAGATATTGATTCTGCAATTAAACTAGGTGCAATAATTAATATTGATTTTTCTTTAGTTGTTTTCAATTAAAAGACAATCAACTCTATTTTAAATTAACTAATAAAACAGTTTAATTCCAGTCCTAATTTATTTTTGAATTACTTTTCAAGCATAGTGATTATTATCAATAGGAAAATCCATTAATCTTTCGGAGGAAAGTATATTTTTTGCCTCTTTTATTGTAAATTTCTCTTCATAGAGAGCTTTGCCTACTATTACCCCATAAAGACCACTATTTTCAAACTTTGTAAGAGATATCAAATCAGATAATGAACCAATTCCCCCAGAGGCAATTACAGGAATATTAGTATTTTGCAAGACATCACTAATGAACTTTTCATTTGTCCCACCAAGTGTACCGTCTGTATTTATATCAGTAATAATAAAATTAGATATCTCTAAATTTGAAAGTTCCTTTATTAAATCAATCGCATTAGTATCAGAATCTTTTAACCATCCTCTTGTACTTACTTTACCTTTATTAGCATCAATACCAATAATTATATTTTTCGGGAATGTTGATGCTAATTCTTTAACCAATTTTTTATTTTCAATTGCTGAAGTTCCCATAATTACTTTGTCAATTCCATATGAAAAAAGTTGTTCAATTCTTTCTTTAGATCTTATTCCTCCTCCAATCTGTATAGGTATATTAATTGATTCAGAAATCATCCTTATAGAGCTATCATTTAGAGGAAGTCCCGTTTTCGCAGCATCTAAGTCTACTATATGAATAAATTCAGCCCCTTCTTTTTCCCAAAATTTAGCTTGTTTTACGGGATCATTACCAAATTCTGTTTTTTGATTAAAATTGCCTTTTACAAGCCTTACACATTTTCCTTTTAAAAGATCTATTGCTGGAAAAAGTTTCATCTTTTATACCTTTTTATTAATTTCATTGGACGTAGTACTATTTTAATTAAATCTTAATTAAAGTTACAACTTAAGATTAAATTATTATTATTATGAAAATTCTTGTAATGGGAGGCACAAGATTTGTTGGCAAATCTTTGGTTCAAAAGTTAATTTCACAAAATCATGATATTGATATTTTTACTAGAGGTAATAATCCTAATCCAAAGGGTTCAAATTTAATAAAAGGCGATAGAAATAATTTAGAGGACATATTAAAATTAAAGAATAAAAAATATGATATTGTTTTTGATATTTCGGGACGTGAACTTTCTCAAACAAAAATCTTAATAGAAAATATTAATGAGAATTTTGATAGATATGTTTATGTTAGCTCAGCAGGGGTATATCAAGATAGTCAAGAATTACCTATTAATGAAAAAGATCCTATTGATAAAGATAGTCGGCATATAGGAAAGTACGAAAGTGAAAAATGGCTACTTGATAATAAAATTCCTTTTACGAGTTTCAGACCCACATATATATATGGACCTGGAAATTATAATAAAATTGAAAACTGGTTTTTTGAGAGGATAGTTAGTTTAAAAAAGGTACCTATTCCATTTGATGGATCTTTGATAACTCAATTAGGTCATGTATCTGATCTGACAGATGCAATGATTAAATGCTTAAGTCAAATAAAAACCAAAAATAATATTTACAATTGTTCAGGTGATAAAGGCATTACAATAAAAGGCTTAGTTATGATTTGTGCGGATGTTTGTAATATTGATAGGAATGATATTGAGCTACTTTCATTCGATTACAGAAAGCTTGACACTAAATCGAGAAAGAGCTTTCCAATAAGATTAAACCATTACCATACCTCAATCTCCAAGATAAAAGAGGATTTAGGTTGGGAACCAAAATACAATCTTATTAATGGTTTGCAAAATAGCTTTCAAAATGATTTTAAATCAAAATTAAATGACACCTTTAATTTTGATCTTGATAAAAATCTATTTAATTTTTAAATAAAAGAATAAAGAAGATATTGTTAATGCAAAACTTATCCAATAAAATATTATCCCTATATTTTGGATTTGAAATTGGTTGAAGTTTGAAAATAATAAAATTAATGAGATAAATTGAAATAGCGTCTTATATTTTCCAATCTTTAACGCTGGTAATCCATTCTCTTTAGTGCCTCTGAATGCTGAAATTATAAATTCTCTTACTAAGAGTATTGACAACGACCAAAATGGAATTATTTCATATTTACATAACCAAATAAAAGGGATAATTGTAAAAACTTTATCAGCCAAAGGATCTAATATAGCTCCTGTTTTGGTTTGAAGATTAAATTGTCTAGCAATATATCCGTCTATATAATCTGTTATCCCTCCAAATAGAATTATTATCCAAACAAAAAGTATATTGTTTGTTTCTAAGAAAATTATTAATGGAATAGTAAGAATTAACCTTATAGATGTTATGTAATTTGGAAGGTTATTCATTTAAAAGACTATATTTATACTATTATTAACAATATTTCTAAATTAAAATATTTTTTATTTGAATTAAAACCTACTCTTTTAAATTTTTCTATTTAATAATCTCTTGATAACTTTTTTTCTACCTCTAATTCATCTTCCAACTGACTAATTAATCTTGCCACTAAAGCTTGAAATTCTGGCTGACATCCTTTAAATGCTGCTTTGTGTCTAATTGGTTCGTTTCTAGTTCGGAGATCAGTTAACATTAATTGGAGTGCATCTACTCTAGAATTTATCTTCATTTAATCTTTTAATTTATTTTATTTTACATTATTTAAATGCTTTGCATAGCTTCTTTGAATGCAATTTTTTTATATTCTTTGGAACTAGTAATTTCTATAACTTTATTTATAGACTCTTTATTTTTGATTGAATCTATGCAACATCTTGCAACTAATCTTCTAGGTATTGATCCTTCAGTTTGTGAATCTATTTTTGAATATAAAACATTTTGATCATCAAAAATTTCATCTTCTTTTAATCCTCCTGGTCTTATAATTGTCCATTGAAAATCTGGACTTCTCAAGAAATTCTCACCAATTTTTTTCCAAATTAAAATTAATCCAAAAAGGTTTAATGGGTGCAATAACTTGCCTGTGCATAAAGAGCTAACAAGTATTACCCTTTTAATTCCTACTCTTTTGCAACTTTCTAATTGCCTGTAAACACCCAGAGCATCAACTCTAGCTGGACCTGTTAAATCTAAGGAAGCCCTTGCTCCAGTAGCAATAATTAAGGCATCTGCACCTCTTAGTGAATCATCTAATTTTTGTTTATTATCTAGTGATAATTTTATAATTTCATGTTTTTCTAATTCCTTAGAAATTACCGAAGTTTCCCTAACAATTTGTTTTATTTCATATCCAGATTTTGAAGCCTCTTCAACAATTCTGAAACCCGTTTTACCAGAAGCACCTGTAATTGCAATTTTCATGAGTATACTTTTTACTGATAATATATATGATTCAGGCTTTTTTGGTTATAAATTTCTTTTTTCTATTTGGATATAACTTTTTACACATAAAACATTTTGTACCATCGCAGCCTCTAGCTGTGCAATACTCCCTTCCAAAAAATATTATTTGTAAATGAAGTTTGTTCCACTCTGATATAGGAAATATCTTTTTTAAATCCTTCTCTGTCTGTAAAACATTTTCTCCTTTAGTTAACCCCCATCTTTGTGATAAACGATGAATGTGAGTATCAACAGGGAAAGATGGGATTTTGAAAACTTGAGACATAATTACAGAAGCAGTTTTATGTCCAACTCCTGGTAATGATTCTAGGCTTTCAAATGTGTCAGGTACCTTACCATCAAATTTATCGATAATCATTTTTGATAAAAGGTAGGTATTTTTTGATTTTTGTTTTGATAAACCTAATTGTTTTATATATTGATAAATATTATTAACTCCTAATTTCATCATTTTGGAGGGAGTATCAGCGATTTCAAATAAATCTTTAGTAAGTTCATTAACTTTCTTATCTGTTGATTGTGCGCTTAAAACTACTGCTACTAACAGTGTATATGCATTCTTATGGTCAAGAGGGATAGGTGGTTCTGGATAGAGCTTATTAAGCTCCTTTAATATTATTCTTGCCCTTTCTTTCTTAATCATCTTAATTATCTATAGATTTGGCATGTATAAAAGGATACTTTATATTAGTTGAACTATTATTTTCTGCTAATTTTTAAATGATAAGTAATTTAAAAAATAGTGAAGAATAGTGCATTATTAATTAAAAATATATCTCATACATATGATAGAAATAAGAATGCAAAATTGATTTTAAATTCAGTTGATCTAGAAATTCAAAAAGGAGAATTATTGGGATTATTAGGACCATCAGGGTGTGGAAAGACAACATTGCTAAGGTTAATAGCAGGATTTGAAAAACCTAAAAAAGGAAAAATTTTTCTTAGTAATAATCTAATTTCATCTCCAGAATCTGTATTTCCTCCTGAAAAAAGGAATATTGGCATGGTATTTCAAGATTATGCATTATTTCCTCATTTAAGTGTCTATGAGAATACAAAATTTGGTTTGAAAGATAAAAATCAAGAGGATAGGATTGATTATTTACTTAAGGTTTTAGGTATAGATTTTTTAAAAGATCGATATCCTCATGAATTATCAGGAGGTCAAAAACAAAGATTAGCTATTGCCCGAGCTTTAGCCCCAGGAACTTCATTTTTGTTGCTTGATGAACCGTTCTGCAGCTTAGATCTAAATGTTAAGTTAAGACTAAGAAGCGAATTACCAAATATTCTAAAAAGCTTTGGTGCTAGTGGTCTAATGGTTACACATGATCCAGAAGAAGCAATGGCTATATGCGATAAAGTAGCTGTTATGAATGATGGTTTTATCCACCAATATGACACACCTGTTAGACTAATTAATAACCCAAAAACTCTTTTTGTAAGTCAATTTATTTTAGGCAATAATACGCTAAAAATTAAAGTTGAAGATAGTTATTTAAATACTTGTCTTGGAAGGTTAAAAATATCAAATTATCCTAAAAACAAAAACATTAATTATTTATCAATTTCTCCAAAATCAATTTCAATTAATAAGTCAATTAACGGTAATGC
This sequence comes from uncultured Prochlorococcus sp., assembly GCA_902627335.1. Taxonomy (GTDB): domain Bacteria; phylum Cyanobacteriota; class Cyanobacteriia; order PCC-6307; family Cyanobiaceae; genus Prochlorococcus_A. The sequence goes on from CACOIV010000004.1 coordinate 45,587, forward strand.
AAAAGTTATTGCTAAAGAGTTTCTGGGGGATTTTTATATTTACAAGGTATTAATTGGGAATGATGAACTAAGAGTTAGGACATCATTCGAAAATAAGTTTGCTATTGGTGAACAATGTGATGTTTATCCTAAAAAAGATAATGAATTTTTTATATATCCAGGGAGTTATAAAAATAAAGTTAAATAAGATTTCAACTTCATTTTAAATTCAACCCATAAAAGTAATTATGAATAATTTTTTACATGTAAATTGCATGTTTATTTTATTAATTTAAAAAATCCATAAATCACTAATAACTATAAACGAACCAATAGTTTTGTATCTTTTTTAAGACTTTACAGCACATTTTATACTTAATATTGTATTATTTAGTTAGTAAATAGTAAAATCATGCCTGAATCATCACTGCGTTTTAGTCGGACATTAAAGTATGGCCCCTCAGGCCGTGCCATAGCCCAAGAATTTGATAGTAGTTTATTAGATAACTTTTTTGAACACTTAACTATGGAAAGAAACGCAAATGTTCAATACTTTTCAATGTCATTATGGTTCAAAGAGAGAGAGCTTAGAGGTTTTAGTTCTTTTTTTCTAAAAGAATCTAATGAGGAGATGTCTCATGTTCAAAAATTTACAGATTATCTTATTGCAAGAGGTTATAAGATCAATTTAAAAGATCTACCTTCTCCAGTTCAGGATTGGGATTCAATTCAAGACCTGATAAATTTTGCATTTAAAATGGAAAGTGATTTAACAACTTCTTTAGAACAACTTTATTCGATTTCAGAAAGAGCGTCAGATATAAGATCAAGTGTATTTTTAGATCCTATTGTTGAAGCTCAAATAAATTCTGAAGATGAATTTGCTTATCTAACAGGTAAAGTTAAGTTTTCAGAAAACCAACCTTCCGCAATATTAATAATTGATAAAGAATTAAACGAAAAATAAATTATTATTTTGGAAAATTAATTTTTCATACCTACTATATTTTTCAAGCAATATTGATGAATAACTTAAATTATCTTTGTGTTGCCTTTTAAATAAAAATACTTTTGATTTTAAATCTATAAATTTTCTAAATAGATAAGAATATTCTTTTGATAATCTTTTCCTTAACTCTGTATTATTTGTTTGATAAAAAGTATTTTTGATAGCAAAAATTCTTTTTGTAATCATTTCAATCTCTTTAAATACCGATTGAATAATAATTTCTGAATTCATTGAAAGCATTCTCACTTTAGCTTTCTAATGGTGAGGATTCTATAAAGGAAGGTGCAACGCTGACAGTTTGAGTTCCTAAAGGTGCTATGAGTAGTTCTGCAGATCGTAACCTTGAGATTAATCTTGTGGAAGTAACTCTTGTAGATCCTATAAGTTCCCCAATTCTTTCATGAGTTAATCTAAAAGGTAATTCACACCATTGCCCACATCTTCTACCCAACCTATTAACTAAAATGGCGAAAAGAGCTTGAAGTCTTTGTTCTGCATTCCCTAGATGCCTAATTCTGAGTAATTGAAGCGTCCACTCGTTTACAGCATCAAAGCCTGAATTATCAGTTATTTCAGCATTACTATGAAATGAAAGGTCCGTTAGGGCCTCTACGCATACACCTTCGCTACATAATCTATCAGTTCTTAATTGATCTCCTGATTGAAGGAAAGCTAAAGTCATACCCTCCGTTTCTTCACAAGGACAATAGACCCTTGCAATTCCATTTTCAACTTCAAGACAGGTACCTTTTGGTCTCGAGGAAGGATCTATAAGCACTGACTGACCAGTTATTATTCTTACAGATTGAGTATTAGCTTCTCCATAACTATGGAAATTCATTTATACTAATAATGAGAATTATTATCAATTATGTATGAGAAAATGCGTTATTGCAATACATTCTCATTAAGTAATCAATTATTGATGAGATTCTTTACATTTTTTGTGAATATAATTTATGTATTAAAAAATTGATAGTGAATTATTCGCAAAAATTATGAAAAAAATATGTTTAAGATGCGGCTGCAATAGTTTAATTTCAGATAGATCTCTCGGTGGGAAAATAGTTTGCAAAAAATGTGGATCTTCTTATATTGGTTATAAAGGATTAACGTATCTTAAAAGTAGAAATATCTTATATTTAATGATAATTTTTGTGGTTTTTTTAATAATTATTTTATAAATTTATCTTAAAATGTCCCATCCATTTTCATTCTCCTTAAGTTTTATGTTTACATCAAATAGATTATTTATATTTTTACTATTGATAATTTGATAAGGATTTCCATCCTCAACTATTATTCTATTTTTTAAAAATATTACCCTATTAAAATTTTTATTTATAAGGTTTATATCATGTGTAATACATAAAATACTTATACCTGTTTTAGTTAATTTTTGAATCTTGTCTATAAGGAAAATTTGGGATTTTAGATCAAGATTAATTGTTGGTTCATCTAGGATTAATACAATAGGATTTTTTATTATTGCTCTTGCAATAAGAGCAAACTGTTTCTCACCATCTGATAAACAAAAAAATTCTTTTTCAGCAATATTTTGCAGTGACATACTTGTTATTAAATTATTTGCTAATTTCAAATCGCTGTTATTAGAGTTATTTATTTTGCAGTAACAACCATATAAACCACTTATTATTAGATCAATAACTTTCAAATTTGGAGGAATTCTTTTCTTTATTTCATTATTAACAGTACTTATTTTTGCTCGCAGTTCCCAAATATCAATAAGTTCTTTATTGAAAATTTTAAAAATTTTATTATGTTTTTCAATAGGGTATAAATTTCTATTTATTAGATCAACAATAGATGATTTCCCTGATCCATTTGGCCCAAGAATAATAACTGATTCCTTAAGTTTAAATTTAACATTCAAATTCTTTATTACTTGATAACCGTTTTTATATGAATCAACCCCTCTAGCTTCAAACCAGTAAGTATACTTCACGAAAATTTACTACTCCATAAAAAAAATAACTGTATAGATGAACCAATAAAAATCAATAGATAAAGCCAATTAAGCCAGGCAGGTCTATTTTCTTTTCTCATTACTATACCAAGAGTAAAAATAATATTAATGGAGTTGCATATCTGATGATAGTTTTTTTTATGATTTTTAAATTATTAATAATTTCAAGTTTACTAATTTCAGGAGGATATTTAAAAATTAATTCGTCATAAACATCCATATTATTTTCTAATTTCTTACTATATCTCCAAGGATTATCTTTGGCTTCTGATTTTTTGTACCAATTCCAATAATATTTAATAATTTTGTCTTCTCCTAAAAGTTTTATTTCGTCATTTTTCAATAAATCCAGTTTTAAATTATATGTTTGCGTTTTTAATATCATATAGTCTTCATTGAAAATTTTATAAAATGTTTTTCTTTGTATTTCTTCGAATAAAACTAAATTTCTCATGATTTTATTCTTCATAAATTTCCTATAGTGTCTTACTATGACTCTCGCTTTATTATTTCCTAAAGGTATATGATCTAGAACTTGAACATATCTTGATTTGCTTGGATCCCCTTTATATATAAAAATTCTTCCTGGAGGTATAAATTTAATTCTTATAAATTCTTTTGAGGGTTCATTTTTGTAGGAGTAAACACTTTCAATAAAATCTTTATTAATATTAATTTTTTGATTAAAACTTGTAAGTACATTTTTATTTACATCTTTATCAGGAATCGTATCCCCGTGTACCCAGAATATATGAAGAATATCTAAATGATTTTCAATAATTCTTGCCCAATCACATTTAAAGTCAACAAGTACTTCTTCAAATACATATTCATTAGCTTTAAATCCATGTTTATTTAATTCATGTTTATTAGTATTTAATTCCTCTTCATTATTACTAATATTTGTATCTGGCTTTTCACTGTAATTTATAAAAATATAATCGTCTTTAATTAATGTTTTATATTGATAAAGATGAATTTTCTTTGCATAGCTTTTATAGTTACTATCAATAATATGACTACAAGTTAATCTATCAATATTTTTGCAACTACCTTCTGAAGTAAATTTTGCTCCATGATATGGACAAGTAAGTTCACCGTTTTTTAAATCACCTCCAAAAAATGAAGCTCCTCTATGGGGGCACACATTTTTTACACATCTGACGGTTTTGTTTTCATCCTTAAATAAAAGAAGAGGTTCATCATACATTGAGAAATAATAGATTTTATTTTTCTTTAATTCTTTTAATGGACAAATGGCATACCAACCGTACATTCCTATTTCTAACTCTTTTGAGGTCTCTTTTATTTCATAATTGTCTATCTTTACAACTCGTTCTTCTCTGAAAGTCTTGAGATCCTCTCCCAAAGGCTTTAATACAGTATTAAAATCTCCTGATTTAAAGAAATTGATCTGGTTATTCTTCATGAACTTTTTTTTAAATAACCCTATTTCTCTGGGCACTATAACCCAATGAAATAATTATTTACTTATTAATAAACAAATTCTCTATCTTTTGTAGCAATATTAATTTTTAAAACTTATAAATTTATGAGATTTTTGGTTTTTTTAAGTAATTATTTGAGATGAATACCTTGAAATCTACTCAATGGGATACTAATTCAGTACAAAATATCAGTAATAAATTGGTTAAAGCAAATCAAAATTAAAGGCTTTTTAATATTTTTCATTATTCCTATTTACCAAGAAGATATAATTAAAGATTATTCATTAAATAATAATTAACTGATTTAAATTTAGTTAAATAATAATTATGAGTTCAGACCATAAAGTTTATGAATTAAAAAATAAATACATTTCAAAGGTTTATAAAAATATAATTTATAATGTATGACCAATATTTATGATTATTTTTGCAATAATTTTAACTTAATAACAAAAAACATTTATCTGTAAAGTTAACTTTTAGCTGTGATATTATATATATATCAAACCAAGAATTACTGACATGATTAAGGTTATACTGGTTTTTCTAATTTCAACATTTATCTTTATTCCTACTAAACCCTCCTTCTCAAAAGAAGTATCTCAAAAAAATCTAGATAAATTAGTAGATAAAGTTTCTGTAAAATTTGCAAGAACTTTTTGTAATACATCAAATTTTGGTATTTCTGATCAAGGAGCAATAGAATTTGCTATCGGTGAAACAAAAAAAGAATTCTCTAAAAATAAATTAATTAATTTAATAAATCAATCAGATATTAATAAAAAAATTCTCTTAAGAATAGAAAATGAATGCCAAGTTTATGATTTTCCTGTAGAAGAACTTTCAAAATTTGTAATCAATAATTAATACTTATTTATTTCTTCCTACCCAATCATCTGGTTTTTCCATCATCCAATCAAATACTCCTTTTGAATCAAGATTCTTGGATGCCAAAATGAAAAATATTGGAAAGATTAAGGATGTTATAGCTATTAGAGAAATCTCAACTTTTCCTAGTCCCATTTCCGAGAGAGCCATTGCGAAATTTGATATCATATATTTTTAAAATTAAATATTACCACAATTATTTTAATTTTCTTTATATGGATTATAAAGTTTTTATTTCTAAAGTATAAATTCTTTAGACATTGTTCTAAGTTGCTCTAAATTTAGTCTTTCTAAATAATTTTTCATTGCAATATAAGGTTTTTCCGATCTAGCTTTTAAATCATCGTTAAATATTGAAGTGGTTATAAGTTCAACTAGATGATCTTTATCCATACCTAACTTTTAGCTTATTCTCGCAAAAACACCATTAAATAATTATTAAATATCAAATAAAATTATCTTATTAAATTTCTTTCATATATTTAAATCATTTGTATAAAGTACCTATTTATTCTTTTAAAATTTTTAAATAAATTTAAGATGGTTTTATCTACCAAATGACTCTAGAATCTTTTTTATTAATACTCGCGCCTCTATCAATATTCATTTTAGGTGTTTTGATTATTCCATATATTACTAAACCAAAAAGTAATGAGTTAATTGACTCTCATAAAATAATTAGCGAGTTCGAGAAAAAATATATTTATTAATAAATTTTTAATAAGCTATTTCTTTAATTCATTTTTTTTGATATCAATTAGTTAATAAGTAATTTACTCTATGAACACAGAAATGTTTTTTATTATATTGGCTCATTTATCTTTATTTTTAACTTTTCTTTTGATATACCCTATTATTAGTTCTTCAAAAAACCCTAAATATAAAATTTATAAAAGATAGTGTTAATCTTTTAATCAAACATAAAATAATTATAAAATTTATGAGCAAATTCTGTTTTTCATATTAAAAATAAATACTTATAAAAATATTATGGAAGATTTTGAAAACGATCAGTCATTTAGAACTTTTAATGAGACTGTTTCTAACAAAAGTTATTTAGATTTATTAGAAAGATACATCTTATTGGATAAAGCAAGTGATTTAGATAAAAAACATAAAGATTGGAGCAATAATTTCACTAATAATTGATAATTAGGTTTAAATAAATCTTTTATTAAAATTTTTTTTAATTTCTAAGAAACAAAATAACTTCAATAATTTATATAGTAATAGATATTTTGAATATCTTACTAAATCAAATATACAAATCATCTAATCCTCTATACATATCATCTTTTTCTCCTAGAGATTCTTCCTCTATTAAATAAACTTCATCTTTGGCTTTGTAGCAAAGATACCCAATGCAAATGAATATTAAAGAAAATGGTATAACCATAAATTATTTTATTGACTTGTTTTTAATATAGTGCAACACTAATAGTAGTCAAGTGACGTACTTAATTGTAATGCCTACTAAAAAAAGAAGGATTGGATTTATTCCAAGATTTGATGTTTTGAAGGTTATTAATCACATCTCAGAAGAAGAGAAATTAAGTAATTCAAAGGTTGTAAATATATTAATTGAAGAAGCTCTCTATGCTAGAGGGTTAATACAAATTGAAGAAAATTTATATACAAGTGACTATAAGTATTTTGTAAATAATATGAATTTTTTGGATAACACATTGTATGAAGTTGATTTAAAATCTGATAGTGATAAACAAGTCTTTATAGAATCAACAAAAAATAACAAATTATATAAGAGATTTATTCAGTTTTTACATTTTAAGAAAATGATGAGTATTTTTGAGAAATATGATAAGTTATAAGTGCAGCACTTTTATAGGTTTATTTGAATTTCTAAACCTTAATAATATTTCTACTTAATAAAAAACCCGCCATTGCGGGTCATTATTTGGTGGCGGGGGGGAGATTTGAACTTCCGACCTTCGGGTTATGAGCCCGACGAGCTACCAGACTGCTCTACCCCGCGACATATTATTAGCATACATCTGAATGTGCTAAATTTGTTAATTTTTTATGATTCCTGGAATTTTAGTTCACCTTTCACTTCTAAATTCACACCCTCCGAAAGATTAAAAATCTTTTCCTCAATATCTTGAATCCGAATATTTGTTATCCATTCTAATTGCTTAATTAAATGCAAACCAACTGCATGTTTTGCTCGTTTAGAACCATCTTCAACTTTTAGAGCTAAACCAATTCCTTCTCTTAATTTTCCTAAACAAAGTATTCCTTCAGCACCACCTTTACTAATGATTTTTCCATGGCTTGCTTTGATTATTTCAGTATCAAAATAATTGTTATCACTAATCAATACGGGATTTGATGAAATAGCTCTACTTATCTGCTCTAATTCGGCATTTTCGGAACTACTTAAAATTGAATATAAATTTGCTATCTCAATTAACTTTAAATATAATGTAGGTGCTCCGCAGTCGTCTCTCTCTGCAAATATATCTGAGGCTGGAATATTGAGAAGATCAGAGATTATTCTAAAAATTTCTATTTGTAATGGGTGGTCACCTTTTAAATATGTATTTAGAGGCCAATTAAGTTTTTTGCATGTTGCTAAAAATGCAGCATGTTTTCCAGAACAATAATGATTTAAAGGGCTATTACCTTTAATGGGGCACTTTAAATAATTTATATCAATATCAAATTCCCATAGTATTTTAAATGCTTCTCTTGCGTGCATCATTGATCCTCTATGGGAACCGCTTGCTAAAGCAATTGCTTTAAGAGGCTCATGTATCCTTGAGGATGCGCCGCTACTAACAAATGGAATGGCTTGGAATGGTTTTAAAGCTGATCTTATAAAACTTTTATATTCTGGATTACCCGCACACATCAATACCCTTCCTTTCTTATCGCAAACTACTGCATGAACTTTGTGAATTGACTCTAAATGTGAACCCCTTTTAAGAATTACTTCAATTGGAGGATTATTAGAAGTATATAAATTTTTAAAATTAGAGCTCATTTTTAAATATTTGTGTTTTGGAAAAATAAAATTCCTAATAAGATTAATGAAAAATTAATAGCTGTTATTTGAGAAATTTTTTTTAATATTGGCTTAACCTCAATAGATGCAATTAAACTTTCTTTTTCCTTTAATTGAATAGGTTTAATCCAAATTTGGCCATCATACCAACCAGATTCTTCATATTCCACTTTTTCGGAAAGTAATCTTTTATATACATGATTCCAGCCTAAAAGTAATCTTATAGAAATGAATAATGGTGCTGAAAGGCTACTAAAAAAACTAATTAATATATATTTGAAATTATTTTCACTGTAATAAACACTACCTGAGGATATTATCAAAAAAAGTAAAAAGAAAATTACCCAAATAGATATTAAAACCAAGATATATTTTTTATTAGATTTAGGAAGTGAAAAAACGATTGAGTTTGATAATTCAAGATATTCATTTGTTGGTTGTTGCTCCTTAGGTACAGGACATTTTGAATAACTCATAAACTTTTAAGGATAAATCATATTTTCTCCATTGCTCCAAAATGATTCAAGATCATAAAATTTTCTATATTCAGGTTGAAATATATTAACAATAAGATCTCCGTAATCTAATAATGCCCATTTTGCTTCGTTAATTCCTTCTTTTCTTAATGGCTCTAATTTTGCAACTTCTTTTAGTTCTTCTTCTACCGAGTTAGATATGGATCTAACTTGTACATCTGACAAACCTTCTGCAATTAAAATCCAATCACTTATATAAGAAACCTTATTTATATTAATCAATCTTATATCTTTAGCTTTTTTATTATCACAAGCTTTTGCAGCAATTAAAACGATTTTTTTATTGTCCATAGACATTTTCACTGGAGACGGATCTTTGTGAACCTTCTTGCTGTGACAACTCAGATCTTGCTTTTTCTGCGCTTTTTCTAAGAGCGTCTAAACGATCTTCAAAAAAGGTTCGATTTTTCTTTTTCCTTGTTTTTTCAATCAATTCCTTTAAAGCTCCCCCAAGACTCTTATATGCATTTGGAATACTATAGCCAAATCTACATGCCAAGTCTATTGCTCTTTCATCAGCTGATATCGCATCACGAAGTCTTTTTTCGGAATTATTTTTAGTATAAAGCCTATATCCTGCAAAGCCAGATAAACCTAAAGCCATTAGAAGTAGTAAACCATCTTGAACCCACAATTCTCCAATAGCGCCTCCTAAACCAATAGCTAAAGCTGCCATTTCCCATCCATCTCTGGGAATAGAGTCATCTTGAATCTTTCCAACCTCATGCCAAAATAATAGGTTTCTATGATCAATTGCAAAGTTATCCCATTTATCTAAATCAACCTGTATTTCCACTTCATCTCTACCAATCTCTTCTAAGGTTATTAACGGAGGATCTATTGATACAGCAGCTTCAATAAAAACCCAACTTTCATTTTCTGGTGGCAACAAACTTTTTAGTCGTTGAAGTTCGCTCATAAATAATTATTTTCTATTATTACTATAGAAAGAAATGTTGCTTTTCAAGTAAGTTGATTAACATCTGATGATTTATAAGTACCATAAAATAGAGTAATTTTTAAATTATGCCTCAAAGAGGTGATATTAAAAGAATATTAATTATTGGATCAGGTCCAATTGTCATAGGACAAGCTTGTGAATTTGATTATTCTGGGACGCAAGCTTGTAAAGCACTTAAAGAAGTTGGTTACGAAATTATATTAGTAAATTCTAATCCTGCTTCAATTATGACAGATCCTGAAATTGCTCATAGAACATACATAGAACCTTTGACTGAGGAAATATTATCTAAAATAATTTTAAAAGAGAAACCAGATGCAATTCTTCCAACTATGGGAGGTCAGACTGCACTAAATCTTGCCGTATCATTATCAGAAAGTGGATTTTTAAATGACAATAAAATTCAATTAATAGGTGCCGATTTAAGAGCGATAAGGAAGGCCGAAGATCGAAAATTGTTTAAAGAATCAATGAAGAAAATAAATGTAAGTGTATGCCCTTCCGGTATCGCTTCTTCATTATTGGAGGCTCAGGATGTTCAAAAGAATATAAACTCTTATCCATTAATAATTAGACCAGCTTTTACCCTAGGAGGAGCGGGAGGTGGCATAGCATACAACCTAGAGGAGTTTAATGATTTATGCTCATCAGGATTAGATGCTAGTCCGAGTAATCAAATCCTAATTGAAAAATCTCTTATTGGATGGAAAGAGTTTGAATTGGAGGTGATGAGAGATAAAGCTGATAATGTAGTAATTATATGTAGTATTGAAAATATTGATCCTATGGGGGTCCATACTGGAGATTCAATTACAGTTGCACCTGCTCAGACTCTTACAGATAAAGAATATCAAAGGCTAAGAGATCTATCTTTAAAAATCATAAGAGAAGTTGGAGTTGAGACAGGAGGAAGTAACATTCAATTTGCGGTAAACCCTCAAAATGGTGAAGTTATTGTAATTGAGATGAATCCTAGAGTAAGTAGATCTTCAGCTTTGGCAAGCAAGGCTACTGGCTTCCCAATCGCAAAAATGGCTGCGCTTCTTTCTGTGGGCTTTACTTTAAATGAAATTGTTAATGATATTACGAGAAAAACCCCTGCTTGCTTTGAACCTTCAATTGATTATGTGGTTACAAAAATACCACGATTCGCGTTTGAAAAATTTGATGGTTCTTCAAATACCCTAACGACTTCAATGAAGTCTGTTGGCGAATCAATGGCTATTGGCCGCTCTTTTGAAGAATCTTTCCAGAAGGCATTAAGGTCACTTGAAATTGGTATTTCTGGCTGGGAATATGAAGGAATTATTTCTTTAGAACATGAAAATGATTTAATCAATAATTTAAGAACACCTACTGCTGAGAGGATTCTTTTTATAAAAAAAGCTATGGAATTAGGCAAGGATAATTTATATATCAATAAGGCTTCAAAGATTGATTTATGGTTTATTGAAAAATTGAGAATTATATTTGATTTTGAAAATAAATTTTTAAAAAATAAGGATCTATTCTCTTTAAACAAAGAAATAATTTTAAGAGCAAAACAATTAGGTTTTTCTGATAAACAAATTGCAAATTTAACAAATAATGATTTTTTTGAAGTTAGACATTACAGAAAAAGTCTTGATGTTTTACCAATATATAAAACTGTCGATACTTGTTCTGCTGAGTTTGAATCTACTACCCCCTACCACTATTCTACTTATGAAGATTCATATAAGAATTGTAATGGAGAACTTATAGATAATGAAGGATCTCGTTATGAAGGCGATGATTTAAAGAAAGTAATGATTCTTGGAGGTGGCCCTAATAGAATTGGACAAGGTATCGAATTTGATTACTGTTGTTGTCACGCCTCATATCAATCTTCTGCTAGTGGGTTTCAAACCATTATGGTAAATAGTAATCCAGAAACGGTTTCAACTGATTATGACACAAGCGATATTTTGTATTTCGAACCTGTTACTTTAGAGGACGTTTTAAACATTATTGAATCTGAGAAACCTTATGGAGTAATTGTCCAGTTTGGAGGTCAAACCCCTCTAAAACTCTCTCTCCCATTACTTAATTGGTTAAATTCTAAAAATGGTATTAGAAATGGTTGCAAGATACTAGGTACATCTCCAACTTCAATCGACATCGCTGAAGATAGAGAAGAGTTTACGAAAATATTAAATGAATTAAATATTCGTCAACCTCTTAATGGAATTGCTCGTAATGAAAAAGAAGCTTTAAAAGTTTCTAATGAAATTGGGTTTCCTCTCGTTGTTCGTCCCTCATATGTTTTAGGAGGCAGAGCAATGGAAATAGTAAGATCTGTTGCTGAATTAAAAAGATATATTTCTGAGGCTGTAAAAGTATCCCCAGATCATCCCATTTTACTAGATCAATATTTAAGTAATTCTATTGAAATAGATGTAGATGCTTTGAGCGATAAGGATGGGAATGTTGTTATTGCAGGATTGATGGAACATGTTGAGCCAGCAGGTATTCACTCGGGCGATTCAGCATGTTGCTTACCATCTATATCTTTATCAGATTTTACATTAAACACAGTTAGACAATGGACAAAATCAATAGCTCAAAAACTAAATGTTATTGGTCTAATAAATCTACAATTTGCTGTAAAAAATATTAATAATGATGAATCTGAAGTTTATATTTTAGAAGCTAATCCTAGAGCTTCAAGAACTGTTCCTTTTGTTTCAAAAGCGATTGGAAAACCCATTGCTAAATTTGCTACAGAGTTGATGCAAGGGAAAACGTTGGAAGATTTAAATTTTACTAAAGAATTAATTCCTAATTTTCAAGCAGTTAAAGAAGCTGTATTGCCGTTTAAAAGATTTCCAGGTTCTGATACTTTACTTGGGCCTGAGATGCGTTCCACAGGGGAAGTTATGGGTTTAGCTAAAGATTTTGGAATAGCTTACGCTAAATCTGAACTAGCCGCTGGTAATGGTGTACCTACAAAAGGAGTAGCATTTCTCTCGACTAATGATTTAGACAAATCCTATCTTTTTGCAATTGCAAATGATCTCACTAATCTTGGCTTTAAATTAATAGCAACAGAGGGAACTTCGAATTACTTATCAAATTTAGGAATCGAAGTCGAAAGTGTTTTTAAAGTGCATGAAGGTAGGCCAAATATCGAAGATATGATTAGGTCTGGTCTTGTTCAATTAGTTATTAATACTCCTATTGGATCGCAAGCTTTATATGATGATCAATACTTAAGAAGAGCTTCTTTAGAGTATAATGTCCCAACTTTTACAACTATTCCTGCAGCTAAAGCAGCAATTAGAGCAATTAAATCATTAAGAGTTAACGATATTGAGACAATCTCACTTCAGGAAATCCATGAGGAATAATAATTCTTAATTATTTTTTTTCTAGATTTTTTCTTAAATCATTAGCAAGAACATTTTTCCCAAGAGTAATAAGTTTTAAAGTATCTTCATGCATCTTTATTTGAGCATCAGCGATTTGTAATCTCCTTATAATATCTTTTGTTTCATCTGATAATTCATCTATGAAATATTTTTTCCCATCAAAGGTTAATACCCCCTTTTTTTTATTTGATTCTTGTTCTGGCATGGAATTTTTAATCTCAATAAATAAGATAATTTTAATTTTTATTGATTAATTGTTTTTCACATAATTCTTTATAAATTCCTTCTTTCTTTACTAAATCAAGATGTTTTCCAGAATCTATAATCTTTCCGTTATCAAATACTATGATTTTATCTGCATTTTGCGTAGTTGATAATCTATGTGCAATTATTACAACTGTTCTATTTTTCATGGCTTGATTTAAACCCTTTTGTACTTCATTCTCAGAATCAGCATCAAGAGCGCTAGTTGCTTCATCTAATAAAAGAATAGAAGGATTACCTAATATAGCTCTAGCAATTGCTAACCTTTGTATTTGTCCACCTGAAAAATTACAATTTCTTTCTGTGATTTGTGTATTATATTTTTCTGGTAATTTATTTATGAATTCATCTGCATTAGAAATTTTTGCTGAATTCATAACATCATCGTCAGTAAAGTTTCTTCCCATTTTTATTGCGTCTTTTATTGTTCCTGAAAATAAAAATGGCTGTTGTTGAACAATTGCTATATTTTTCCTTATACATTTTGAATTAATCAATTTAATATTTTTACCATCAATAAAGATATCTCCACTACTTTGTTTTTGAAATTTTAAGATAAGTGACATCATTGTACTTTTGCCAGCACCTGAAGCACCTACAAATGCAACTATCTCTCCTTTGGCAATTTCTAAATCTATATTTTTTAAAGAAAATGAATCTTTTTTATATGAGAAATTAACTTTTTTAAATTCAATTTTACCATTGATTTTTTTTATATTCAATTCATTTTCTAATTCTTCTTCTAAGGGGTTCAAATTGATTTTTTGGAGTCTTTTAAGTGAGGCTTCTGCTTGTTTAAATTCGTTGAAATTTGTTGTTATGTGACTTATTGGATCAATTAGCATGAGTATGGCAGCAAAAAAACTACTAAATTCTGTGTTACTAAGTAAACCTAGATTTATCCTAAATGCACCTAAAGCTAATATTGCTAATATTCCAAAGGCCTCTATAAAGCCAACTATTGGGTGTTGAAGAGCTAACAATTTTAGTGTTTTAAATTTTGCTTTTTTATTTTTTATTAATTGCTCTTTAAATCTTTGTTGTATCCAACTCTCCGCAGCAAAAGCTCTAACTGTTGTTATTCCATTTATTGATTCACCCAAGAGTCCAGCTAAATTACTAGTCGATTCTTGACTTTTTTCAGATGCTAAAAGTACTTTTTCTCCAAATTTATTTACTGAGAGAATAATTAAGGGCGCAAGTATAAAAGTTGAAATTGTTAATGACCAATCTAAATAAATCATATAGATTATTACCGCTAATAATTGTAATAGGCATGGTAATGTATCTTGGAATGTTTTATAAATAACTTCACTGAGTCGATCTGCATCTTCAGTAAGTCTGTATGTTATGTCCCCGGCAGATAATTTTTCTATAAAGTCTATTCTTGTTTTTTGTATTTTAGAAAATAAATTTTTTCTTATATCTTCACTTATATCTAATGATGGTTTGGCAATAAATAGATCTTGGCCAAATTGTGCTAATTTTTGTATTAAAAACACTACCAATGATTTTACTATTATGTCGAATACATTTCGTAAATCTCCAGAACCAATTGCTGGTATTAAATTTCCAGCAAGAAAAGCTAATATAGGCCAGCATGCTACATAAATCATCATGCATGCAAAACCCTTGTTAAGTCTATTTAGATAAGGTTTGAGAGATGGAATGATATCCAAGAAAGCAAATACTTAATTAATCACACTTTATCAAGACATGAGAATTTAAAAAACCATGAAATTAGATCAATTCTTAAAATGGAATAATATTGTCTCAAGTGGAGGAGAGGCAAAAATGTTAATTAAATCTGGGAAAGTGAGCGTTAATGGAGAAATTGAGAAAAGGAGAGGGAGGAAACTCAATTTAGGAGATGTAGTTAAGTTTTCAAATAATGAAATAATCTATCAATAATTATGCATTTAAGCCTCAAGTTATACTAAGATATTTTTCTTGGTTAACATATTTCGTGAGAAAAACAGTAATTGCAGGAAATTGGAAGATGCACATGAACTGTGCAGATACAGAAAAATTCCTTTTAAAGTTTTTACCTTTAATAAAAAATATTGGTATGGAGAGAAATATTGTTATAGCACCCCCATTTACTGCTATTTCAACATTTTCTGCTAATACTAATTTTAATAATTTAAATATTGCAAGCCAAAATATTCATTGGGAAGATTCAGGTGCTTTTACAGCGGAAATATCTCCGATGATGCTAATTGAACATCAAGTTAAGTATGCAATAGTTGGTCATAGTGAACCTCGCAAATACTTTAGTGAAAGTGATGAGCAAATTAATAAAAGAGCAAGATCCGCTCAGTTAAATAGACTAACACCTATTGTTTGTGTAGGAGAATCTCTTGAACAAAGGGAAAGGGGTGAAGCTGAAAGAGTTATAACAAGACAAGTTGAACAAGGATTAGAGGGTACTGATCCAGCAAATTTAATAGTAGCTTACGAACCTATATGGGCTATTGGAACGGGTAAAACTTGCGAAGCTAAAGAAGCGAATAAAATATGTAAATTAATAAGAAATTTAGTAGGTTATGAAGATATTACAATTCAATATGGTGGTTCAGTTAAGCCTGATAATATAGATGAAATTATGTCTATGGATGATATTGACGGTGTTTTAGTAGGAGGTGCCTCCTTAGACCCAGTAAGTTTTGCGAGGATAGCTAATTATAGATAATACTTGGCCAGATGGTTGGGGTGAAAAAACCTCTATTATGGGAATATTGAATATTACTCCAGATTCATTTAGTGATGGCGGAGATTTTTTTAATATTGAAAATGCCTTAATTCAAACACAAAAACTTGTTCAATCTGGTGTTGATATATTAGATATTGGGGCTCAGAGCACCCGTCCCGGAGCAGATATCATTGGTGATAAAGAAGAAATTAAAAGATTATTGCCTACTTTGATTGAAATTAGAAAAAATTTCCCTAATTTAATCATCTCTATTGATACCTTTAATTCTAAAGTTGCATATAAGGCTTTAAAAAATGGGGCTAATTGGATTAATGATGTAACCGGAGGAAAAAGGGATAAGTTTATTTTAGATGTTGTTGCAGAATTTGATTGTCCATATGTAATAACTCACAGTAGAGGGAATAGTAAAACTATGGATAAACTATCTGTTTACAATAATTTAATGGAAGAAATTATTAATAGCTTAAAAAAATTATCTGAATCAGCTATTTGTAAAAAAGTGAGGAGAGATAAAATTATTTGGGATCCAGGATTAGGTTTTGCAAAAAACAATGATCATAATATTGTTATCCTAAAAAATTTAGATAGATTAAAAAGTTTTGATTTCCCTTTATTAATTGGAGCCTCAAGAAAAAGATTTATTGGAGAAATTTTGAAAGAGGATAATCCCAAAAATAGAGATATAGGATCACTTGCAGTAAGCTGTTTATGTGCTCAAAAAAAAATTGAGATAGTGAGAGTTCATGATGTGAAACTAAATCATCAACTACTCAAAGTAGCCGATAAATTATATCGTTAAAGATTAATATTATTTATTCTTTAACTCCCTCAATCTTATCCTCAACCTCTTGATAAAGTTCTTTCAGTTGTTCTATGTTTTCATCAGATGTTTCCCAATAACCTCTTCCATTAACTTCTAATAAAGTGCCAACTATTCTTCTAAAACTATTAGGATTTAATTCCATTAACCTTTTTCTCATCTCTTCATCATTTATAAAAGTTTCATTTGTTTCTTCATAAACAAAATTATCCACTTGGCCACTTGTTGCACTCCAACCCAGTGTGTAGTTTAATCTGTTAGACAATTCTCTTACTCCTTCATATCCAGATTTAAGCATTCCCTCATACCATTTTGGATTAAGAAGTTTCGTTCTTGAATCAAGTCTAATGGTTTCACTAAGAGACCTGACTTGTGCATTTGAAGTTGTTGTATCAGCTATAAAGCTGCTAGGTTCCTTACCGTCATCTCTTAATGTTTTAATTAATTTTGTTGGATCTGAGTCAAAATAATGACTTACATCTGTTAATGAAATTTCTGATGAATCTAAATTTTGAAAAGTTACATCTGCTGTCTTCATTACTGATTCAAAAACATCTCTTTTCTGATTCATTTCTCCTGGATTATCTGCATTGAAAGCATATGTTTTTCTTGATAAATACATTTCTTGCAGTTCATTCTCTTCCTCCCAAGTGGAATTTTCAACGGCTAAATTAACATTAGAACTATAACTTCCACTTGCATTAGAAAAAACTCTTGCAGATGCATCTCTTAATGATGTCCCTTCCTTTTCTGCTTGTTCCAAAGAGTGTTTTCTTACAAAATTCATATCTAATGGTTCATCTGCCTCAGCAGCAAGCTTTACCGCTTGATCTATTAAAGCCATTTGATTTATAAATAAGTCTCTGAAAACTCCTGAACAATTTACAACAACATCAATCCTTGGTCTTCCAAGCTCTTTTAACGGTATTAGTTCTAATTTATTTATTCTTCCAACTGAGTCAGGTTTGGGTTTTACTCCTACAAACCATAAAATTTGAGCTAAAGATTCACCATATGTTTTTATATTGTCGGTACCCCATAGAACACATGCTATTGTTTCTGGCCATGAACCTTGTTCTTCTTTTTGCCTTTCAATTAGTTTGTCAACTACAGCTTTTGCTGCTGCAACAGCTGCTGTAGTAGGAATTGATTGTGGATCTAAAGCATGAATGTTTTTTCCACTAGGTAAAACACCAGGATTACGAATTGGATCACCTCCTGGACCAGGTAATACATAGTTACCGTCAAGTGCTTTAATAAGACTTTCCATCTCTTTATCTGCACAAACTTGTTCTAAGCAGAATAATAAATAATCAAAAAGTTTATTTAATTCCTTTTGATCAATATTGTCGAAGCCTTTCAATCTACAGACTCGTAACCATGGTGTAGGGATAGTTATTCCAAAAACTGTAAGAAAATCAAATAATTTTGATAAAAATGATTTCTCTAGATAAACTCTTCCATTAACTATTTTAAGAGAATTTACCATTGAAAAAATGGCTTCTCTACAAGTATTGATTATTTTTTCATTTAGCTCTACAAATTTAAGTTCGCCTTTATTATTACCTTTATAAATATCATCTATTTTAAGATTAATAGATTCTGCAAGTAAACCAGGAAGTGATCTAAGATTTTCTTGTTCTCTCTCAAGTGAAGCAATATTTACTAATGTAGCAACCGCTTCCTCTGCAGTTGGTGCTTCGCCAATTGTATGTAATCCACATGGTAATAATCTACTTTCAATTTCCATTAATTGCTTGTAAATATTTCCAACAAATAAATCTCTTTCATCTAAGCTTAAATCTGAGGCATCTTTAGTGGGTAAATTAACGTCTTTATCTAGATTACACTGCTTTGATGTTTCAACTATGGAATTTACGATTTGGATTCCTCTACTATTCTCTCTAAGTTGTTGGTATGAACCTACAAGTTCACTTAAATCCTTTAAACCCTTATATAAACCAGCATTCTCAGCTGGAGGTGTTAAATAACTTATAGTGGAAGCATAACCTCTTCTTTTTGCAATAGTTGCCTCCGATGGATTATTGGCAGCGTAATAGTAAAGGTTAGGAAGAGAACCTATTAAGGAATCTGGATAGCATGTTTCACTCATCCCCATTTGTTTTCCTGGCATAAATTCAAGGGAGCCATGCGTACCGAAATGTAGTACAGCGTCAGCTTGCCAGATCTTTTCCACATAAGTGTAATAAGCAGCAAAACCATGATGAGGACTAGCACTTCTCGAATATAGAAGTCTCATTGGGTCCCCCTCGTATCCAAATGTAGGTTGAACTCCTATAAAGACATTACCAAAATGTTTTCCGTATATAAGGAGGTTTTGCCCATCACTATTTAAGTTTCCTGGTGGCTTACCCCAGTTTTCTTCGAGTCTATTTGAATAAGGCGTGAATTCTTCATATTCTTTTACCGACATCTTATGTGCAATATTTAATTCAGGAGATCCCTCCATAGCCTCTGCATTATTTATTACCTTCTCCATAAGTTCTTTGGAAGTTGGAGGTAAACCATCTATCTTATAACCCTTATTTTTCATCTCTTTTAAAACTCTGAAAATCGAGCCAAAAACATTTAAGTACGCTGCTGTTCCTACATTACCTTTATCTGGTGGAAAGCTAAAGACTGTGATTGCTAACTTTTTATCCTCCCTTTTTTTAACTCGTAAAGTCGACCACTTTATTGCTCTTTCAGCAATTATATCAACCCTATCTTGTAGAGTATGTGCTTTGCCTGTAGCATCATCTCTCCCAGAGAGAACTATTGGTTCTATTGCTCCATCTAATTCTGGTATTGCAATTTGCAATGCTACTTGTACAGGGTGCAAACCTAGGTCACTTTCCTCCCATTCTTGAGTTGTTTGAAATACAAGAGGTAAAGCAACCATATATGGTCTATTTAATTTTTTAAGTGAGTCGATTGCTTTAGGATGATCCTGCCTTGCAGGACCGCCAACCAAGGCAAATCCCGTAAGTGATACTACACCATCTACTATTGGAATATCTTTTTTAATTGAATCATAGAAAAATTCATTAACTGGTTTAGAAAAATCAAGGCCACCGCAAAAAATAGGTATTACCCTTGCCCCTCTATATTCCAATTCTTGTATAACAGCAACATAATGAGCATCATCTCCTGTAACTATATGACTTCTTTGAAGTACCAAGCCAATAGTTGGTGTTTTATCTGATTTAACCTCGATATCTTTTCTATTATTGTCCCATGCTTGATAACTCTCTAAGCTTTCAAACATATTAGGAGCCATTGGATGCCATATACCTAAATCAGGGAATGTCTCTGGATCTTGAATGTTAAATTCATCTAATTGCTTTTTAATTTCTTCTGAAACAACATATTTCTCAGAGAGCATCAATAATAGATTTTTTATATTTTCTGTAGTACCTCCTAACCAATATTGGAAACTTAAAATGAAGGTTCTAGCATCTTGAGCTTTTTCTACAGGTAAATACTTAAGAATAGAAGGTAAAGTATTTAAAAGTTTTAGCATTGAATCTTGAAAACTTGCTCCATCTGCTTCCTTCTTCTTTTTAATCAAGTCTCCAATAATACTTTTTGATTGTCCAAGTTGAGACATGCTAAATGAGCCTAATTTATTTAATCTCATAACTTCAGGCATTGAAGGAAAAATTACTGAAGCTTTTAATTTGTCTTTATAGGGTGATACAGCATCTACTACTTTTTGAGCTAAATCTTCAATAAATATTAAAGAAGCAATAAAAATATCGGCTTTTGAAATATCTTCTACAAAATCATTGTAGTTATTATCATCTCTTAATTCCTCTATTAAATAGCCATTTAATTCTATTCCAATAGGACCTTGGATTTGGTTGATTAATTTAGCAGCTTCTGTTAAGGAATTTTGGTATTGTGGCTCGAGGACAACATATACAGCTTTGATAATAACTTTATGTTTGTTATCCTCGGCAGGAGATACTCTGCGGTTTGCTGAGCGGACCTGCGTAAACATTTTTTTTTCTTGAGTATTTCTACCAGCCTACGGTTGTTTTGACGTTATTGTGTGCAATATAAATACCGTGTAACATCATTTTTAACAAAAATTTTATTTAAGATGACTAAAAACTCCAACAAATCCATACCAGTACTAGTTTCTGGGGCCCTAGGAAGAATGGGCCGCGAAGTTATAAATGCTGTAACAAATTCCGAAGATTGTGAATTAGTAGCAGCTATCGATTTAAATGAAAATAAAAATGGAGAGAAGATCTCAAAGATATTGGATATTCCCGATAATGATATTTTTATATCAAATGACTTAGAAGGAAGTTTATGTACAGTAAGTCAAACTTTTAGAGATGATGAATTGAAACCAGTTCTAGTTGATTTTACGCATCCTGATTCGGTTTATGACAATACCAGAGCAGCCATAGCATATGGGGTTTGCCCTGTTATTGGAACTACAGGTTTAACTCCTTCGCAAATTGAAGAATTAACCTTATTTTCTCAGAAAGCATCTGTGGGTTGCGCCATAATACCGAATTTCTCAGTAGGCATGGTCTTATTACAGCAAGCTGCATCTCTAGCAGCTAGGTTTTACGATAATATTGAGCTAATTGAAATGCATCATAATCAAAAAGCTGATTCCCCAAGCGGAACATGTATTAAAACAGCAGAAATGATCGAGGAATATCCTAAGAGATTTAATGAAGCTATTATTAATGAAACTGAATCATTAAAATCTGTAAGAGGAGGTATTAGGGATTCAGGTATAAATGTTCATTCAGTAAGATTACCAGGTCTATTGGCTCATCAAATTGTAATGATGGGATCACCTGGAGAATCGTATACCATTAGACACGATACAATTGATAGAAAGGCTTATATGCCAGGAGTATTAACAGCTATCAGAAAGATTAGAAATTATGAAACACTTATTTATGGATTGGAAAAACTAATTTTTTAAAATGCTTATACCAATTAGTTTAAATCAAGTCTCAAAAATAGTTCCATCTGTAGCTACCGGTGGTCAATTTAAATACGCTTTAGGTGATCCAAGGAAAATTTTACAAAGGCTCATAATATCATCGATCGGAGGAGTTATAACTTTCTTAATAAGCGTTAGTCAAGATAGAAATCAAACATATTCCTTATGGTTACTATTATGTGTTTTATTTTTTTTATATATATTGTGGGGACCAATAGTAGAGGCTAGTAAACAAAATTTAAAGTTTAAAAGGTTTAAGTTTTTTTCAATATTTGATGGTTTTGTTAGTGATATTTATCAACTTGAAAAAGTTGAAAGCTCAAGAGAGCAAACTAATAGATATGGAAGGTTAGAATTAATAGAAAAAAAAAGAACTTGGTTAGTTCTTGAATTAGAAGATGAAGAAGGTTACTTAGGCAAAATCAGTTTTCCTATGGAAAATAAACATAGCT